>CAIJPE010000426.1 GCA_903822435.1 uncultured beta proteobacterium | reverse complement strand
TGCCTGACCAGCTTGGCGTAGTCCTGCGGCGTGCCCAGGCGGCTGGGGAAGGGCACGCTGGCGGCCAGCGCATCCTGCACGGCCTGCGGCATGCCGAACATCATCGGCGTGCCGAAGATGCCCGGCGCGATGGTCATGTTGCGGATGCCGTTGCGCGCCAGGTCGCGCGCGATCGGCAGCGTCATGCCCACCACGCCGCCCTTGCTGGCCGAATAGGCCGCCTGGCCCATCTGGCCGTCGTAGGCCGCCACGCTGGCCGTGCTGATGAGGACCCCGCGCTCGCCCGTCGCTTCGGGCTCGTTGCGCGACATGGCCACGGCTGCCAGGCGGATCATGTTGAAAGACCCGATCAGGTTGACCGTGATGGTCTTGGTGAAGGTGTGCAGCGGGTGCGCGCCGTCCTTGCCCACGGTCTTGATGGCCGGTGCGATGCCGGCGCAGTTGATGAGCCCGACCAGCTTGCCCAGGGCCGTGGCCGCGTCCACCGCTGCCTGCCCGTCGGCTTCCTGGCTCACATCGCACTTGACGAAGACGCCACCCAGCTCCGCCGCGATGGCCGTGCCGCGTTCGACCTGCAGGTCGGCGATGACGACCTTGCCGCCGTGGGCCGCCAGCATGCGCGCCGTGCCTTCGCCGAGGCCCGAGGCCCCGCCGGTGACGATGAAGACCTTGTTGGAGATGTCCATGATGAATCCGTAGAGCGGGTAGGGGAGTGGCTTCAGCCTGCCAAGGCCGCCATCACGCGTTGGGTGATCTCTTCCACGCTGCCCGTACCGCTGATGCGGGCATAGCGGGGTGCCTGGGCGTCGCCCGTGGCGGCCCAGTTGCCGTAGTAGTCGACCAGGGGCCGGGTCTGGCGCTGGTACACCTCCAGGCGCTTGCGCACGGTCTCTTCCTTGTCGTCGTCGCGCTGGATGAGGGGCTCGCCCGTGACGTCGTCCAGGCCGGCCTGCTTGGGCGGGTTGAAGCGCACGTGATAGGTGCGTCCCGAGGCCATGTGCACGCGACGGCCGCTCATGCGCTCGATGATGTCGGACTCGGGCACGTCGATCTCCAACACCACATCCAGGCGCACACCGGCGGCCTTCATGGCGTCGGCCTGGGGGATCGTGCGGGGGAATCCGTCGAAGAGGAAACCTTCGGCGCAATCGGGCTGGCCGATGCGCTCCTGGACCAGGCCGATGATGAGGTCATCGCTGACCAGGCCGCCGGCGTCCATGACCTTCTTGGCTGCCACGCCCAGGGGCGTGCCCGCCTTCACCGCGGCGCGCAACATGTCGCCGGTGGAGATCTGCGGGATGCCGAATCGCTGGCAGATGAACGTGGCCTGGGTGCCCTTGCCGGCGCCGGGCGCGCCCAAGAGGATGAGTCTCATCGAGTTCCTCGGAAGTTTGGAATTATCGGGCGCTCCGGCCGCCCGAAGTCGGCAACTGGCAGGGGCCGTGCGTGTCTCGAATCGAGAATATCACGCGCTCCCGTTCAGCAAGCTGACGCTTTCCCGGCCTCGATTTCCCTCGGTCAGAGGCCCGCGGCGAAGAGGGCGCGCACCCGTTCCAGGTCTTGCGGCGTGTCCACGCCCGGGCCCGGCCCATGGGGTGCCACATGCACCGCGATGCGCTCGCCGTGCCAAAGCACGCGCAACTGCTCCAGCGCTTCACACTGTTCCAGCGG
>CAIJPE010000425.1 GCA_903822435.1 uncultured beta proteobacterium | reverse complement strand
GTGCGCCATCTTCAGCGTGGCCAACCAGCGCAGGTGCGCCGCCGTCCAGGCGCTCTTGCCGCTGTAGCGGATGCCACTGCGCAACAGCAGCTGTCAGTGGCATTTCAATAATCCCCAGTTGTGGCATTCGAATTTTCCCCACCCTTCTCATGCAAGGAGCATCAGATGGCACAGGAAGAACGAGCACATGACGACGGTGAAGGCGCTCAGCCGGGCCTGCAGGCCCGGCTGAGCGCGGGCGCTACCGTGGCGGCCTCAGCGGCGGCCACGGAGGACAGCGTGTTGGGTCAACAACAATGGGCGGCAATTCACGAGCGCCGCCGGGCTGGCCAGGGCGTCTCGGCCATCGCCCGTGAGATGGACCTGGATCGCAAGACGGTGCGCACCGCGCTGCAACAGTCGAGCTGGCAGCCGTACCGGCGACGACCGCGGCCAAGCGCGCTGCAGCCTCACATGGCCTGGCTCACACGGCGCGCGCCCGAGGTCAACTACTCTGCTCGCATCCTCCACCAGGAGCTGTGCGCCCAGCGCGGTTTCGGTGGCTGCTACGAGGTGGTCAAGCAGGCAGTGCGCCCGCTGCGCACCGAGGCCGCGGCCGCCAGCCTGACCCAGTGCCGCTTCGAGAGCGCTCCGGCCGAGCAGGCCCAGGTCGACTGGGGACAGTGGCAGGTGCGCTTCGGTGAGCAACCAGTAGTCGTTCACGTCCTGGTGATGACGCTGGGCTACAGCCGGCGCGCTTACGCCGAGGGCTTCCTCAACGAGCGCATAGCCAATGTGCTGGCTGCCCACGAGCGCGCCTTCGCCCACTTCGGCGGCCGCTGCGAGACCATCCTGTACGACCGCATGCGCACCGTCGTACTGGGCCCCCAGGAAGGCGGCAAGGGCCCGCGCCTGAACCCCACCTTCGAGGCGTTCGCCCGTCACTGGGGCTTCGCACCACGGCTGTGCCAGCCCTACCGGGCGCAGACCAAGGGCAAGGTGGAATCCGGCGTGAAGTACCTCAAGCGCAACTTCGCCCCAGGCCGGACATACCGGGACTTGGAGGACTTCAACGCCCAGTTGATGGCCTGGCAGACCGGCGTGGCGGACCTGCGTGTACACGGCACCACCCACCAGCGGCCGATCGAGCGCTTCGCCACCGAGGCTACGGCGCTGACGCCCACGGCCAGCCAGGCCAGCTTCCTACAGGCGATGGTGCGCGACCGCGTCGTCGCCGACGATTGGCTGGTGTCCATCGACGGCAACCGCTACTCCGTGCCCTGCGAGTTGATCGGCCGCACGGTGCAGGTGGTGCGCGAAGGCGGGCACTGGGTGATCCGGCACCGCGGCCAGGTCGTGGCACGCCACGGCGTGCTGGCTGGCCGGGCCCAGCTCTGCGTCGACACGGCGCATGGACCGGCAGCGCGCCGCCGCGCTCAGCCTGCGGCGGCTGTACCGCCAGCCGAACCGGCAACGCCCACTGCACCGGCGGCGTCGCCGCACGTCGAAGTGCAGGTGCGCGAGCTGAGCATCTACGACGAACTGATGCACACGGAGGTCGCATGAGTGCCACCGCCATCCCGGCCGCCGGCGGTGCCGCCACGGCCACCCCCAGCCAGCTCGAGCGTCTGGGCGAGCACCTGCGCAAGCTGCGCCTTCGCAAGAGCGGTGAGCGGCTGGAGGCGCTGTTGCAGCAGGCCGCCGCCAGCGAACTGCCCTACGCCGACTTCCTCGAGCAGGTGCTGGGCGAGGAAGTGGCCGCCAAGCGCAGCCAGAACATCAGCATGCGCACGGCCATGGCCCGCTTCCCCTTCGTCAAGCCGCTGGAGACCTTCGACTTCAGCTACCAGCCCTCCATCGACAAGAAGCAGGTCCTGGCCTTGGCCAACTGCCACTACATCGAGCACGGCGACAACGTGCTGGTCCTCGGGCCACCGGGGGTCGGCAAGACACACCTGGGGGTGAGCCTGGGCCTGAAGGCCATTGAGGCCGGCTACCGCGTGCTGTTCACCACCGCGGCACACCTGATCGCCTCGCTCACCAAGGCCCACGCCGAGGGCAAGCTGGACGACAAGCTCAAGCTGTACACCGCCCCCAGGCTGCTCATCATCGACGAGATCGGCTACCTGCCCATCGAGCGCCAGGGGGCCAATCTGTTCTTCCAGCTGATCAGCCGGCGCTACGAGCGCGGACCCATGATCCTGACCAGCAACCAGAGCTTCAGCGCCTGGGGTGAGGTGTTCGGCGACCGCGTCATCGCCACCGCCATCCTCGACCGCTTGCTGCACCACGCCGTGACGCTGAACATCCGCGGCAACTCCTACCGGCTCAAGGAAAAGCTCAAGGCCGGCCTCATCCGTTCAAGCGACGACAACTCTCAACCGGGTGGGGAAATTTGAGATGCCACGAGTGGGGAAATTTGGGATGCCCTTGACAAGCAGCGCCTTGAGCCGGTGCCGAGCGTTGCGGCATTCCCGCACGGCGTCCTCGCGGCTACGCGCCAGGTCGCGCATCGCCTCATCGGCCTC
>CAIJPE010000424.1 GCA_903822435.1 uncultured beta proteobacterium | reverse complement strand
TCCGGCGTGGAACACGTGATGTCGGTGTCGCGACCCGGCCTGGCCATCATCACGGTGCAGTTCAAGGTCGGCGTGCCGCGCACCGAGGCGCTGGTGCGGCTGTACGACACCGTCAACTCGAACGCGGACTGGCTGCCCAAGGGACTGGGCGTGCTCGACCCGATCATCAAGCCCAAGGGCATCGACGACGTGCCCATCGTCACGCTGACGCTGTTCAGCAAGAACCCGGCGGCAGGTCCGTTCGACCTGGAACGGGTTGCGCACAGCGTCGAAGCCGACCTCAAGCGCGTGCCCGGCACGCGCGAAGTCACCACCGTCGGTGGCCCTGGGCGCGCCGTGATGGTCGAGATCGACCCGGCGCGCATGGCAGGTGTCGGCGTGACCGTGCCGGACCTGCGTCAGGCGCTGCTGTCGGCCAATCTCGGCCTGCCAGTGGGCGAACTGATCAGCGGCAACCGCTCGGTGGCCATCGAATCCGGCCCTTTCCTGAAGCAGGCCAGCGAGGTCGCCGACTTGGTGGTCGGCGTGCGCGGCGCCAAGCCGGTGTTCCTGCGTGACGTGGCCACGGTGCGCGACGGCCCCTTGCTGCCCACCCGCTATGTCTGGCACGGCGTGGCCGGCAAGGAAGGCGCCGCTCCTGCCGAGTACCCGGCAGTGACTTTGTCCATCACCAAGAAGCCCGGCGAAAACGCCATCGATGTGGCCAACGCCGTGATGCAGCGCGTCGAAGCGCTGCGCAACACCGTGATCCCGGGCGACGTGCAGGTCGCTGAAACCCGCAACTACGGCGCGTCGGCCAACGACAAGGCCCAGAAGCTGATCACCAAGCTGCTGTTCGCGACGGCGTCGGTGGTCGCGCTGGTGTTCCTGGCGCTGGGCCGGCGCGAGGCGGCCATCGTGGGCAGTGCGGTGATCCTGACACTTACGGTGACGCTGTTCGCGTCCTGGGCCTGGGGCTTCACCCTGAACCGCGTGTCGCTGTTCGCGCTGATCTTCTCGATCGGCATCCTGGTCGACGACGCCATCGTGGTGGTGGAGAACATTCACCGCCACCAGGCGCTGTATCCGGGACGCACGCTGACGCAGATCATCCCGGGTGCTGTCGATGAAGTCGGCGGGCCGACCATCCTGGCCACGCTGACGGTCATCGCGGCACTGCTGCCGATGGCCTTCGTGTCGGGGCTGATGGGGCCGTACATGAGCCCGATCCCGATCAACGCCAGCATGGGCATGCTGCTGTCGCTGGCGATTGCGTTCGTCGTCACGCCCTGGCTGGCGCGGCTGTGGATGAAAGCGTCGCCGGCCGTAGTCGAAGGCGCTGCCGAGCATGCCGTCACACCGGCCGCCCACCATGGCCTGTCGGCCAAGATCGCTCCCGCCTTCGAACGCATGTTCCGCCCCTTGCTCGACGAACGCCGCGGCAGACGCAACCGGGGGTTGCTGGGCCTGGGCATCGCAGCGCTGATCGTCATCTCGCTGGCCCTGCCAGCCACTGGCCTGGTGCTGCTGAAGATGCTGCCCTTCGACAACAAGTCGGAGTTCCAGGTCATCGTCGACATGCCCGCCGGCACGCCGGTCGAGCAGACCGCCGCCGTGTTGCACGAACTGGGCAACTACCTGGCCACGGTGCCCGAGGTGACCGACTACCAGGCCTATGCCGGCACTGCGGCGCCGATCAACTTCAACGGCCTGGTGCGGCAGTACTACCTACGTGCCGGCGGCGACGTGGGTGATCTGCAAGTCAACTTGGTCGGCAAGCACGACCGGAAGGCCCAGAGCCATGCCATCGCCACGCGGGTGCGGCCCGAACTGCAGAAGATCGGGCAGCGCTTCGGCGCCAACATCAAGGTGGTGGAAGTGCCGCCCGGGCCGCCCGTGCTGTCGCCCATCGTGGCCGAGATCTACGGCCCCGAAGCCGCGGGACGCCTGCAGGTCGCGAAGGCCGTTCGCGCCGTGTTCGCGTCCACCCCGGGCGTGGTGGACGTGGACGACAGCAGCATCGCCGCAGCGCCCAAGACGATGCTGCTGGTGGACCGCCAGAAGGCAGCCATGCTGGGCGTGCCGCAACAGGCCATCGTCACGACCTTGCGCGCTGGGCTGGCCGGCGAGGCCACGGCCTACCTGCACGACGAGACCAAGTACCCGGCAGCGGCCGTCATCCAGCTGCCGCCGGAGCGCCAAGGTGACCTGAACGCGCTGCTGCAACTGGCCGTGCGCAGTGCTGAAGGCAAGCTGGTGCCGATCCTCGAATTGGTGACCGTGAGCGACACCGTGCGCGAGCAACCGCAGTACCACAAGGACCTGCTGCCGGTGAACTTCGTCGTCGCCGACATGGCCGGCGCGCTCGACAGCCCGCTCTACGGCGTCTTCAAGATGCGCGGCGACATCACCAAGATCGCCACGCCGGGCGGCGGCACGCTGCAGGAATACTTCATCCGCCAGCCCGCCGACGCCTACCGCGACTACGCCATCAAGTGGGACGGCGAATCGCAGATCACCTACGAGACCTTCCGCGACATGGGCCTGGCCTACGGTGTCGGCCTGGTCCTGATCTACCTGCTGGTGGTGGCGCAGTTCGGCAGCTACCTGACGCCGTTGATCATCATGGCGCCGATCCCCCTGACCATCATCGGCGTGATGCCCGGCCATGCCCTGCTGGGCGCGCAGTACACGGCCACCAGCATGATCGGGATGATCGCGCTGGCCGGGATCATCGTGCGCAATTCGATCCTGCTGGTCGACTTCATCAACCTGCAGGTGCGCGAAGGCGTGGCGTTCAAGGAAGCCATCGTGCGCTCGGCCATCACGCGCGCGCAGCCGATCGTGCTGACGGGCCTGGCCGCGATGCTGGGCGCCTTCTTCATTCTGGATGACCCGATCTTCAACGGCCTGGCGATCAGCCTGATTTTCGGCATCTTCGTGTCCACCGTGCTGACGCTGGTGGTGATCCCGATCCTGTACTTCGTGGCCTATCGCAACCGGCTGGACGCGATCACCGGGGCGAGCGACAGCGAAGTGCCAACCCTCGCCCCAGCCAATCCTTCCACCCCATCCACTCAAGGAGCAACACCATGACTTCCTGGCAAATCGTCCGCCTCGTCGCCGGCACCTTCATCCTGCTGTCGCTGGCGCTGGGCATTCCCGGCAGCCCGATCTTTGTCAGCCCATGGTGGCTGGCCTTCACGGCCTTCGTCGGGGCCAACCTGCTGCAGAGCGCACTGACCAAGTGGTGCCTGATGGAAACCATCGTGCGCAAGCTCGGCGCACGCCCGGGAGCCTGACCATGAACCTCGTCTGCCCCGCCTGCGCCACCACCAATCGGGTGCCCGAGGCGCGCCTCCATGAGCAGCCGGTGTGTGGCCGCTGCGGCGCCGAACTGATGGCGCCCAAGCCGGCGAATCTGACCGATGCCACCCTGCCCGCGTTCGTGGCCCACACCGACTTGCCGGTCCTGGTGGACTTCTGGGCCGAGTGGTGCGGGCCTTGCAAGATGATGGCGCCGCATTTCGCCAACGCCGCCTCACAACTGGTGGACGTGAGGTTTGCCAAGCTGGACACCGAAGCCAGTCCGCAGGCCAGCGCAGCCTATGCCATCCGCAGCATCCCCACGCTGATCCTCTTCCGCGGCGGCAAGGAGGTGGCGCGCCAGTCGGGTGCGATGTCCGCCGGCGATCTGGTGCGCTGGGTCCAGTCCCGAGTCGCGGCCCAGGCCTGATGCCATGCGCAACCTGCCACGCAGCCCGGCGCTGCTGACCATGGCCCTGGCCGCCGCCCTGTTCGCGCAGTCAGCTGCTGCCGCCGACTTGCTTGAAGTCTGGCGCGCCGCGGCGCAGAACGACAAGTCCTATGCGGTCGACAGCGCCGCCCACGCCGCCGCGCAGCCGCGGCGCGACCAGGCCGCGGCACTGTGGAAGCCGCGTGTGGGCCTGACGGCCTCGGTGGGCATGGCCACCAGCGGGACCGACGCGCAGGGCGCGCAGTTCAGCGCGCCCGGCCTCGGCCAGTCCAACGGAGTCGCGTTCAGTACCTCGGTCAACAACGGCACCTCCGGTCGCTGGGCCGTCGCCGCCGCCATGCCGCTCTACAACCCCGAGCGCCGTGCCCAGCAACAACAGCTGAACCTGTCGGCCGAGGTGGCCGAACTCGAATGGCAGGCAGCCGCGCAGACGCTGATGCTGCGCACGGCTGAGCGCTACCTGGACCTGGCCCTGGCCGAGGAGGCTGTCCGCGTGCTGAAACTGCAGCAGGATGCGGTGCAACGGGCGGCCACCGAAGCCCAGGACCGATTCAAGCTGGGTTCCATTCCGGTGACGGACACTCACGAGGCACACGCGCGCCTGGCCGGCCTGCGCGCGCAGGTGCTGGCCGCCGAGACCGACTTGCAACTCCAACGCAACCTGCTGGCAGACAGCACCGGTCTGCCGATCACCGAGCTGGTTACACAGTTGCCGGCGGCGCCCGGCCGGACCGTCGCCAGTGGCCCGAGCCTGGGACCCCTGGAGCCGTGGTTGAGCCAGGCACAAAGCGGTAACCCGTCCATCCGCGGCCAGCTGCTCGCCGTCGAGCTCGCACGACAGGAGGCAGGCAAGTTCAGTGGCCGCTCTGCTGCGAGCGTGGACCTGGTCGCACAGGCCGGTCGTGACCGCCTCAGCGGCAGCGGCGATTTCGGGTCAGCCAGCAACAACGCAACCAACCACATGATCGGTATCCAGCTCTCCGTGCCGCTGTTCACCGGGGGCTATCGCGGTGCCAAGGAAGCCGAAGCGCTGCGCCTGGCGGACAAGGCCGCCGCCGAACTCGAGCGCACCCGGCAGCAGGTGGCCCAGCAGGTTCGTGCGGCGTGGCTGGGGCTGAGCGTGGGCGCCGAGCGCGTGCGCTCGCTGGACGAAGCCCTGGTGGCCAGCCTGTCGCGTGCCGACGCCACCCAGACCGGCCGCGACGTGGGCCAGCGCACCACGCTGGACCTGCTGAATGCCGAGAACGATGCAGCCGCAGCGCGCCTGTCGCTGGCACAGGGGCGCGTGGCGCTGTTGCTGGACCGGCTGCGACTGGCCGCGCTGGTGGGGCAACTCGATGAGGCTGCCTTGCGCGCGGCAAATGGCGAGCTGGAACCACCTCGGCGCTTGCGATGACCCCCGCCGCATCGCAGGACGCGGCCGTCGCGCCCGGGCCGCGGCATTTAGGGCCTGTCTGTCGACGCCGCGCGAGACGGGCTGTCGTCCGCGCGCAAAACGTCATTGCGCAAAGCCATCGACGAGGAATCGGCGGCACTGGCCAGGCTCTCCGATGCCTTGGGTGGTGACGACATGGCCACCCGCCATGGCGATGGCATCGGGTCTATGCCCTGTGGCCGAGCCGCCACTTCTGACGGGGCCCTGGACGACAAGACCAAGGATTTGATCGCGCTGGCACTCAGCGTGGCGGCCCGATGCGACCCATGCATCGGGTTCCACACGCAGACGATGGTCCAACTGGAAGCGACGAGCCAAGAGCTCGGCGAGACATTGGGGGTCGCCACGTACATCGGCGGCGGCCCAGTCTGCATAAAGCGCGAGAGCGTCCGCTCTCTCGCGCTCGAGGGGTCGCCCCCGGCGTGGAATCCCGTCACCTGCGCGGACAGAAGTGGCCACAAGCGCGTTCACCCTGAGACTGCCGCAAGCTGAGGTCGCCCCGGTAACGGGCTGGTAACGGTACCGCCGCTAAGGTGCACGGCACCGGCGGCACGTTGCCCACTCATCACCGAGGAGAACCTCATGACACCGACCCCTCGCCTCATCGGCACCTTCGCTGCCCTGGCCGCCGCGCTGCTCACCGCGCCAGCGGCGCAGGCCAATCTGCTCACCAACGGCAGCTTCGAGAGCGGCGCTTTCGTCAACCAGGGCAACGACACGATGTCGCCCGGCGCCGGTTCGACCGTGATCACCGGCTGGACGGTCATCACCGATGTCACCGCCTGGATCGGTCCGAGCAACCCGTTCGGCCTGCTGGCCAGCGACGGCAGCTATTTCCTCGACTTGACGAACTACCAGACCGGTGCGCCCTTTGCCGGCGTCGCGCAGACCATCGCCACGGTGGCCGGCGCGACCTACTCGCTGTCCTTCGACCTCGGCGGATCGACCTACTGGGGCCGGCCAGACTCGATCGTGGCCAGCGCCGCAGGCAATTCGATGACTTTCACCACACCGGCCACCGGCACGAACAACGACTGGTACCACGAGGCCATGCCGTTCGTGGCCACCTCGACCTCGACCACGATCACGCTGCAGGGTGCCTCGGGCATCCAGTACATCGGATTGGACAACGCCGTCGTCGAATTCGTTTCGGGACCCGTGCCCGAGCCCGGGACCTGGGCCCTGCTGACGGCAGGCCTGCTGTCGATCGGTGCCATCATGCGTCAGCGCACCAGGGGATAGATCCACTGGTCGTGACGCCGGCGCCGCTGGAGAATCTGCCGCGCCACCCACGGGCTCGAGCGCACGGTCCGCGCGTCGCCGCGAGGGCGGGAGCCTCCGAACATGGCAAACGCATCACCGCCGCTCTCGACCAAGTTGCCGCGCCAGGCCCGTTGGCGCCTGGTTCTGGTCGGTCGACCGTACCTGGAGCGTGACCATCCACCGGCCCGCGTGCGGCTGTCGCCGAAGGACGCGGCGTTGCTGGCCCTGGTGGCCATGGAAGGGCCGATCGCATCCGAGCGCGTCGTCGGCCTGGTCTGGCCCAACGTCGACGCATGCAGGGCCGATGCCAGTCTGCGCCAGCGCCTGTTCAGGCTGCGGCGCGAGCTCGGCACGAACCTCGTCTCCCAGGCGGCCCAGTTGCAACTCTCGAGCGAGATCGAAACCGACATCGGCGCGAGCCTGGCGCGCATTGCCGATGACGAAGACGCGGCCCGCGACGAGTTGCTGGGCGATCTGGAGTTCGACGCGCTGCCTGGTCTGGCGGCGTGGCTCATGGCGGCCCGCGAGCGCTGGCGCTTGCAGCGCGACGCTGCGCTGGCAGCGGCCGCCGCAGCCTGCGAGGCCAGCGGGTCGATCGCGCGCGGCCTGGCTTACGCCCGTCGCCTCGTCGAGGGCGACCCGCTGTCGGAACACGCGCAGCGCCGTCTGATGCGCCTGCACTATCTGCGGGGCGACTGCAGCGCCGCCATCGCGAGCTTCGAGCACTTCGAGCAACGCCTGAAGGACGAGCTCGGCACGCGGCCATCGGCCGAGACGATCGAGCTGCTGACCACGATAGAACGCGGCTCCGAGGTGCTGCCTGTGCACAGGGCAGTCGTTCCTGCGAGCCTCATGCGCCCCCCGCGCCTGGTCGGCCGAAGCAGCGAGATGTCTGCGCTCGCGCATGCATGGGCCGGTGAACGGGCATTCGCCTTGGTCGGCGAAGCGGGCATTGGCAAATCGCGCCTGCTGCGCGAATTCTCGTCGGCCAGCGAAGGCCTGGTCAGCGTGCAAGCCAGACCGGGTGACGCCGGCATCGCATACGCCGTACTCGCGCGACTGCTTCGTGCCGTCATCCAAGTCCACGCGATCGCGCCGAATGAACGGCGACGCCAGGAGCTTGCACTGGTGCTTCCGGAACTCGGCCCCTCGGTCAGCTTGGCGGGCGAATCGCAACGGCTTCTTCTGCTCCGGGCAGTCGACACGACATTGGCGGAAGCAGTCGGGCTGGGCCTGCGTGTGGTCATTGTCGACGACCTTCACTTTGCGGACGATGCAAGCGTCGAGTTCCTGCAGTCACTGACCCAGTCGGAATCTCTCGCAGCCCTGCGCTGGGGCTTCGCGCACCGACCGGCCGACGCAGGCGCAGCGATCTCCACGCTGCGCGGCGCACTCGAAGAAGGACAGCGCCTGGAAGTCGTCTCACTCGGCCCACTGAACTCGACGCAGATGGTCGAACTGATCGATTCGCTTGCGTTGCCCGGACTCGACTCGCGGCACATCGCACCGGCGTTGCTGAAGCACACGGGCGGCAACCCGATGTTTGCACTCGAGACACTGAAGGATGTGCTGCTGTCCGGCGCGCAGGGTGCCATCGAACGATTGCCGCAGCCGACGACCGTCGGCGCGCTGATCGATCGACGCCTTGCGCAACTGTCTCCGGCAGCGCTCAAGCTCGCGCGGGTCGCCGCACTGGCTGGCGA
Source organism: uncultured beta proteobacterium (assembly GCA_903822435.1). Lineage (GTDB taxonomy): Bacteria > Pseudomonadota > Gammaproteobacteria > Burkholderiales > Burkholderiaceae_C > Rubrivivax. The sequence goes on along the minus strand of CAIJPE010000424.1, from coordinate 30,830 downwards.
AAGCTTCTCAGCCGAACTCGCAGCCACCGTGCTCGAACTCCATCCACTGGATTTCACCGAGCCATGGCGTGAGCTCGAGGCCGCGCAAGTGATCCGGGACGGCGCTTTCGCGCATGACCTGATCTTCGAGGCGACTCGGGTGTCGGTGCCTGCCCCGATCGGGCAACTGCTGCATCGGCGCATTGCGACATTCCTGTTGGCACGGATGGCATCGCCGGCAACCATTGCGCCCCACTGGGCCGCTGCGCATGAGTGGTCGGCCGCGGGCGAGGCCTACGCGCAAGCGGCACGCCAGGCTCAAGGGGCTTCGCAACGAAGTCACGAGGTCGAGCACTGGCACCAGGCAGGCATCTGCTTCGACATGGACGGCGATGCCGATCGTGCATTCGACATGCGGTGCGAGAGCATCGCGGCGCTGATCATCGTGAAGGGCGTGGCGCATGCCAACAGGGTGATCGACGCGCTCCTGGTCGCGGCCCACAACGACGGGCAGCGCGTTGCCGCGCTCACCGCTCGCGCGATGGCCGCGCTCATGGCCGCGGACCACGAGGTGGGCGTCGCGGCAGCCGTGCAGGCTGGCGAACTGGCCGCGGGGCTCGTGTCGCCGTGGCCTCGCTTCGAGGCTGCAAGGTTGCATGCGGTAGGTCTCGCCCAGGGGGGTCGCGCGGCGCAGGGGCTGGCGATCATCGAACCCTTCCGCGAATTGGTGGAGCGCGACGGCAGCATCGAGCACAAGGGCCGTTTCTGGTCGGACTACGCCTACGTGCTGAACGTCGCGAGGCGGCTGCGCGATACCGCCTTGGCACTGGAGCGCGCCATCGAAAGCACGCGGCTGCTGGGCGATCTGGCTGAGCTGGCAACGCTCACGTCGAATCTGGCCACTGTCAAAGGCAACCTCGGCAGCGTCGACGAAGCACTCGATCTTTCAAAGTCCGCGCTCGCGATCCAGGTCCAGTTGGGCGCGATGAACGGCCCAGGTGGCGGCGTGGTGGAAACCTATGTGGGCTTGTACAGCGGCATGATCGGACGCTACGGCGAGGCGCTGGATCGACTCGATACCGCGATCGCACGCTTCCAGCGCGATGAGCAGACGACATGGATCGCAGTGGCCAGCAATCACAAGGTGCTGATCCTCTCGCAGCTCGGACAGTTCGCCCGCGCTCGACAGACGCTCGATTACGCGGTTCCCGCCGTTGATTGGGTGCGGGCACGGGGCGCCGCGCTGGCATCGCGGATCGACCGTGCTCTCGGTCAATCCGGCGAGTCGGCGCTGCACAACGCACTGTCCATTCTCGACCGAGGTGGCGATCCGCATGTGCGCATGCAAGCGCTTCTGGACCACGCCGAGCGGCTCGAACCCACGGCGGCGCTTGCCCGGTGCGACGAGGTGCTGAACATCGCCGGCGAGCTCGAATTCGTCGGTGTTTCCATGCGCGCGGGACTTTTGCGTGCACTGGCGCTGCACCGAGGAGGACGATCCACGGAAGCGGCCCGGCAGTTGCGCGGGCTGCTTCCCAGGCTCGACAAGGTCCAGCCAGCCGACATGTACCTTCCCGACGCGTGGTGGATCGCGGTGCAGGTCTTCGATGCCTGCAGCGCAACGGACGAGGCGATGATGGCCCTGGCTCGTGGCACCCACTGGATTCGGCAGGTGGCGCTGCCCCATGTTCCGGAAGCTTTTCGCGCGAGTTTTCTGGAACGCAACGAGACCAACCGCTCACTCCTGGCAGCCGCGGGTCGACGCTCCCTGTGAGCGGCAAGGCCGGCTCTCTCGACGACCCCGGCCCAATGGGCGCGGTAACGCGACAGTAACGGCCTCGGCTTAGATTGCATCCGTGCCTTGCAGCGGACGATCGGAAAGAGCCCTTTCACTGGCACCAATCGGTTGACGAATCCTCTCACGGCATCTCACATCCGAAGGAGAAACAGATCATGGGTCTCATGCCAGCCGGGTCGAGAAATCCATTCACGAAAATGGACACGCAGAGCGTCATCGGCGCCTTGAAGGCGACCGGATCCAGAGACGCGGACGTTCTCCACTCTCAAAGGAACGAGCTCCTGTCTTCACCCAGGAAATTGAGGCTGCTCGGGATCATCTGCATGGTGAGCGGTGCGTTCTTCACCGTGACGGTGATCCTGGCGATCGCCGGCATTCCCTTCGTGATCTTCGGCTGGTGGTGTTGGCGATTCGGCAAGCAGAACATCGCAGCCGTCGAGGCCGGCTACTCCGAATACCTGGCATCTGCCACGCCCTGAGCCGTGCATCCACAGGACCGAGGTTCTCAGAGGCTGAAATGTGCGATTGCGTCCCATGCTTGTGGAGGTGAATCGATGAACATATCCGTGCGCGCGATGATGCTTGCCGCCTTGTGCACGGCGCTGGGTGCGTCGGGGCCTCGCATCGCTGCCGCAGAGACTCCGGGCGAGATTCCCAAGCCGTGGACTTACGATGGCAGCATGAAGCTGCAGCAACAAGGGCAGGAGCAACAACGGCAGCAGCAGGGTCCGCAAAGTGGGCAGCCACCACAAGCGGTCTCAGGTGGACCCCGTTCGGCGGCGGGTGATGGCGCGGCGGGCTCGGCCCTGGAGGCTTCGCGCCGCGACTGGGTCAAGCGGCCCGCCTTGCCGGCTGATCGCAATCCTCTTCTTGGCGTCAGATGGACGCGTCCCGCAGCGGCTGGGGCGACATCCTCGGATCCATTCGCGGGACTGCTCGCCATGGCCAAGGGTGGTCTCTGCGACGTCCTGTTCGGGGGCGGCGTCTTCGAGTTTCGCGCGGACACGCTCGTTGGCTACGATCAGCGCACGCGGGAACAAGAGCTCGACCGGGTCGAATACCGAGGCGATGCCCGCCATGTGGTGGTGATTCCTCGCACCACGATTCGGCTGATGGAGTTCGACGTCGAAGGCCCGGACCGGATCCGTTGGGCAAGCCAGAACTGTGTGCTCGTGCGCGCGGGTGCGACATCGGCAGGGACGGCCGGCGCGCAGTCCATGTCAACCCATCGCAACGGGCAGGACAAGGCCCCCACGGGCGCTGGCAAGCCGTCGGGAAGCGTCCTGACGATGACATTGGGCTCCACGTCTCCGGGCGGCACCAACGTGGGTGGTCGAGCCTTGTGGGTATTGAGCAAGGATGCTCAGGTGGTGCTGGCCGAGGCAGGACTGCAGTCCAAGCCGGGTGTGAGCGTTCTACAGAACTGGATGCGCGCTTGCCAAAGCCGCCTGCCTGCTTGCCAGCAAGGTCTGCTGGTGATCAAGGCTTGCACCCTGGGCATCGCCACGACCGATGCCAGCGGCCACGCGCAGAGTCCACCCCTGCCCCCTGCACGCTACTGGGTCCTGGCCGACACGAAAGTCGGCAACCGGCACGTGATGTGGAATGCACCCGTGGACCTGAAGGGTGGGCCCGCGTCGTTGCGTTTGGACGACCTCAACGCGATGTCGGTCGATTGAGAACGCGCGCCGGCAACGGCACGGTACCGACATCGGCCGCGTCCCCGGCCATCTCCACGAACTCGACGAGCGCCTACCGAAGGCCCGGGCTGCGATTCATCGATGGCGTACGGCCTGCCAGGCTGCCACGGACGACGCCAGCGCCAGCAGGCCGATAGCCGCCACCGCGGCGGCATAGCCGCCGGTGGCGTCGAACAGCCGCCCGGTGGCCCAGGGGCCGACGAGGTTGCCGAGTGCCGCGCCGGTGTAGAGCGTGCCGATGATCGACGACACCGCGCGCGCGCCGAAGAAGTCCATGCACAGTGCCGGCATCAGCGAGACACTGCCGCCGTAGCTCAACCCCATCCACAACGCAAAGATCGCGAAGGTCGCGTAGTCACGCGCGAGCAACCAGAGCCCCATCGAAGCGCCGAGCGAGGCCATCACCACGACCAGCGTCGGGCCGCGGCCAATGCGGTCGGCCAGCGCGCCGATCGCCAAACGCCCGGCCAGGCTGCCGATGCCGATCAGCCCGACGAGCCCGACCGCCTGCGCCTCGCCGACGCCGATGTCGCGTGCCGAAGCCGACAGGTGCGCGAAGGGCACGAACATGGCGGGTGCGCCGAGCAGGCACATGAGGTAGAGCCAGAGGAAGCGCCGGCTTCGCAGCGCGCTCCCGAGCGGCGTGCCGGGCACCTCGCCGCCAGCCGGTCGCATGGCCGCCGGCGCGCGGCGCAACTGCAGCGTGGAGGCCAGCCCGGCAACGGCGACGCCCGCGGCCAGCGCCACCATCGCGCCACGCCATTGCCATTGCGCAATGGCCGCGGCCGCCGCGAGCGGCACGACCAGCGTGCCGGCACCGATGCCGGCGCTGGCGATGCCGGCGGCCAACCCTCGCCGGCGCGTGAACCAGGGCTGTACGCAGCCGATTGCCGGCGTGTAGACGAGCGCCACGCCGACGCCCAGCCCGACGCCCCAGGCCAGCGTCACCTGCACCATCGAAGTGGCCGCGCCGCCCAGCAGCAGCGCTGCCGCAATACAGAGCATGCCCGCGCTGGTGACGCGCTGCGGACCGAAGCGGTCAGCCAGCATGCCGGCGAAAGCGCCGAGCACGAAGTACAGCAGCCCCGAGAAGCCGAACACCAGCGAGACCTGTGCGCGGCTGGCGTGGAACTCGCCTGCGAAGGACTCGAAGAAGGCGGCGAATGAGTAGGAGACGCCGAAGATCACAGCCAGCGCCGTGAAGCAGGCCCAGACAACCACCCAGCCCCGGCGCGGCTCCAGTTCGATCAGGGTCGTGGGCGCTGCCGTGGTCGGGTTCACGAAGGTGGAGACTAGCCTAAAGCGAACACGATGTTCGATTCGGCGCGCCACGCGTCCCGCCGCCGATGGTCGCTTGGCGATCCCCGGTGGGAAATGGGGGCCTTGCAGTGGGCGGGCATGCAAGCAGATCCCCCGAGTGCACCCCACGCATCAAGTGGTCGGGACCGAAAGCCAGCCCGCTCGGGTCGTTGCTGGCCGAGGGTCGGCTCGTATAGCCCATTCTCCCAGGGCATCGCCGCACCATCCTCAAAGGGTGGACGGGGCGGTTGGTGCCGTACCCTGCGCCTCGAGGCACGACCGGGGGCGCTGGCGAGCCGCCACGCCCGCGACGAAGCGCCCGAAGGCGTCGAGCAAGGGCGCGGCGTCGAAGGAGGGGCCCTCCAGCATCGCCAGCGCCTGCACGGTGGCTTCCAGTGTCGAGACCTGGTCGGCCCGCCGCGCCGGCCGGATGGCGCGGTAGCGGGTCGGCGCCGGCGCATCCAGCGCAATACGCGGTAGCGCGGCCAGGGCCGGATGCTCCAGCAGCATTCGCAGGCTCTTGCGCCAGGTGGCGTCAAGGACCACCAGGCGCAACGGCGCGCCCGCGACCGGTCCTGGGGCCAACGGCGCGGGCGCGGCAGGTACGTCCGGGTAGAGCAGCCGCGTCGACCGTCCCGGGCGATGCAGCAGTGCTTGCAGGGCCCCGGGCGCAAAGCGCTCGCCGACGACCACTTCGCAGTGAGCCAGGGACAGGCGCAGCATCGCCACGCTGTTTTTCGCCTGGCGATGCTCCTGCGGATGCTGCAGCACCAGCACCTCGGTGCGATGGGCGGTCGGCAGCGCCAGCGCGCACAGACAGGTCGCACTGGGGCGCAGGCAGCGCCCGCAGGCTGCGCGGCAGAAGGTAGACGGTCCGTTCAAGCCAGAATGGTCGCACGACCGGCCCGCCATGGACGCAACTTGCGCGGCCTTGACGGGCAGGCCAAGAGGAAGCGCCCGTGACCGACGTCGACCGCACCCGGACCCTGCCCCGCCCCAGCATCCCATGAAGCTGATCTTCACCAAAGGCGCTGCCAAGCACGACACTCTGGAGGTGCTGAGGCCGGGGATGCCCGCCGAGCGCGTGCAGTGCCCCAAGCAGCGGATCATTCCCCACGACATGGTCCACTACGCGGTGGAACACACGCTCCAGGCCCGCGGCTTCCTGGGCAGGGTGAAGGACGGCGAGCGCGCCGTGCTGGCGATGGCACCCGACGACGAAAGCGCGGCCGTCGAGCGCCTGGTAGAGGTGTTTCAAGGCGACGAATGGTCCGGCGGTGGCAGCAGCACCGCCGACATCATCGACCTGTATCGCGTGACCTGCCAGGCACGGTCCTGCACGCCGCTGCCGCTCGATGGGGTGGCCATCGCCGCAGTGAAATCGGCGATCGCAGACCTCACGCATCGCTGGCAGGCCACGCCCATCGGCGGCGCCATGGTCCTGGATCTTTGAGGTCGACATCGCCGCAGCCCTGTGGAACGATGCCCTCGCCGGTGATCAGCGCGCGGCAAGCGGCCCGATATGCTGCGCCGCACCACCACCGAAGGAGCCCCGACCCATGAAAACGCTGACCCTCTTCCCGTCAGTCCTGCTCCTTGCGGCATGCGCGTCGCCGCCCACGCCGAACGGCGAGCCGGCAAAGTCACTCGGCAAGGCAGACATCCCGTTCAGCTCGCCCGAATGCCTGGCTGCCAAGCTGCGGCCGGGCGACCCGTTCCCCGCCAGCGCCATCCCGCCCGCTGCGTTGGCCAAACGCCAGAGCGGCTGGGTGGCCATCCGCTATGACGTCATGGCGGGCAGCGCGCAGAACCTGGTCGTGGTGGGAAGCCATCCCGCCGGCTTGTATGACGCGGCCGCCCTTGAACACGCGGCCAGGTATCGGGACCCCGGCAAGAACAACGTGCGGGGCTGCGTCACCACCATCGAGGTCGCGTTCTAGGGGACGTTCAGCGTGCGCGCAGCGCTGTAGCCCTGGCATCAACGCCGGGTCGCCAAGCCCGGGACGCTGGATTCGCGCATACTTTGGGCGTGCCGTTTCCGACCCTGAGCGCGCGCCAGCGGTCCTGGCACGCCAACCCCTGAATGAATCGACCCATCGATCCCGCCTGGGCTGGCCTGCGTTCGTCGATGGACCTGGTGCCCGCGCTCCTGGTCCTGGTGGCGCCGGACGCGACCACCGCGTGGCCCAATGCTGCAGCCCTTTCGCTGGCCTCTGGCGACGGCTGGCTGCGATCCTTGAAGCAGGCTGGACTGTTGCAGCCGACACCGGCAGCGGCGGAACTGTTGCCGGCCCCGGTCGAAGGTCACCGGGTCGCGGTCGACGCCACCTCGAACCCGCCCGGGCTGAGGGCGCGCAGCCAGCCGCAGCCCACGGGCGGATGGATCATCGCCTGCGAGCGCATCGACTCGTTCCGCGGTGCCCGTGCCGAGCCGGGGCCGGTGCCCGGCTCGACAGGCGGCGAGCCCGCCTCGCCGCCTGCGATGGTTGCCGACCTCGTTTGCGCGCTGATCTGGCGGCACGACCTGAGCACCAACCTGCTGCACTTCAATGCTCACGCCCTGGCGCAGCTGGGCCTGCCAACAGGACATGCCGGCGTGCCGCTGCAGGATTTCCGTGACCGCATCCATGCAGGAGACCTGCCACTGTTCGACACGAGCACCTTGTCATTGCAACGGGCCGACGGCCCCATCGATTCCGCCCTGCGCATCCTGGGCGGGGATGGCCGCTGGCTCGAACTCGAGACGAAGGGCTGCGTGCAAAGAGACGGCGCAGGGCAGCCTGTCGCACTGATCTGGGCCGGGATGGATGCCGGCGAGCGCCAGGAGACGCTGCGGCGCGAGCGTGACTGGCGGCGGCGGCTGGAAGTCGTCATCCGCACCGCGGGTGTCGGCCACTGGATTGCCCATTTCGACGCAAGCACGGCGCAATGGAGCGAACAACTGCGCGCAATCCACGAACTGGCACCGCACGAGACCGTGCCGGACATCCACACATGGCGCATGCAATGGCTGCACGTGCTCGACCGCCAGCGTGTGCAGGAAAGGGTCCAGGCCTGGCTGCTGGGGCGCCAGGCCTCCCTCAGTCTGGATCTGCGCATCGTGCTGCGCAACGGCAACGTGCGTCACCTCTATACCCACGCACGGCGTGAATGGACGGACGGCCAGCCCACGGTCTTCGGTGTGGCCGTCGATATCACCGAATTGCGCGAAGCCGAATCGGCTGCGCGCAGCGCCGCCGAGCGCGTGGCCTTGGCCACCCATTCAGCAGGCATGGGCACCTGGGAGCTCGACTTGCGCGAGGATGTGTCGCGCTGGGACGCACAGATGTGGCGCCTGCGCGGAAGGGAGCCTCAGCCTCGCGCCATGTCCAAGGCTGAACGCATGACCATCTTGCACCCGGATGATCACGAGCGGATTTCAACGGCGCACGATGCCGCGATGGCCACCGATGCGCCTGCAGAGTTCGAATTTCGCGTGATCTGGCCCGATGGGCAGGTGCGCTGGCTGGCCAGCCGATCGATCGTTCAACACGAAGACGCTGGTCCACCGCGCCGGCGCATCGGCGTGAACTGGGACATCACCGACCAGCGCACCAACGCGGAGGTGCGTCAGGAACGCGAGATCGCCTTGCGCGAGAACGCGGCCAAGTCCCGTTTCATGTCGCGAATCAGCCATGAACTGCGCACACCGCTGAATGCCGTGCTCGGCTTTGCGCAACTGATACTGGCCGATGAAAAGGCCGACGAGCCCGCGTCCATGCTGCGCAGGCAACGCCTGCAGCACATTCTTGTGGGCGGGCATCATCTTCTGACGCTGATCAGCGACATATTGGACCTGTCAGGCATCGAAAGCGGTGAGATGCGCATCGCCATGCAGCCGGTGCAGCTGACATCCCTGGTGCGCGGCACGTTGCCGCTGCTGGAGTCGCTGCTTGCCGAGCGCGGGATCACGTTGGTTTGCGATGGGCTCTCGGGCGAAGTCATGGCCGATCCCACCCGCCTTCGCCAAGTGCTGCTGAATTTGTTGAGCAATGCGATCAAGTACAACCGCCCGAATGGAACGGTGCGGGTCAAAGCACACCCCGAAGGTTCCGGGATCGTGATTTCGATCGAAGACACCGGCCTCGGGCTGGACCCGGCCCAGCAGCAACGCCTCTTCGAGCCGTTCAATCGGCTGGGTGCGGAGTCCTCGCCCGTCGAAGGCGTCGGCATTGGCCTGCTCATTACCCGCACGCTGATTGAACGCATGGGCGGCCGACTGGCGGTGAGCAGCCAGCTCGGCAAAGGCAGCGTCTTCGCGGTTTGGTTGCGCACGCCCGAGGGCCTGCATTCAGGCCCTCGGGCTGACGTGGCGCCGGCCACGGCCGCACCGCCGGCCGCGCAGGCTTCCCCGCCATCGATGCGCGCGGACAGCCGCATGGCCCAGGCGCAGAGGCTTCACCGTGTCCTCTATGTCGAGGACAACGAGGTGAACGCGATCATCATGAGCGCGGCGCTGTCGCAACGACGTGATATCGAATTGTGCGTAGCGGTCGACGGGCTGAGTGGCGTGCAGCGCGCGCGGGATTGGCTGCCCGACCTCGTTCTGCTGGACATGCAGCTGCCCGATATCGACGGCATGGAAGTGATGCGCCGTCTGCGCGCAGACTCGGCCACGGCGAACACCCCTTGCATCGCCGTGTCGGCCAACGCGATCCAGGAAGACATCGAGCTCACGCTGCGCGCCGGTGCTGCGGGCTACTGGACCAAGCCTCTGGACCTGCCGGCCTTTCAGGCTGCACTCGATTCGCTGCTGGGTCCCGAGCCCGCTTGAGCCGGGACCGCGTTGCTACCTGTATCCGGGCCCCGATCCGCCGCGGGCCAACAGGCCATCAGCGCGTTGTCGAAGACTTCAAAGTACAGTCCGGGCCATTCGCAGCGCTGCGGTTCGATGCCTTGCATCGCACAGCTTGCCCCCCGTCTGTGACCGCCCCTGTCCCGCCCACCTTCAACTCAAGCGCATGGGCAGGTTATTTCGAGCCTCTGCAGGTCACCTGAACATGTTCCGTTCCATCGCTGAGTGGGTCTGGCGCCTGGCCATCCTGGCCGCCGTGCTGTGGGTCGGCTGGGAAGTGGCCCAGATCCGGGAAGACATTGCCGACCCGGGCGACGAGCCGACCGAGGCCACGACCAGCGTCACATGAGCCGGGTCCCTGACCGGGACTGGCAGGCCGCCTTCACCGCCTACAGCTCGAAGGGCCGCCCCGTGACCGGCGTGGTGGCCACGGCCATCTCCTGCTTGGCCATGATCCCGGCCTGCCAGGCCAGCCGGCCCCCTTCGATGGCCAGGCGGAAAGCGCGGGCCATGTTGACCGGGTCGCTGGCCAGGGCCACGGCCGAGTTGACCAGCACGGCGTCGAAGCCCAGCTCCATGGCGTGCACCGCGTCGCGCGGCGACCCGATGCCGGCATCCACCACCAGCGGCACGCCGGGCAGCCGCGCCCGCAGGGTGCGCAAGGCCGTCGGGTTCAGCAGGCCTTGCCCCGAGCCGATGGGGGCGCCCCAGGGCATGAGGATGCGGCAGCCTGCGTCCAGCAGACGGTGGCAGGTGACCAGGTCGTCGGTGCAGTAGGGGAACACTTCGAAACCGTCGCTGGACAGCTCACGCGCGGCCACCACCAGTTCCCAGGGGTCGGGCTGCAAGGTGTATTCATCGCCCACCACCTCCAGCTTGATCCAGTGCGTGCCGAACATCTCGCGGGCCATGCGCGCCAGCGTCACGGCTTCGCGCGCGGTGGCGCACCCGGCGGTGTTGGGCAGCAGGTGGGCGCCGCACTCGCGGATGTAGCGATAGAACTCGCCCGCCTCGCCACCGCCTGCCAGCTGACGCCGCAGGCCCACCGTGACGACCTGCGTGCCCGAGGCCTCGATGGCCGACCGCAGCACCTCGGGCGATGGATATCCGGCGGTACCCAGGAAGAAGCGGCTGCCGAGTTCGACGCCGCCAATGGCAAGACTCATGCTGTCATCCTCCGGTGATGGGTTGAAACGTCGTCACGGCGTCGCCGGGCTTCAAGGGGAACCCAGGGCGTTGGTCGCGCGGCACGAACTGCCCGTTGACGGCGGTGGCCAGCGCCGCGGGCGCAAGGCCCAGCGACTCGACCAGCGAGGCCAGCGTGCAGCCGTCCTCGACCTGCCGAGGCGCATGGTTCAGGTGGATCTCGATCATCGGGGCATCTCTTGAACGGGGCGCTGCGCCGCACCCAGGGCGGCTTCCAGCGCGGTCTCGACCAGCCCGGGTGCGATCAGCCAGCCGTGGCGGAACAGGCCGTTGATGCGAACCAGCCCCGGCTGCGTGTCGATGCGGGGCAGGTTGTCGGGCAGTGATGGCCGCAGGTTGGTCTCGGTGTGCACGATGCGGGCTTCGGCCAGTGCCGGCACGATGCTGTGCGCGGCGGCCAGCAGTTCCACGGTGCTGCGCACGGACACCGGCGAGCGGTCTTCGCTCTCGATCTCGCTGGCACCGACCACCACCAGGTCCGGTGCCCGCGGTACCAGGTAGACACGGTAGCGTGCGTGCATCAGGCGCACCGGCCGGCGCAGGTCCACGCCGGGTGCCTGCAGCCAGAAGATCTCGCCGCGCACCCCGCGCACCGGCAGTTGCGGACGCGCGCCGACACCCCGCACGTCGAAGACCCAGTCGAAGTCTGCCGGGCCCTGGCGCAGCCGCAGCCGGCCGGCCTCGACGGCCTCCACCGGTGAGCGCCAATGCCATTCGACGCCGGGACGTGGCGCCGCCAGCGCGGCCATGGCCTGCACGGTGTGGATGCGACCCTCGCCGGGCAGTAGCCAGGCATGCAGGCCGTTGCGCAGTGCCGGCTCCAGCAAGGCGAGCTCAGCGGCCGGGGTGGGCAGCGCCCCGTGGCCAGGCGGCGCCTTGTGGGCCAGCAGGTCGAGCACGCGCCGCGCGGCACCGAGGTCCTCACGGTGGGCCACCAGCAGGCTGCCGTCGCAGCGGAATTCCACGGGCGCGCAAAGCCCGCCCAGGATCCGGGGCCACAGCTCGATGGAGCGCAAGCCCCATCGGAAGACCTGCTCGTCGGCGGTCTCGAGCTCGGCCAGCGGGCTGAGCATGCCCGCGGCGGTCCAGCCGGCGGCGCCGCGCGCCTCGGGGCCTTCGGCCGGGTCGTGCACGTCCACGCGGTGGCCCGCACGCGCCAGCGTGAAGGCCAGCAGCCGGCCCAGCAATCCGGCACCCGCAATGCCGATGCGCAGCGGTCGCGTGGCCGGGATGTTCATGCCGCGCCCTCCAGGGTGGGGTGCAACGGCGGCACCGTTTGGCCGGCGCGGGCCCGTGCCTCTTGCCGGCCGTGCTCGAAGGCCTCCTGCAGCGCGGGCACGCTGAGCCGCGGATCGCTGCCCAGGCCGCGCAGCACGCACACCCCCGAGGCCCCGGCCGCCGCCGTCTGTCGCACCTGGTCCACGCCCAGGATCCCGCCGATGGCCACCACCGGCGCCTGCGCCACGCGGCACCACCAGGCCAGGTTGCCCAGGCCTTGCGGCCGCCAGGGCATGTCCTTGGTGGTGGTCGGCCACACGGGCCCGCAGGCGATGTAGCTCGGAGCCAGGCTGCGCGCCCGGCACAGCTCCCACACGGCGTGCGAGCTGATGCCCAGGCCCAGCCCGCTGGCGCGCAGCTCGTCATGGCCGCGGTCATCCAGCGCCAGAAGGTCTTCCTGCCCCAGGTGCGCGGCGCGGGCGCCCAGTTCGGCAGCCAGGCGCCAGTGGTCGTTGATGAAGAGCAACGCGCCATGGCCCTGTGCCGCCGCGATGCTCTCGCGCACGGCCACGCGCAGCGCGGCCGTCCAGGCAGCGTCGGCATCGGCCGGGCGCTTGACGCGCAGCTGCACGGTGCGCACGCCGGCTTCGAGCACGCGGCGCAGCCCCTGGGCCGTGTCGACGATGGCATAGAGCCCAAGCGGCACGTCTGGCGCGGGGCGCTCCGAGGCGGGCACCGACGGCAACGAGCCCGGCCGATCGGCCCAGGACAGCCGCGGCAGCTCGGGCCAGGCCAGCAGCGCGGCATCGGCCGGCACATGCCCCCGCGCCAGATGGGCCTGCCATTCGGTCAGCAGTCCTTCCTGCACCATCTCGCCGCCGGCCTGGGGCGTCACCCAGCCGCGCGCATGGGCGGCATCCAGCCAGTGTCGCGGGTGGCCCTGCGCACCCCCGGGGGCGGTCACCAGCACGGCAGCGGCGCCCTGGGTGCGCAGCGCAGCGCTCAGCCGGGGCCAGGCATCCGGCGCCGCGGCCGCCAGGCCGGCCTGCGCCATGACCTGCGCAAGCGGCAACTCCCGGGGCACGCCGCCTGGGGCGTCCAACGCCAGCACCCGTGGCTCTCCCGATCGCTTCATCGCATCACCCTTCCACCATCCACGAACAGCACCTGCCCAGTCACGAAGGCGGCTTCGGCCGATGCCAGGAACACCACGGGGCCGGCCACGTCCTCGGGCCGCGCCAGGCGGCGCAGCGGCGTGGCAGCGGCCAGCGCCTCACGGAAGGCCGCGCGCGTCGCGGCGCTGCCTTCGGTGGGGTGCACCAGGCCCGGCGCCACGCAGTTCACGCGAACGCCCTGCGGGCCCAGTTCGGCCGCCAGTTGCCGGCTGAAGCCCACCAGCGCCGACTTCGCCGTGGCGTAGTCGGGATAAGGCACCACCGGGTCTTCGATCAGGTCACTGACGATGTTGACGATCGCGCCCTGGGCGTCGCGCCGCAGGTGCGGCAGCGCCGCGCGGCCGAGATGAAAGGCCGTACCCACGGCGCCATCGAACTGCCGCTGGAAGGCCGGCCACGCCAGGGCGCCGATGGGTTGGCGCTGCTCGGGGTCGAAGGCATAGGGGGCGAAGGCGTTGTTCACCAGCACATCCAGGCGGCCGAACTCGGCCACCGTGCGTTGCACCAGGCCCTCGACGGCGGCCGGGTCCATCACGTCCGCGGCCAGGGCCACGGCATCGCCGCCGGATTCGCGGCAGGCGTGCACCACGGCCTGCGCCGCCTCATGCCGGTTCAGGTAATTGACGGCGACCGCGGCGCCCCGGCTGGCGAAGGCGCGCGCGATCGCCGCGCCAATCCCGCGCGAAGCACCCGTCACCAACACCACCTTGCCCTTGAAGTCCATGCTGCGTTGCCTTTCGTGGTGCCTCAACGGCCCGGCAGCAAGTCGCCGGCCACGACCTGCGACAAGTCCAGCCGCCGCTGCACCAGGCCCAGCTGTCGGTAGACGTCGGCGGCCTTCTGCAGCGAAGCGAGGTCCATCGCACCGAGGCCCTTGTCACGCGTCAGGGCCGAGACGCTGGACGCATTGCGCAGCTTGATCAGCTCGAGGTTGAGCTGCGGGTCGCTGCCGTCGATGGCACGCTTGACCGCGAGCTGCGCGGCCTCGGCCGGCTCGGCCATCATCCACGCCGCGGCGTCGCGGTAGGCGCGCAGGAAGCGGCGCAGGACGTCCTTGCGCCGCTGGTAGGTGTCTTCGCGCACGGCGAAGAGATCGCTGGAGACGTCGAGGAACTGTCCGACCTCCATCACGTCGACCTCGCCCAGACCGCGCCGGCGGCCGATGGCCAGGCCTGTGTCGGTGGCCGCCGTGGCGTCCACCTGGCCCTGCAGCAGGGGCGCGAAGTTCAGCAGCCCGGTGACGACGACGGTGACATCGGCCTCGGTCAGGCCCGCCTGGTGCAGCAAGACCTGCAGGGCCTGGCGCGTGCCGCTGGCCAGGCTGTAGACGCCGATCTTCTTGCCCTTCAGGTCAGACGGCTTGTGGATGCCGCTCTTGCGCAGAGACACCACGTTGAACACGTTCTGCGGATAGATGTCGTACACGGCTTTGAGCCGCTCACCCTTGTCCAGCGCCGCGAACAGCGAGCCCGGGTCGGTGAAGGCGACGTCGGCCTGGCCGGACAGCAGGTTGCGCACGGCGTCGCCGCCGCCGGCACCGGGCAGGTATTCCAGGGCCAAGCCCTGCGCGCGGTAGAAGCCCTTGTCCTCGTCGACGAGCAGCGGCATGACCTCGGTGATGGGTTTGCTCCAGCCGGCGACGGTGAACTTGTCGGGCGCGGCCGCGGCCTGTGTCCACGACAGCGAGGGCCAAGCAGCGCAGGCGGCAGCGAGCAGGCGGCGGCGTGTGGGTTGCGCAATCATCTGGGATGCCATTCGGGTGGGGTCGGGTGGGTGGAATGGGTGATGGGGCCGGCGTCGCGGTCAGGCCTGTTCGGCGGGCTGCAGAAGCCGGCGCTCGAGGTACAGCGCGCACCGATACAGCACCAGCCCGATCGCCGATACGAGCACCAGCACCGCGAACATCAAGGGTGTGTCCATGCTGCCCTGGGCCGCGATGATCAGTGCGCCCAGGCCCCGGCTGGCGCCGATGAATTCGCCGACCACGGCGCCCACCAGGGCCAGCACCACGGCCACGCGCAAGCCGGCCAGCACCGCAGGCAGGCCGCTGGGCAGCTTCAGGCGCAGCAGGGTCTGCCACCGCGTGGCGCCCAGCATGCGGAACAGCTCCAGCTGCGCCGGCGCCACGCGGGCCAGGCCGGTCAGGGTGTTCTCCAGCAGCGGAAAGAAGCAGATCAGCGCCGTGATGACCACGGTGGGTGCCAACCCGAAGCCGAACCAGACGATGAACAGCGGCATCAGTGCCAGCTTGGGCACCACCTGGCTGACCACGACGTACGGCATCACCAGGCGGCGCAGCGCAGGCACTTCGGCCAGCAGCACCCCCGCGCCGAAGCCGATGGTGCAACCGGCCGCCAGCCCGAAGACCAGTTCGGCGACGGTGGCCCACAGGTGTGGCCACAGGTAGCCGCTGGCCAGGCCCTGCCACAGCGCCTGCGCAATGCGGCTGGGTGGGGGCAGAACCAGCGCCGACAGGCCGAGCCACCGCGCCGCAACTTCCCATCCACCGACCAGCAGGGCCAGCAGCAGCAGCGCCGCGATGCGTTCGTGGCGCTTCATGCCGCGACCCCGGCAAACCCGAGCGATTGGCGCAGCGCCGCGCAGCAGGCGCCGAAGGACGGCGTGTCGCGCGCCGCGTCCGGCGGCACGGCCACGCTGCGCTGCAATCGTCCGGCCGCCAGCACCGACACACGATCGCCCAGGAACACGGCCTCGGCGATGTCGTGCGTGACGAACAGCGCCGTCGTGCCGCGGGTCCGGCACAGGCGCAGCAGGTCGCGCTGCAGGTCTTCGCGGGTGATGGCGTCCAGCGCGGCAAAGGGCTCGTCCAGCAGCAACAGCGGCGGCTGCAGCACCAGCGCACGGGCCAGCGCCACGCGGCTTTGCTGGCCGCCCGAGAGTTGGGCCGGGTAGCGTTGGCTGAAGGCCGACAGGCCCAGTTGGGCCAGCAGCGCCTCGGCCGCCTGCACATCGGCGTTGCCGGGCGGGTGCTGCAGCGAAACGGGCAACAGCACGTTGTCGCGCACCGTCAGCCAATCCAGCAAGGTGGGCTGCTGGAACACGAAGCCCACGCTGCGCCGGTCGGCCAGCGGTCTGCCGCGCACCGTCACCACCCCTGCCGTGGGCTGCAGCAAGCCGGCGGCCAACTTCAGCAGCGTGGTCTTGCCGCAACCGCTGCGGCCCACCAGGCAGTGGATGTCACCGGGCGCCAGCTCGAGGCTCAGGCCCTCGATCACCGGGGCCTGGCCTGCATGGCCGAAGCTCACATCGCGCAGGGCCAGGAAGCTCATGCGTCCCACTCTTGCGCGTAGGGCGCCAGGCGGTCGGCGGCGCGCTCGGCGGCCTGCTCGATCTCGACCATGCGCACGAGGTCGGACAGGTTGAATCGGCCATCGTGGTGCCAGCCGGCTTCGGGCTGCGTCATACGCCCCAGGGGCGCGATGCGGGTCACGCCGATGCGCCCCAGCGCCTCGCCCAGCCGGTACAGCTCGGCCGGCGTGGTGGCCAGGCCCACCGTCTGCAGGAAGGCCGCGTGCGGCGCCAGCAGCGGCAGCACATCGTCCAGCGCATCCACCGCGCTGAGCTGCACGCAGCGCTGGCCCGCCGACGGCGCCAGCGGCTGCGGCCTGTCGCGATAGGCCAGGGCCCAGGGTGCGTCCTCGGCCCCCAGCAGTTCAGTGCCGGCCGCCTCGCCCGCTGGATCGGACAGCGTGCCCCATTCGGCCGTGCGCCGCCAGGCCGCCACGGCCTCGGCCTCGCTGAGTGCCAGGGCCCTTCGCGGGTGGCGGTGTCCGAGGTTGGCCAGCTCGGCGGCCACGTGCTGCGCGAAGTCGCGCGGCGACAGCGCGGCTCCCCGCTCGACGTACACCACATGCGGCGAATAGCAACCCTGCTGCTCCCAGCGCACGATGTCCAGCGCCAGGCGCCGGGCGGCAGCGGGGCCGCGCTGGCGGTCCAGCGCGGCACGGCCCACCAACGCTACCCCCAGCTTGTGGCCATAGCCGATGAAGCGCGTGGTCAGCGGCACGGCTTGGCGCACCTGCTGCAGGGCGGCGTTGCTGCCATAGGCCAGCACGGTGTCGCACGCGCGAAAGAGCGCGGCCTGAGGGCCGGGCTGCCCGCCCTTCCACCACACCACGGCCAGGCAGTCGGCCAGCGGCGGGTGCACCTCGCACAGCAGGCGTGCGAAAAGCGTGGCGAAGACCGGCTCGTCGCTGGGCAGCTTGCCGATGTTGCCGGCCTTGACCAGCAGGCCGCAGGCCAGGCTCCACAACGGCAGGCCGGGCACGTTGCCGGCCCAGACGTGGGCGAGCAAGGCCGGGCCGAAGGCCCGCGCGGCGCCGCCCTTGACAGCCGGCTGGAAGCCGTCGAGCACCTTCGGGTTGGCGAAGTCCTGCGCGACGAAACGCTGCAACTGCGGCGCCCGGAAGGCCTGCAGGTAGGCGGTCAAGCCCAGGCGCACCATCTCTTCGTCGAAGCCCGTGACGACCGGCAGCAGCCGGTCGAGCTCTTGCCGCAGCGGGTCCCGCGCATCCAGGAGCCGCGCGACGGCGCGGTCGAGAACACCGATGACCGCATCCACCGGCATGGCCCGAAGCGACTGCTGTGCGGCGCTGCGCACGTGCGTGGCCAGCGCCTGCATCTGCGCGTCGGTCAGCAGCGGCACTTCCACGGGCAGCACGCGTCCGTGCGCAGCGAATTGCAGGGTGTGCCAGTGCACGTCGCCAGGCGCCAGCCCCGGCAGGTGGCCCGCACGCCAGGTGGTGGTCATGGACGCGTTGCCTGCAGGAACTCCTGCACCGCCAAGGAGCAGCCCTTGGCCTCGGCCCCTTCGGCGCGGCCCAGCAGCACGAAGCCGCCGTCGACGGCAACGCCGATGTCTTCGGTGAGGATCGCGATGGCCGAGTTGAAGTTGGCCAGGTCGCAATGCGCCAGCGCGCCGCGTTCACCGCGCGGCAATTCGTGGCCGCTCAAGGGATCGATGACCCGGCTGCGCACCCAATGGGGCGCGCGCTTGATCGACGGCACGAGCTCGTTGCCCGCATCGTAGAACTGCGAGCTGAGCTCGGTCATGCCGTACATGTTGATGCAGTCGGCACGCGGCAGGCCGAAGGTCTCGGCCAGCCCGTCGTAGAAGGCGTCCAAGGGCAATTCGCGCGCCTGGCCCTTGTAGCCACCGGTGTCCAGGATGCGGCTGCCCGCGGGCAACGGATGGCGCTCACCTTGGGCGCGCAAGGCGTCCAGCAGGTGGACGATGCTGAAGCTCGCGCCCATCAGCGCGACAGGCTGCGCCTGCGCCGCGGCCTGGTCCAGCGCGGCACGCAGGCCGCCCACGTCCAGGCCCTTCGGGCCGATGTAGGAGCGGCTGCCGGGCGTTCCGTAGCAGCGCGCGGCCAGCGACAGATAGCGGGCCAGCGACGAGTTGGGCAACTGCACCTCGTCGGGGAACAGCAACAGCATGGGCAGCGGGGCCCGGCCCTGCATGAAACGCTGCTCGAAGTGGCGCCGCATCGAGCGGTCCCACACGGCGATCGTCGGGTGGTGGTTGCGGCCCTTGATCTCGCCCCGGCTGGTGCCACTGGTCATGAACACGCGTTCGCAATCGGCCGGCGGCACGCAGCTGAGCGTGGCGTCCTTGAAGGCGCTGATGGGCACCGGCGGCACCTCGTGCCAGCGCGTCAGGCGGCGCGGCGTGGCGCCGCGCCGCTGGCAGAAGCGGCGGTAGGGCTCGTTGCTGGCGTACTGCAGGGCGAACAGGGCCAGGGCCAGTTCGTCGAACTCGGCGTCGGTGCAGCCATCCTGGGCCAGGAAGCCGTGCAGCCGGTCCACCAGGGTCTGCATCGTGGGCGGCAAGGCTGGGTTCATGGCGGTCATCGGCCTGGGAACCGGCTCATGGCAACGGGGCCAGCCGCATGGGCTGCGGCGCAAAGCCGTGGTTCAAGGGGCCACTGCCCGAACCCGTGCGCACACCGGCGCCGGCAGCCAGGGCGCCGCGCACGTACTCGCGCGCCAGCCGCACGGCCTGCGGCAGGCCGTCGCCGAGCGCCAGGAAAGCCGCAATGGCGCTGGACAGGGTGCAGCCCGTGCCGTGGGTGTTGTGCGTGGCGATGCGCGGTGCACGCAGCCACAACGGGGCAACGCCCGGTTGCAGCAGCAGGTCGGCCACGGTGTCGCCGGCCAGGTGGCCGCCCTTCAGCAGCACGGCGCGCGCGCCCATGTCCAGCAGTTGCTGCGCCGCCGCGGCCATGTCGGCTTCGCTGTGCAGCGGACGGCCGACGAGCATGGCGGCTTCGTCCAGGTTGGGCGTGACCAGCAGGGCCCGCGGGAAGAGCAGGCTCACGAGCGCCGCGATCGAAGACGGGTCGATGAGGGCAGCGCCGCTGGTCGCCACCATCACTGGGTCCAGCACCACCCGGTGCAGGCCGTGGCGCTCGAGCGCCACGGCCACCGTCTGGATGGTGGGTGCCGAATGCAGCATGCCGATCTTCACCGCGTCGACGCCGAGGTCCTCGACGACCGCATCGATCTGGGCGGCCAGCACATCCAGGGGCACGGCATGGATGGCACGCACGCCGGTGGTGTTCTGGGCGGTCAACGCCGTGATGGCCGTGGTGCCGAAGCAGCCCAGCGCGGCGAAGGTCTTCAGGTCGGCCTGCACGCCGGCACCGCCGCCGGAGTCGGAACCCGCGATGGAGAGCAATCGCCGGTACTGGGCCCAGGGGGTGGGTCCGTCGGCAGCGGCTGCGGGGGTTGCGGTGTTCATCGATCCTCCGGGGTGCACCAAATCCAATGCTCCGAAGGACGCGCCACCACGGCCCAGGCACGGCACGCGGCAGTTGCTCTTCTTACGCCGGCATGAACCGGATCAAGTTCGCGGGTTTGGATCTCAGCACGCCGTCGCGCGCACCCCGGAGCATGGGTATTGTGACGCTTTCGCGAAGAGGCGCTGAAGCCACCCCTTTCAGAGCCACACCACGTTGAGATCGTCTCCCAGCACCCGCTTGGCCATGGGAACCAGGTGATGGTGGTGCGTCAGGAACACCACCTGCATTCGTGCGCTCAGGGCGCCCAGCACCGCCAGGCCCGCCTCGGTGCGATGGTCGTCGAAATTGATGAACAGGTCGTCGGCGATCAGCGGCAGGTTGAAACCCTGGTCGCACTGAAGCTCCAGCGCCGCCAGCCGCAGCGCCAGGTACAGCTGGTCGCGTGAGCCCTCGCTCATGCCGCCCACGTCCACCTGCTCGCCGCCCGGGCGGATGCCCAGCAGGCGCGGCGCCGCGTCTTCCGTGTCCACCAACAGGCGGCTGAAAGAGCCCAGGGTCAGGCCCTTGAAGTGCGCCGACGCCCGGGCGAGCATGGGCCCCTGCTGGGTCTCGCGGAATTTCTCCATCGACCACTTCAGCAAGCGCGAGGCGGTGTGCAGCCGCAGGTAGCGCTCGGCGGCATCGCCCATGGCAGACAGCGCCTCCTGCCGCTGCGACTCGGCCCGCGCGGCACGGCCGGCGCCATCGAAGGCGTCGAAGGCCGTCTTCAACGTGCCGTGCCGGTTGCTGAGCATGGCGATCTCTTCCACCGCCTCGCTGGCCTGCCTTGTGAATCGCTCGAGCTGCGCGATCAGCTCGTCGGCGCCGATGCCCTCGATCTCGCGGCGCAGCGCATCGGCAGACAAGCCATCGGCCGCCTGGGCCCGCTCGGCCTCGGCCGAGGCGATCCTGGCCTCCACGGCCCTTCGCCGGCCCGAGCGTTCGATGGCTGCCGCCAGGGCGCCGGCATCGTCGACGCCGGCGGCCGCCATCAGCGGCACCAGGCTGGCTTGCAGGGCCAGCTGCCGTTGCACGGCCGCCGCCTCATCGGCCTGCGATTGCGCCAATGCCGACTGCAGCGCCGCGCAGGTGGCATCGGCCTGCCGGGCGCCGTCCAGCCGATGGGCGAGTTCCAGGGCCATGTCTTCCGCAGGGCGGCCCGCCAGTTCGGGAGCCACCCGTTCGGCCAGCCGGCCGGCGGTGAGGTCCAGGCCGTCCAGGTCGGCCTGCATGGTGTCGATGCGTTCGCTGCGAATGCTTCGGATACGGCCGAGCAGGCGGTCGACCTCCTGCATCACCTCGATCTCGGACTCGACCTGATCGGCCAGCACCGACTCCGCATGGCCCGCCGCCAGCAACGCGGAACGCCAGGACAGGCCCCAGCCGTCCCAGGCAGCCCGGGCCGCCTGCAGCGCGGTCTGCAAGGTCAGCAGGCTGGCCTGCCCTTCGCGCAGTTGCTGTTCCAGGGTGACGCGCTGGCCCCGGGCCTGATCGTCCAGGGTGATCTGCGCCCGCGCCCGGCGCACGCACTCGGCCAGGTCGGGCGCCGCAGCCCCCGCATCCGCAAGGCCGAGCAGCCGTCCCAAAGCCTGCCGGGCGGTGGCGGCCGCCTCCCGCAGTGCGTCCAGTTGCTGCTGCGCGTCCGACATGGCGTCGACCAGCTCGAGCGCGGCCTGGCGCTGCTGCAGCCAGGCGGGCGCCATCTCCAGCGGCAACCCGGGCAAGCCGCCGCTGGAGGCCAGCGCCTGCCAATCGTCCGCCCGCGACGCCATGCGCTGCTGCACGGCCTGCAACCGCCGGCCCAGGCCCTGCCACTCGAGCCGCTGGTGTTCCAGGGCTTCGGCCCTGGCGCGCCGGGCCGCTTCGTGCTGCGCCCTGTCGAGCCGGGCATCGGCCAGCTGGTCGGCCTGCGCCACCTGCCCTTCGAAAGCCGACGCGCGGTCGGCCAGCTCGCCCGGTGCCGACTTGATGCCCTGCCACGACCCGTCGCGCAATCGCCGGGCCTCCAGGACCTGGTCCATCGAGACGGGCTGAAAGTCGCGCACCAGCTGCTGCAGATCGAGCGACAGGCGTTGCAGGTCCTGGGCCTTGGCGTCCAGCGCATCGCGCTGCGAGTGGGCCTCGGCGGCATCGCTGCGCTGTTGATCGATGAGGCCACGGACCAGCGCCGGCTCGGGCACGAGCATGGCCCTCAGGGCCGCGGGTTCGCGGCGCCAGTCGCCCAGGGCCGCCAGGCCCGCATCGAGCCTGTGCGCCAGGGCGTCGAGCTTGTGTTGCAGGGCGGCCATGGCCGCGGCGGGGTCGCCCAGCTTCAGCGCCTGCTCGAGCGCCGACGCAAGGCCGGGGGGCACCGCACCCGCCGCCGGATGCGAGAGGGCCTGCCGGGCCTGCGCCACCTGCTGCTGCCGCTCTGCCAGATGGCCTTCCGCGGCGCGCAAGGCCTGCACCACGGCCACCCGCTCTTTCAGCAAACGGGACAGGCGCAAGCGAGCCGGCGCCGCGGGCAATCGTCGGCGCACCGCGTCCTCGCTTTCGGCGCTCCACCCCAGGCCGGCGGCCAGCTCTTGCGCGCGCTGCCACTCCAGGCGGATCTCTTCGGCACGCTTGACCATGTCCGTGCGGTGGGCGCGGAATTGCAGGCGGCGTTCATTCAGCTCCGTGATGTCGGCGGCCAGGGCCAGCACCGCGCGGTCCACCGGCGTGGCATGCAGGTCGCGGCGCGCCTTGGCGATGGCCTGCTGCAGGCGCTGCAGCTCGGCCGCCACCAGCACCATCGCCTGTCGGGCTTCACCCAGCACCTGGGCCGCGTTCTCGGGCAGCAAGGGGATGCTGCCCGCCGCGAGCAAGGCCTCTTGCTCGGCCCGTGCGGCGTCCAGGGCGAGCAACATGGGCCGCACGCGGCGGATGCGCTCCAGCCGGCTGCGTTGCAGGCGGATATCGAGCTCGCGGGCCCGGGCGGCGCCGAGGGCCGATTCGGTGGCGGCAAGGGCGTCGTGCTGCGCTTGCCAGTCGCGGGTGCGCAAGGTGGATTGCTTGAACGCGGCGTTGGCCGCATCGAAGGCGTCCAGGGCCTGGTAATAGCTGCGCGAGCCCGACCTGCGAGGGCCCCACAGCGCATCGGCATCGGCTTGCAGCTTCTGCAAGGCTTCGCCCAGGTGCTCGATGCCCGCCGCCGACTGGAACAGCAGGCGGCCGATGTCGTCGGACGCGTGCAGGATCCCGGCACCGCCTTCGACCAGCGCGCCGTGATCCAGCGCATGCATGCGGTTGAAGGCCAGGGCCTGCAGGCTGCCGAGCCACGGCTGCAGGGCCGCGTCGGGCAGCACGGCATCCTGCGGCGTGCGCAGGGTGTTCTTGTTGCCCTTGGTGCGCTCGAAGGCCAGGTACCGGGCCGGCGAGTCGCCATCGGCCAGGGTCTCGATCACGCCCCCCACCCGCAACTCGGGCATGGGATGCAGGAAGGCCAGCGGCGTGCGCGTGGGTATGCCGAAGAGCCAATCGCCGATCGCCGTGCGGACCGTGGACTTGCCGGCCTCGTTCGGGCCCACGATGAAGTGGATGTCTCGGGCCCGGGCGGGCAGCTCCAGGGTGCGGTCGGTGAATTTGCCGTAACGGATAAGGCGGAGCTCGCGGATGCGCATGGATCGTGGCCCGCCGCGGTCAGGAAGCCGACGCGGCGCCGTGGCCGACGCGGGCCATCAGCAAGGGCACGGCCTGCCGGATGCGGTCGGCCAGTTGGGCCGACGGGTCTTGGCGCAGGAGGGCGAGCTCGGGGGCGGCCAGCAGTGCGTCGTGGGGCAGCTTCTCGAGCAAGGCCTGCCAATCGGCCTGCAACGACCGCACGAAGTCGGCATCTTCGCCGGCTGACAGCGCCAGCCGTTCGAGCTCGGCCAGCGCACCCTGGGATTCCGGGGCACCGGCCGAGGGCACCGCGGCGGCAGCCTCGCTGGCCACGCGCACCTTCTCGATCCAGATCCGGTCGGCATCCAGCGCCACCGCCTGCGCGATGACTTCCTGGCGGAGCTGGCCTTCGTCCTGCAGCAGCGCCGCATGCGCGGCCGATCGGCCCCTGAACACCACGCGCACGGCCAGCGGCAAACCCGCCGGCGTGGCCTGCAGCAAGGCCTCCAAGGCCCGGCCTGCCTGGCGAACCGCGCCCTTCAGGTCGGCCACCGCGGCGATGTCGATGTCCAGCGCCTGCCAGCGCAGCACATCGACTTCCAGGCGTTCGACCTCGGTGATCTCGCCCCCTTCGGCCGTCACCAGCAGCGCACCGCGTGCGCCAGGCTCGCGGATGTGCCGCCCCTGCAGGTTGCCTGGATAGGCGATGGTCGTGGCGTCGCGATGGATCCAGTGCTCGTGCACGTGGCCCAGGGCCCAGTACTGGTAGCCCTTGGCCTGCAGTTCGGCCACCGAGCACGGGGCGTAGCGCGCATGCTCGGCATGGCCTTCCAGCGCGGTGTGCAAGACCCCGATGTTGAGCCAGCCGGGCACGGGCCGGGGGTAACCGGGTACGAGGTTCTCGGTGGTGGCGGCCACCTTGAAGCTGCGCCCGTGCAGGGCCACCCGCAGGCTCTCGATGCAGAAGGTCTCGGCCCTGCGGGGCGGAAAGACGTGCACGTTGTCGGGCAGCTCCAGGCCGCGCGTCATCTCGCTCTCGGCGTCGTGGTTGCCGTACAGCAGGTACACCGGAATGCCCGCCAGGCGCAGCCGGCCCATCTGGCGCACGAAGAACAGGCCGGTGTTGAAGTCCTTCCAGTCGCCGTCGTACACATCGCCGGCGATGACCATGAAGTCGACCTGCTCGTCGATGGCCTTGCCCACCAGGTGATGGAAGGCGTCCCGGGTGGCGGTGCGCAGACGCTCGGCCGGCGCATCGGGATAAGCCGACAGGCCGCGCAGGGGGCTGTCCAGGTGAAGGTCGGCGGTGTGGATGAATCTCATGGGGTTCGAAGCATGTCCTGCAAGCCGCTCAGGCGGCTCGTGAGGCGGCCGCTGGCCCGGGCCAGGCCCTGGGCCTGTCGCGCGACCAGGGTGAAGGCGCTCTTGGCGCGGGTGATGCCGGTGTAGGCCAGCTCGCGCGTGACCACGGCCGAGTCCTCGGGCGGCAGCACGAGCACCACGTGCGCGAACTCCGAGCCCTGGCTCTTGTGAACGGTCAGCGCAAACGCCGTCTCGACATCGGCCAGGCGGCCCACCGACACCGAGTGCAACGTGGCGCCGTTCAGGAAGTAGGCGCGCAGCGGGCCCGTGCCCGGCGGCTGCAGCACCACGCCGATGTCACCGTTGAAGACGCCCAGCGCGGGGTCGTTGCGCGTGACCATGACAGGCCGGCCCGGGTACCACTCGCCGCGCCGCTGCAGCAGGCCGTGCTCGGACAGCGCGCGCTCGATGCCCGCGTTCAGACCCGACACGCCCCAGGGGCCTTCGCGAACGGCGCACAACACGCGGAAATCATCGAAGTGCCGCAGCACCGCGCTGGCCCAGGCGCCGAAATCTTCAGCCGCATCGGGCTGCTGGCCGAGGACGTCGAGGTAGGTGCGGTAGCCCCCGCGGGCCCCTGGGCGTCCTTCGAGGGCCAGGCGTGCGACAGCGCCGGCATCGGCGGTCTCGATCAGCACCACCTCACCCTCGGGCTCAGCCCGCAAGGTGGCCAGCGCCGCGGCGCCATCGCCCCGGTTCACCGACAGCGCCAGATTACCGATCGGCCCGCCGAAGCGACGGCTCTGCCGCAGCACGACGGTCTGCTGCGACAGGGCACCGGCGGGGGCGGCATCGGTCACCGGTATCGTCTCGCCCGTCAGCTGACGCACCCAGTCGGCGGTGGCCGCGCTGTAGGGGCTGGCAGCGGCAGCGCCGCCGGCACCCTGGCACAGGTCACCCATCACGGCACCGGCTTCGACCGAGGCCAGTTGGTCCCGGTCGCCCAGCAAGACCACGCGGGCGCCGGCCGGCAGGGCGTCCAGCAGGGTGGCCATCATTTCCAGGTGGACCATGGAGGCCTCGTCCACGAAGAGCAGGTCGACATCCAGCGGGTTGGCCGCATCGTGCCGGAAACGCCGCGTGCCGGGCCGTGGGCCCAGCAGCGCGTGCAGGGTCTGCGCCGGGCCGAGCGATGGCGCCCAATCGGCCAGGGGCAAGGTGTCGCCCAGCCGGTCGTGCAGCCCCTGGAGCGCCGTGCCGATGGACTGCCGCAAGCGCGCCGCGGCCTTGCCCGTGGGCGCGGCCAGTGCCACGCGCAGAGGCTGCACGCCGGTGTGCAGCGCCTGAAGCAGCACCAGCAACCGGGCCGCCGTGTAGGTCTTGCCGGTACCCGGGCCCCCGGTCAGGAGGGTCAGCCGCCCGCGCAGCGCCACCGCGCAGGCCACCTTCTGCCAATCCGGGCCCGCGGTTGCTGCGGACGGGTCCTTCGCCGCGGCAGCCGGCAGGAACAACAGATCCATCAGGGCCCTGACGCGTGTCCGGTCCAGGTTGTTGCCCCCGCCATCCGGGACGTCGCGCGCGAGGGCCCGCGCGAGGACATCGGTGGCCACGCGCAGTTCGTGGTGCCAGTAGCGCCGCAGGTACAGGCGGTCACCGCACAGCACGAGCGGCGACGTGCCTTGGCCATCGGCAGGGTCGATCTGCATGACGGCCCGCCCCGCCCACGCGGCCCGGGCCGCCGGACCATCCACGGGCAGCGCCTGCAGCGCCGCGGCCAGCTCGGCTGTGGCCGCGGGCGGCCAGGCGAGCGTGGCCTGCGGGTCGCGCAGGAAGACCCGCAGCGGCAGGCAGCTGTGGCCGCGCCCTTCCAGGTGGGCGAGCAAGGCCGCGGCCAGCAGCAGGCTGCCCGGGGCCTGGGCATCCAGTTCGTTCAGGAAGCGGGCCAGCGCCAGGTCCAGCGCTCGGATCCAGCCGGCGGCCCGCCAGGCCTGCAAGACGGACAGCACCTCATCGGGGGTCATGGGGTCGCTCCGGCCTGGGCGCTGGCACCGGTTGCCAACTGGGTGTCCAGCGCTTCGATCAGGGCCACCGGCGCGGGCAGGTGGAAGCAGCCGCCGGTGCTGCCGTGAACACCGCGCAGGAACAGGTACACGGCACCCTCCAGCTGCACCGCCGGTGCATAACCCGTGCGCATCCGCGCCTTGAGCAACCGGTGCAAGGCCAGCAAGTACAGGGCGGCCTGCACGTCGTAGCGGTGTTCCAGCATCGCGGCCTCCATGGCCGCCAGCGTGTAGTCGGCGTCGCGGATGCCCAGCGCGTTCGATTTGTAGTCCAGCACGCCATAGCGTCCGCCCTGCTCGAAGACCAGGTCGGTGAAGCCCATCAACATGCCGCGCAAGGCCCGCTCGGGCAGTTCGGGCCGAGGCCGGCCGGGCAGGATGTGCTTGCGGCACAGGGCGTCCACGGCGCGGGCGCGCAGCCCGTCGCTGGGGAACCAGAACTCCATCTCGGGCAAGGCACGGCCCAAGCCTGCCAGCGAGACACCCAGCGCCGGCATCGGCGTCGAGCACACGCGCGACAGCCAGGCCAGCACATCGTCGGCGCGGTGCCCCCAGCCCTGCCGCTCGCAGCGGCGCAGCAGGGCCTTCTGCAGCGAGGGGTTGTCCT
Source organism: uncultured beta proteobacterium (assembly GCA_903822435.1). Taxonomy (GTDB): domain Bacteria; phylum Pseudomonadota; class Gammaproteobacteria; order Burkholderiales; family Burkholderiaceae_C; genus Rubrivivax. The sequence goes on along the minus strand of CAIJPE010000424.1, from coordinate 3,228 downwards.
CCAGTGCGAAGCCCTCGCCTGCCAGCCATTCCAGCTGATCGTGCAGGAAGTTGCCGGCGAAGGCCCCGCGCGGAAAGCGGTGCCACGGCTGGCTGGCTTCGAGGCCCGGACCGCCGGCGCCGGCGGCTTCTTGAGGCTCGTCGTCGCGCAGCACGCGAACCGGCAGGCCGCCGGAGGCGGGCTGCGTGCCGCGCGCGGCGTCCTTCACCAGCGCGGAGTAGCTGCTGATCGACCACAGGCGATCGAAGCTGGCCGCATAGGATGGCGCCGGCAGGAGTGCCGGAGGCGCGTCGCGCGGCAGCAGGCGGGTGAGCGCCGGCGCCCGAAACGGCGGGTCCAGTCCGGGGGTGGAAACCACCACGCCCGGTACCCGCGCCGCGAACGCGCGCACATCGGCGCCCAGTTGCCCGGGCACCGCGGGTTCATCGCCCGACAACAGGTACCCCAGCGCGCTGCGGTGCCACACGCAATCGGGACTTCGGCCCACCTTCAGCGCCGAGACGCCCACCCACAGCGCGTGCCGCGCCCGGGTGGCGGCCACGTACAGCAGGCGCAGGTCTTCGCGCAGGCGCTCCTGGTCGGCGGCCCGCAGCTGGGCCGGGGTGGGCTGCATGAACAGGTGGCGCACACCGGCGGCATCGGGCAGCAGCACCTGCGCCGTGCCCTTGCGTTCGATGGCGCGAAAGTGCGCGGCAAAGGGCAGGAACACCAGCGGGTACTCGAGCCCCTTGGACTTGTGCACGGTCACCACCTTGACCAGGTCTGCGTCGCTCTCCAGGCGCAGCACCTGCTCGTCACCGGAGCCAGGGCCGGCCCCGAGCCCCGCATCGGCGTCGTCGATCTGCTGCGACATCCAGCGGATCAGGGCCTGCTCGCCCTCGAGTTGCGCGCTGGCCGCCTGGAGCAGCTCGGCCAGGTGCAGGACGTTGGTCAGGCGCCGTTCGCCGTCGTCGGCGGCCAGCCAGCGCGCGGGCATGCCCAGGCCGTGCAGGGCCCGGCGCACCATCGCCAGCACACCCTGCGATTGCCAGGTGACCTGTAGCTGCCCCAGCAGTTCGCACTGCGCGTCCAAGCGCACGTCGTCGGTCGACAGGGCCAGCAGGTCATCCAGCGGAAGCGCCAGCAGCGCGGTGGCCAGCGCCGAGCGGGCCAGGTGCACGTCGCGCGGGGCTGCCACGGCCTGCAACAGGCGCAGCAGGTCCTGCGACTCGGCGCTCTTGAAGACGGTGTCCTTGTCAGACAGGTAGACCGACGCCACGCCGCGGCGCCGCAGCGCCCCGCGCACGGCATCGGCTTCGGTGCCGCTGCGCACCAGCACCGCGATATCCGCAGGCCTCAGGCGCCGGAACGGCTCGCCCTGTTCCGCGAATCCGGCCTGGGCGTCGTTCAACAGCTGCACGATGCGTTCGGCACTGAGGGCGGCAAAGCGGTCGCGGCTGGTGCGCTTGCTCAACAGCTCGGTATCCAGGCACATCGTCAGCGCGGCGACGCCGCCGCCCGAACAGACCAGCTGCTCGTCGCGCCCCTTCGCATCGACCGGCACGAAAGGCATGCCGGGGCCATCGTCGTCGCCAGGGCCCGGCCGCTGTGCGCCCGGCGGCCTGAACATGAAGGCGCCCTCGCCCGCACGTGCCTCGGCGCCGAGGAAGAGGCCGTTGACCGCCTCCACCAGTTCGTGCGTCGATCGGTGGTTGGTGCCCAGCACGTGGTGGCGGCCCTGGGTGGCGCGCCGCGCGACCAGGTAGCTGTAGATGTCGGCACCCCGAAAACCATAGATGGACTGCTTGGGGTCGCCGATGAGCAGCAGGGCCTGCCCCGGTGCGTTGTCGGCGATGCGGTAGAGCCGGTCGAAGATGCGCAGTTGCACGGGCGAGGTGTCCTGGAACTCGTCGACCAGCGCCACGGGGTACTGCTGCAGGATGCGCTCGCGCAGCCGCAGTGCCTTGTTGCCAGAGGCGGAAGGGTCCAGTGCCGTGTCCAGCCGGTCGAGCATGTCGGCAAAGCCGTAGGTGCCGGCCTGTGCCTTCAGCTGCTGCAGGCGCCGGGCCACCCGGAGCGCCGCGTGGCCGCGCAGGGCCGGGCCCGCTTCGGGCAGGCACGGCAGTGCGGCCAGCAAGGCCTCGAAGGCCGCGAAACATTCGGGGATGTCCACCACCGCATCGGGCTTGAGGGCCTCGTGCAGGCCCGCGGGCTGCAGCCGCGACTGCGCCGTGTCTGTCAGGCCGATCTCGACCTGCTCGGGGTCGGCTGCCCAGGCAACCAGCCGTTCGATCCAGGCTACGTAGTAGGAGGGCCTGAGCTTGGTCTTCTGGAAGGGGCAGTCCGCGCGAGCCATCTGCCCGTCCAGCCAGGCCCGCATGTCGGCCCCGCGATCGGCCCAGCCCTGCTTCAGGCCGGCCAGCGCCCCCGAGCGAAGCGCGGCGAAGGCATCGATGCACTCGGCCAGGCTGCCCTGGCCCGCATCAGGTGGCACCGGCAGCGGCATCAATTGCCGGGCGCTGGCCACCAGGTCGTCGATGTCCTGCCACTCCGACAGGGCCACGCCCAGCGCAGGCTCGGCCAGCGGGTAGACCTGCTGGCGCCAGTAGTCGCGCGCCGCCTCGGCCAGCATGGCGGCCTCGTTGGCCTGCAGCACCTCGTCGAAAAGGCAGCCGCTGTCGAAGGCATGCTCGCGCAGCATCCGCTGGCACCAGGCATCGATGGTGTGGACGGCCGCATCGTCCATGGCCACGGCGGCCATGGCCAGGCGCCAGGCCGCCTGCTGCCGGGCTTCACCGGGCGGGTAATCGGCCAGCAGGCCAGCCAGGAAGCCGTCGCCATCGGCGGGCTCGGCTTCGCCCCTGAAGCAGGCCGCAGCCTGCACCAGGCGCTGCCGGATGCGGTCGGACAACTCGCGCGTGGCGGCCTTGGTGAAGGTCATGACCAGGATCTCGCCGGGGTGCAGCGGGCGGACCGGGCCGTGGCCGCCGCCGCCGTGGCCGAGCACCAGGCGCACATACAACGCGGCGATGGTCCAGGTCTTGCCGGTGCCGGCACTGGCCTCGATCAGGCGGCTGCCGTGCAGCGGCAGGGTCAGGGGGTCGAGCCGCTCACTCATCGACCGACTCCTCGCCAAGGACATGGTCGGGCAGCGCGTCGACGCGCACCTGCCCGTCCAGCCACTGCTGGTAGGGCCCGTACAGCTGTCGCGAGGCGGCATCGAACGCAGGCTCGGCGGACAGCGCCGCG
>CAIJPE010000423.1 GCA_903822435.1 uncultured beta proteobacterium | reverse complement strand
TGGATGCCAAGACCGGCAAGGTGCTGTGGAGCAGCCAGATCGCCGACCCCGAGGAAGGCTACTCCGAGACCATGGCCCCGGTGGCCGTCAACGGCAAGATCCTGATCGGCACCAACGGCGGCGAATACGGCATCCGCGGCTTCGTCAAGGCCTATGACGCCAACGACGGCAAGCTGCTGTGGACCTTTTACACCGTGCCCGAGAAGGGCCACGAAGGCGTCTTCGCGGTCAACGACGCCACGGGCCGCAACATGCTGCGCGACATCGCGGCCGAGAAGGCGCAGCTGGCCAAGCAGGGAGGTGACTTCTACAAGACCCTGGGCGGCGGCGTGTGGATGGCACCGGCCGTCGACAAGGAAACCAACACCGCCTTTTTCGTGGTGGGCAACCCCAGCCCCGACCTGTACGGCAAGGAGCGCCCGGGCGACAACCTCTACACGGACTCCATCGTGGCCGTGGACCTGAACACCGGCGCCTACAAGTGGCACTACCAGTACGTCTCGCACGATGTGTGGGACCTGGATGCCGTCTCGCCGGTCATCCTCACCGAAGCCAAGGGCAAGGACGGCAAGCTGATCAAGGTGGCCATCCACGGCGGCAAGACCGGCCACGTCTATGTGCACGACCGCGCCACCGGCGAGTTGATCCGCTTCAGCGAAGCGATGGTGCCGCAAGAGAACATGTGGGTGCTGCCCACGCCCCAGGGGGCGCGCATGCTGCCGGGGGCGAACGGCGGCGTCGAATGGAGCCCGATGGCCGTCAACCCCAAGTTGCACCTGGCCTACGCGGCCAACCTGCACCAGCCGATGACCTACCACGTCGAGGAGTCCAAGTACCCCGGCGGCAAGCTGTGGCTGGGCGGCGCGTTCAAGACGATCGCGGCCGAGAAACAGTGGGGCCGCCTGGTGGCCGTGAACCTGGACACGGGCAAGATCGCCTGGAAGTTCGACACCGAGCAGCCGCTGATCGGCGGCGTGCTGGCCACGGCCGGCAACCTGGTGTTCAACGGCGAAGGCAACGGCCTGTTCCGCGCCTTCGACGCCACCAGCGGCAAGAAGCTGTGGGAGTACCAGGCCGGTGCGGGCGTGAATGCGCCGGCCGTTTCATACTCGGTGGGCGGCAAGCAGTACGTGGCGGTGGCCGCGGGCGGCAACACGCAGCTCGACTTCAAGCGTGGCAACTCGGTGATCGTCTTCGCCCTGCCCTGATCGACCATTCCACGGGACAGGTGGGTCCTGCCCTGTGCGGCAGGCCCCGCCGAACCCGCCGGTTTCCTTTCCGATGTGAAGATGCAGTTTGCAAAGACCATTGCCGCCGGCCTGGTGCTGGCGGTCGCCTCCGCGGCGGCCCAGGATGCCGCGCCGCCCGAGCCCGCGAAGGCAGCCGCCTGCTTCGCCTGCCATGGCACCGGCGGGCGTTCGCGGTTGCCCCAGGTTCCGGTGCTGGCCGGCCAGACCAGCCGCTACCTCTACCTGCAACTGCGCGACTTCCAGGAAGGCCGCCGCAGCAATGAGCAGATGTCGCCCATGGCCCAGGGCCTGAGCAAGGACGACATGCGTGAACTGGCGGCCTATTTCGCGGCGCAGAAGCCGGGTGTGCAAGGCTTCCAGCCCGATGCCGAAAGGGCCCGGCTGGGCAAGGCCAAGGCCGACGAGACCTTGTGCACCATGTGCCACCAGGGTGGCTTCGCGGGTCAGAACGAGATCCCTCGCGTGGCCGGCCAGCAGTTCGACTACATCGTCAAGCAACTCAGTGACTTCAAGGCCCGGCGACGCACCAACGACGCCGGCAACATGACCAGCGTGTCCAACACGCTGACCGACGCCGACATCCAGAACCTGGCGCACTACCTGGTCGGGCTCTAGCGGCAGCGCTTTACATGCGCTTCACAGGGGGGGGTCAACCTCCCCTGTCGCGCGGTCGTTGGTGTGCATGGCAAAGGTGGCATCCTGCCCGCCTCGGAAGGCACACCATGAAGTTGATCCGATGGACTTGCATCGCCAGCGCGGCCTTCGCGCTGAGCGCCTGCATCGTCGCGCCTGTCGGCCCGGGCTACGGCGCTCCTGCCGGCGTGGTGTATGTCGCCCCGACCTACGCGATTCCTGGGCCGGGCTACGTCTGGAGCTATCACGGCAGCTACGGCTGGGGGTGGCGCCACCCGAGCTACGGCTGGCACCGCGGCTGGCGCTAGCCGGGCTCAGCCCGCCAGCGCGGGCTCGGGCCGCATCACCGCGGCCCGGTAGGCGTGCCAGGACGCATGCCCCACCACCGGCCCGACCACCAGCAGCCCTGCAAACCACGGCAGCATGGCCAGCCCCACCAGCACGGCGATCAGCAGGGCCCACCAGGCCATGACCAGGGTCTGCGTCAGTACCAGGCGGATGCTGGTCAGCCCTGCGGTGATGGAATCGGTCTCGCGGTCGAGGATCATGGGGATGGATACCACGCTCACCGCATAGATCAGGCTGGCGAAGACAAAGCCCACGGCTCCCCAGCTGATGATGAAGGCCAGGTTGTCCGGTGCCAGCAGCGCCATCAGCGAGCCCTTGAAGTCGGGCATGCCGTCGAAGCTCACGGCAAACACCACCAGCGTGGTTCGGGCCCAGAGCATCTCCAGGATGAGCAGCACGAAACCGAAGATCGCCAGCTGCGAGGTGCGGGTGTCCCAAGCCATCACCGAATCGGCCCACTGTGGGACCTCGCCCGCCTCCAGGCGCTGGCTCACGCGGTACAGGCCCAGGGCCACGAACGGCCCGACCAGCAGGAACCCGCCCGACAGCCCCAGGGTGTAGGGCGGTGCGTGCTCGAACACGATCATGAGCGCCCAACCCATGGCCATGAACGAGGCGCCGTAGAACAGGCCGATGCCGGGCGCTTGCAGGAAGTCGCGCCAGCCCAGGGCCAGCCACCGCAGCGGGTCGCGAAGGTTCAGCGCGTGCAGCCCGATGGCGGGTGAGGGGGCGGATTCAACCATGTCGTACAGACTGCGGGCGCTGACGCGGCGGTGGCTTGATCGCGGTCAAGACTTGGCGCGCCGTACCCGCATGACCTCATCCAGGACCAGGCAGGCGGCCCCCAGGGTGATCGCGCTGTCGGCCAGATTGAATGCGGGAAAGTAGCCCCCGCTGAAGATCGGTTCCAGCCAGCCGAAGCGGAACTGCAGGAAGTCCACCACATAGCCGTGCATCAGGCGGTCGATCACGTTGCCCAGGGCGCCGCCCATGATCATGCTCACCGCGAAGCAGAAGAGCTTCTGAGTCGGGTGGCTGCGGATCATCCAGACGATGAAGACCGAGGCCGCCAGGCCCAGGCCCACGAACACCCAGCGCTGCCATCCCGCGGCATCTTGCAGGAACGAGAACGCCGCGCCCTTGTTGTGGGCACGCACCAGGTTGAAAAAGTCGGTGACCCGCCGTGATTCGCCGAACTGGAAGGCGCCGACGATCAGCGTCTTGGTCACCTGGTCGGCCAGGATCACGATGGCGGCCAGGCCCAGCCACAGGGCCAGGCCCGCCCCGCTGCCGGACCCGCGAGAGGCCTTTGCGCGCGTGGCCACCTTCAGGCCACGCGACGGGTTTCGCCCGCGCCGTACAGGTTGCTGGTACAGCGCCCGCACAACGCCGGGTGGGCCGCATCGTGGCCCACGTCGGTGCGCCAGTGCCAGCAGCGCTCACACTTGGTGTGCTTGCTCGGCTGCACCGAAACGCGTGCCATGTCGCCCGCCACCAGGCCGGCGGCCGAGGTGATGAAGACGAACTTCAGGTCGTCGCCCAGCGATTCCAGCAAGGCCAGGTCATCGGGCGGTACCGTGAGCGTGACCTCGGCCTGCAGGGAAGAACCCACGGCCCCGGTGGTGCGCACCGCCTCGATCTCCTTGTTGACGAAGTCGCGCAGCTCGCGGATGCGCTTCCAGCGCGCCAGCAGCACCGGCTCGGGGGCTTCGAAGGGCCAGTAGGTCTCGGCCAGGATGGAGTTGCCGCCGGCAAAGACCTGCCAGGCTTCTTCGGCCGTGAAGCTGAGGAACGGCGCCATCCAGCGCAGCATGGCGTGGGTGATCTGCCACAGCGCGGTCTGCGCGCTGCGCCGGGCCAGGCTGCCGGCGGCGGTGGTGTAGAGGCGGTCCTTCAGCACGTCCAGGTAGAAGCCGCCCAGGTCGTCGGCACAGAACACCTGCACCTTGGCCACCACCGGGTGGAACTCGTAGACCTCGTAGTGAGCCAGGATCTCGGCCTGCAGTTCAGCCGCGCGCGAGACCGCCCAGCGGTCGACTTCCAGCATGTCGTCCAGTGGCACGGCGTGCTGCTTCGCGTCGAAGTCGGAGGTGTTGGCCAGCAGGAAGCGCAGCGTGTTGCGGATGCGGCGGTAGCTGTCGACCACGCGGGCAAGGATCTTGTCGTCGATGGACAGGTCGCCCGAATAGTCGGTGGCGGCGCACCACAGGCGGATGATCTCGGCGCCCAGCTGGCTTGTCACGGTGCGCATTTCGACGAAGTTGCCCAGCGACTTGCTCATCTTGCGGCCCGAGCCGTCCACCGTGAAGCCATGCGTGAGCAGGCCGCGGTAGGGCGCGCGGCCTTCCAGCGCGCAGCCGATCAGCAGCGAGCTGTGAAACCATCCGCGGTGCTGGTCGTGGCCTTCCAGGTACAGGTCGGCCTCGGGGCCCTGGGTGTGGAAGCCGGGGTCGGCCTCGGTGCCGCGGTGCGAGCCCCGCAGCACGTGGCTGAAGGTGGAGCCGGAGTCGAACCACACGTCCAGGATGTCGTTGCTCTTGGCGTACTCGGCGGCCTGCGCGCCCAGCCAGTCGGCCGGGTCGAGCTGGCTCCAGGCTTCCACGCCGCCGGCTTGCACCAGCGCCGCGGCTCGTTCCATCAGCGCCAGCGTGTCGGGGTGCAGCTCGCCAGTGGTCTTGTGCAGGAAAAAGGGCAGCGGCACGCCCCAGCTGCGCTGGCGGCTGATGCACCAGTCGGGCCGGCCGGCGATCATGTCGCGAAGCCGGGCGCGGCCGTTCTCGGGGTAGAAGCCGGTCTGCTCGATCGCAGCCAGGGCCGTCTGCCGCAGGGTGCCCGGCGCCTTGTCCACCGTGCACACGCCTTCGCCCTCGTCCATGCGCACGAACCACTGCGCCGCCGCGCGATAGATCACCGGCGTCTTGTGGCGCCAGCAGTGCGGGTAGCTGTGCTGCAGATCGCTGGTGGCCAGCAGCCGGCCGGCATCCTGAAGGGCCTGCACGATGCCCGGCTGGGCCTTCCAGATGTGCTGGCCGCCGAACAAGGGCAGGGCGGCTTCATAGATGCCATTGCCCTGCACGGGGTTCAGGATGTCGTCGGGCTTCAGGCCGTGGGCGATGCACGAGTTGAAGTCGTCCACGCCGTAGGCCGGCGACGAGTGGACCAGGCCGGTGCCGTCTTCGGCCGTGGCGTAGTCGGCCAGGTACACCGGGGCGGTTCGGCGATAGCCCGCGTCTACCTCCGCCAGCGGGTGCCAGAAGGCGATGCCGTCCAGCTTCTGGCCCACCGCAGTGGCTCGCACCGTGCCCGTGATGCCCCAGCGCGCCAGGCAGCTTTCGACCAGCGCTTCGGCCACCAGCAACAGGCCGCGCTCGGTGTCGACCAGCGCATAGTCCAGGGCCGGATTGAGGTTCAGCGCCTGGTTGGCGGGCAGGGTCCACGGCGTGGTGGTCCAGATGACGGCAAAGGCTTCCTGGTCCAGCGACGGCAGGCCGAAGGCCGCGGCCAGGCGCTCGGGCTCGGCGCAGCGGAAGGCCACGTCCACCGTGATGCTCTTCTTGTCGGCGTACTCGATCTCGAACTCGGCCAGCGACGAGCCGCAGTCGAAGCACCAGTACACCGGCTTCTGGCCGCGGTAGACATAACCACGCTCCATCAGCCGCTTCAAGACGCGGATCTCGCCGGCCTCGTTGCCCTTGTCCATCGTGCGGTACGGGTGGCCCCAGTCTCCCACCACGCCCAGCCGCTTGAAGTCGCCCATCTGCTGCAGGATCTGCTCGCCGGCATAGGCCCGCGACAGCGCCTGCACGCGCTCGCGCGGCAAGCCCCGGCCGTGGTCTTTCTCGATCTGGTTCTCGATGGGCAGGCCGTGGCAGTCCCAGCCCGGCACGTAGCGCGCGTCGAAGCCCGCCAGCTGGCGCGACTTGACCACCATGTCCTTGAGGATCTTGTTGACCGCGTGGCCGATGTGCAGCTTGCCGTTGGCATAGGGCGGGCCGTCGTGCAGGACGAACAGCGGGGCACCGCGGCGGGCCAGGCGCAGGCGCTGGTACAGGCCGCCGTCGGGGCTGCTTTCGTCCCAGGCTGCCAGCCATCCCGGCTCGCGCTTGGGCAGGTCGCCCCGCATCGGGAAGGGCGTGTCGGGCAGGTTCAGGGTGCTGCGGTAGTCGGGGGCAGTGCTCATGGTGCAGATTGCTTTCGAGGCCTCGGTCCGTCGGCCGTTGTCTGGGGCTGAGGACTTCTCACGCCGTGGAATGCGGGCGTGAGGAAGTCGCGGTGGGCGGCGGGTTGCAACGCTCCGCGGGGCTGGTACCCGCGAATGCGTGGCCCCAAAAGGGCCACGTCAGGGCGTTGCGGACCGGATAATTCGGTCTCGCGTGGCCTGCCGGCGCATGGCGGCTTGCCAGCGCACAGGGGCACGATGCAGTTTGGACGGCGGCCTAGGCGGTTGCATACAAACGATTTTAGCGACCGCCGAGGACCATGCCCGCTCTTTGCTGCACTTCCCGACTTTCGCTTCGAGCCGCCCCCTGGTGCCTGGCTTTCATCTGCCAGCTCGCGTCCGCCCAGGACACCGGGGCCGTGCCCGCCCCGGCGGCTGCAGCCTCTGCCCCCCGGCCAGCGCCCTCATCCTGGGAAGGCGCGGTCGGGCTCACGGCCTCCTACCGGCCGGAATACAACGGCTCATCGCGGCAGACCCTGCGCCTGAAGCCGGCCATCTACCTGCGCTGGGGCCGCGTGGCCATCACCAATGCCAACGACTTCGCCGTGCGCCGCGCGGACGAGACCGGCACCAGTGGCCTCGGCGTGGATGTCCTCAACGGCGACCGCTTCAGCATGAGCGGCTCCTTGCGCTACGAAACCGGCCGCAAGGAAAGCTCCAGCGACACACTCACCGGGATGGGCGACATCCGGCCCACGGTCCGGGCCCGCGTGGCCGGCACCTGGCGCTTCGGCGGGCCCTGGCGCCTGGTGGGGTCGATCGGCCCGGACCTCATCGGCCATGGCGGCGGCACCATCGGTGACCTCGGCCTGGCCTGGGACCGGCGCCTCAGCCCGACCACGGCCTGGACGGTCGGCACCAGCATGCTCCTGGCCGACCGCAGCTACATGCGCCTTTACTACGGCGTGGATGCCGATCAGTCGGTTCGTTCAGGCTACCCCGTCTACCAGCCCGGCGCTGGTGGGCGAGACGTGGTGCTTTACACCAACATCCGGCACGATTTCGACCGCGAGTGGACGGTGCTCGGCGGCGCCAGCACGCACCGCCTGGTAGGCCCTGCGGCCGACAGCCCGCTGACCCGGGCGCGCGAAGGCTGGGGCATCAACGCGGGCATTGCCTGGCGATTTCACTAGCCGACAGGAATGGCTCAGGCCGGCTGGCGGGCCGCCCACCAGGCCCTGGCCTGTGCCGTGTCGCGCGCAATGCCCTCGCGCAGGGCCTCCAGCGATTCGTACTTCAGCTCATCGTGCAGCTTGTGCAGCAAGTCCACCTGCACGCAGCGGCCGTAGCCGCCTTCCGCGCCCAGGTCTTCGGGCCACTGCAGGCAGTGCACCTCCAGCAGCACGCGGCCGGCGTCTTCCACCGTCGGCCGCACGCCCAGGCTCGCCACCCCGGGCAGGGGGCCGGCCCCGAGGCCCTGGATCTGCACCACGAAGATGCCGCTGGCCGCGGGTCGGGCGTGGCCGAAGTGCAGGTTGAGCGTGCGAAAGCCCAGGTCGCGCCCGAGCTTGCGGCCATGCACGACGTGGCCGCTGATGCTGTAGGGCCGGCCCAGCAGGGCTTCGGCCCGCCGCAGGTCGCCGGCCGCCAGGGCGCTGCGGACGGCCGAACTCGACACACGCAGGCCGTGCACCTCGTAGCTCATCATGCGGGCCACGTCGAAGCCCGCCGCGGCACCGGCGGCGTCCAGCATGGCGTAGTTGCCGGCGCGGCGCGCACCGAAGCTGAAGTCGTCGCCCACCAGCACGTAGCGGGCGCGCAGGCCCTGCTGAAGGATCCGGCCGATGAAGGTCTCGGGTGGCATGGTGGCCAGCGCGTCGTCGAAACGCGCGATCACCACGTGGTCGATGCCGCAGCGCTGGAGTTCGCCCAGCTTGTCGCGCAGCGTTGAAATGCGGGCCGGCGCCCCGTCCATCCGGCCCGAGCGCAGCGCGAAGTGGTCCCGCGGGTGGGGTTCGAAGGTCAGCACGCACGACGGCAGGCCGCGGTGCCGCGCCTCGCTGGTGAGCAAGGCGAGCATGGCCTGGTGGCCGCGGTGCACGCCGTCGAAATTGCCGATGGTCAGCGCGCAGCCGCGGGCCAGGGCGGCGTGGCCGCCGGGATCGAAACCGCGGTGTATCTGCATGGCGATGGATTATCCCGGAGGCAGCTTCAGCAGGCGCCGATACAGGTCCAGGTAGTGGCCGGCGCACACATCCCAGTCGAATTGCGCGGCGTGTGCCCGCACCAGCGCCTCGCGCGCTTCGCGGGTGTGCCTCAGCAAGCCCTGCTCGATCACGCCGCGCATGGCCGCGGGTGCGAAGTCGTCGAAGTACTCGGCCGCATCGCCGCCGATCTCGGGCAGGCAACTGCGCCGGGCCAGGAAGGTCGGCTTGCCGAAATGCATGGCTTCGATCGGCGGCAGGCCGAAGCCTTCGGTCAGCGACGGGAACACGAAGCCGGCGCACTGCGCGTAGGCCCAGGCCTTGTGCGCGTCGCTGATCCCCAGGTGGAACTGCAGGTTGGGCAGCCGCACGGTGTCGCGCAAGTGCTTGGCGTCATCGCTGGGCGGGCCGCACATCAGGAAGGTCATCTCCGGCCACGCGCCGGCCAGGTCGATCAGTGCCTGCGGGTTCTTCGAAGGCGACATGCGGCTCAGGTGGAACAGGAAGGGCCGACCGGCCGTGGCCGCCCATCCCGGCAGGGGTTCCTGGGGCGTTCCGACGAAGCTGCGCGCGCCGTTGTGGATCACCTCGATCGGCCGGCTCCAGTGCAGGTGGCGGCGCACTTCCTCGGCCGTGTAGTGGCTGATGGCTGCCAGTGCGTCGGTGCGGTCCATCAGGGCCCGGGTGCGCCGATGGTGGCGCCATGTCGACCAGGCGTTGCGGCCGACGAGGTAGTTCAGGTCGTGCACGGTGACCAGGCGCACGGGCGTGCGACGGCCCTGGAAACGGGGCGGCAGGTTCTTGCTGAGCTGGTGCAGCGTGTGCCATAGCGCGTAGGGGTGAGGCTGCTCGTGGCGCAGGCGCTGCCAGCGGTTGACGCCCAGGTAGCCCACCTCCGGTCCGAAGAGGCCGAAGAAGCGATCCTTGAGATGGAAGTCGATGCCGATGCCATAGGCCTCGCGCCAGGCCGGCGCCTGGGCTGCCACCCGCGTGCCGATCTGCAACGCGAATTCGCCCAGGCCATCGTGCAGTGCACCGATGTTTCCCAGGCTCAGGCCGATGCGAAGCCTGGGAGCTTGAAGATTCACGGCACGAGTCTAGTTCAAGCGTTCTGCGGCGCTATCCTTGGCGACCGCCTTGCGCTCCACGCTGCCCGACGCCTTGTCCACTCCCGCCGCTTCGGCCTGCCGACCATGAGCCTGCCGAGCAGGTCGATCGGCATCTGCTTCGGCAAGATGGCGTCCCCGCACGAAGGGCTGGGCGAATACGGCATGCAATTCGGCGAGCACCTGGCCCGGCGTGCCGTGGAACTGCGCGAGCGTCAACGCATCCGGCTGCACTACCGGCTGCCTGCCCAGATGCACGGCAGCTTCGGCGATGCGGTGGGCTACCTGCCGCAGTGGCCGGTGCAGCGCCACCTGGCCCTGAGCTTCGGCCGCTACGACCTGTGGCACCTGCTTCACCAGCACAACCCGTTCCGCCCGCCATGGGGCGTGCGGCATTGCCTGGCCACCGTGCACGACTTGAACCACCTGTACGGCAGCGACGAGCGCTTTGCACTGAAGGCCACGCGCCGCCTGGCACGCATCGCCGACCGGGCCGACGACTTCGTGGCGATCAGCCAGCACACGCGGCGCGACCTGATCTCGGTGGTCGGCATCGCCAAGCCGGTCTACGTGATTCCCAACGGCGTGCGTGACCTGACCCAGGTGGCGCCCGAGCGGCCGGCCGGGCTGCCGGCGCAGATCGGTCCGCGCCGCTACTTCTTCCACATCAGCCGCATGGCGCCGCTGAAGAACGTGGGCGCGCTGCTCGGGATGATGGCAGGGCTGCCGGATGAGCACCTGGTGCTGGCCGGACCCCGCAGCGGCGACAGCGAACGCATCGCGGCCGAGGTCCAGGCCGCGGGGCTGTCCAACATCACGATGATCTATGGTGTCTCCACGGCCGAGAAGGCCTGGCTCTACCAGCACGCCCGCGCCTTTTTCTTCCCGTCGCTGGCCGAGGGCTTCGGCCTGCCGCCCGTCGAAGCCATGCAGTTCGGCGTGCCGGTGTTCCTGTCCGACCTCACGAGCCTGCCCGAGATCGGCGGCGAGGTGGCGGACTACTGGCGCGATTTCGAGCCCAAGTCCATGCAGCGCGTGCTGATGGCCGGGCTTCAGCGCTTCGATGCGCAACCGCAGGCGCAGGCCGCGCGCCTGCGGCAATGGGCTGCACGCTTCACCTGGACGGCCTGCATCGAGCAGCACATCGCGCTGTATCTTCGTTTGATGGAGGCCAACCCGTGACTTACCTCGACTGGAAGCATTGGGATGCCGCTTCGTTCGGGCGCTGCTCGGCCTCGCAGGGGCGCTATTTCGGCTGGCACCTGAAGCGCTGCGGCGACGTGCACAGGGCCCTGGAGATCGGCTTCGGCAACGGGGCTTTCCTGGGTTACGCCCGCGGCCTGGGGATCGACGTGCAGGGCGTGGAGCTCGAGCCCGCCCTGCGCGAGCGTGCCCAGGCGATGGGCATCCCGGCACAGGCCGTGATGGAGGACCTGCCGCCAGGGCCGCCCTTCGATCTCGTCGTGGCCTTCGACGTCTTCGAACACCTGGATGCCGACCGACTGGGCCCCCTGCTGCAGCAGGTGCATGCCAGGCTGGCCCCGGCCGGGCGCCTGCTGTGCCGGGTGCCCAATGGCGATTCGCCCTTCGGCCTGAAACATCAGAACGGCGATGCCTCGCACCGGGCTGCCTACGGGCTGGACCAGCTCGTGCAATTGGCCGAACCGGCCGGGCTGCGCCTGGTGGCGCAGGGCGAAGCGCCCTGGCACGCCATGCCCGACCGCAAGCGCAACCTCAGCAACCTGTCGCGCGCGGCAGTGGCCGCTGTGCTGGAAGGCGCGGTGCGCTACGCCTACCGCTGGCCCAGGCTCCAGCTGGGCCCCAATCTCGTGGCGGTGTTCGCCCCGGGCCCGCAGGCTTCCTGAAGCCGGGCCGCCCGCCGGCCCTGCGGGACGGCTCAGATCGGCACGTCGATGGCCAGCCAGCGCCATTGGCCGGGCTGCAGGTCCGTCGGCAGCACCAGGGCGCCATAGCCGCTGCGGTGCAGTGCATCCACCCGGTTGCCCACGGCGGCCAACATGCGCTTGACCTGGTGATAGCGGCCCTCGGTCAGGGTCAGTCGCAGGGTGTTCGGCCCCGTCGGTTCACAGCCCGCGGGCAGGGTCGGGTCGGGGTCGTCGTTGAGCATCACGCCCTGGCGTAGCCGGGCCGCGTGGGTTTCGTCCACCGGGTGCCTCGTGGTCACTTCGTAGACCTTCGGCACATGGTGCTTGGGTGAGCTCAGCCGGTGGATGAGCTGCCCGTTGTCGGTCAGCAGCAGCAGGCCCGTGGTGTCTTCATCCAGCCGGCCCACCGGTTGCACGTTGCGCCGCCGCAAGGGCATGGGCAGCAGGCTCAGCACGCTGGGATGGTGGCGCGGCTTGGTCGAACACTCATAGCCTGCCGGCTTGTTCATCATCAGCAGGGCGCTGGCGTGGTACGGCCAGGCCTGTCCCTGCACCGTGAGGGTCAGGCCCGCGGGATCGAAGTCTTCATGGGCATCCAGCAGCACGCGGCCGTTGAGCCGAACCTCGGCAGCCGCGATGAGCCCGGCGCAGTCGCGCCGGCTCCCGAAGCCCTGGCTGAAGAGGATCTGCGCGAGGCGCACGACGGCCGTGTCAGCCGCCGGACGCAGCCATCAGGCGAAGACGCCCGCGGTGTCCTGCATGCGCGCCGACACCTCGCCCAGGTGGTGCAGGGTGTCTCCCAGGCTCATCTCGAGCATGGTCAGCCGTTTGAAGTAGTGGCTGGCGATGTACTCGTCGGTACAACCGATGCCGCCGTGCAGCTGGATGCACTGCTGGCCCACGAAGCGCATGCTCTGGCCCAGTTGCACGCGGGCCTGGCTGATGGCGCGGCGCCGCTGCGGCTCGGGCTCGGAGAGCTTGAGGCTGGCGAAGTAGCTCATCGAGCGCCCCAGCTCCAGTTGCATCTTCACGTCGGCGATGCGGTGTCGCAGCGCCTGGAAGCTGGCCAGCAGGGTGCCGAACTGCTTGCGCGTGTTCATGTACTCGACCGTGATGGCCACCAGCCGGTCCATCAGGCCCACGGCCTCGGCGCATTGCGCAGCGATGCCGATGTCCACGGCGGCCACCAGCGCGGCGTGGCCCTCGGCCGCGATCAGCAAGGCCGGCGCGCCTTGCAGCACCACATCGGCGGCCCGGGCGCCATCCTGAGTCGGGTAGCCCGTCACCTTCGCGGCGCTGCGCTCCACCAGGAACAGAGCGATGCCCGCGGTGTCGGGGTCAGCCCCGGCCGTGCGCGCCGGGACGATGAAGGCATCGGCCTCGTCGCCACCGGGCACCACGCACTTGGTGCCGTCCAGCACCCAGCCCGCGCCCTGGGCACGCGCCCGGGTGGACACGCGGTCTAGGTGGTAGCGCGCCGCACGCTCCTGCAGGGCCGGCACCACCAGTGCTTCACCGCTGGCGATGCGCGGCAGCCAGGCCGCCTGCAGCGCCGCCGGGGCATGGGCCAGCAGGCTCGGGGTCATCAAGGCCGCCTGGGCATAAGGGGCATTGACCAGGCCGCGGCCCAGCTCTTCGCTGACCACCATGGCGTCGATGGGGCCCTGGCCCAGGCCCCCGTGCGCTTCCGGCACCACCAGGCCGGCCAGGCCGAGTTCGGCCAGTTCGGTGTAGACGGCGCGGGTGGCGCCGCCAGCCTTGGCCAGCTGGTGTCGGCGGGTGAAGTCGAAGCCCTTGTCGACCCAGCGGCGCACGGCGTCGCGCAGGCTTTCCTGGTCGTCGGAGAAGTCGAAGTCCATGGTCTCAGCTCCCGAGCACGGTTTGCGCAACGATGTTGCGTTGCACTTCGTTCGAGCCACCGTAGATGGTGGTCTTGCGCATGTTGAAGTAGGTGCCGGCCAGCGGCAGGATCTGCCCCGGCACGGCTAGGTCGCCTTGCCAGCCGGCGTCCATCGCCTCGAACACGTTGGCGCGTGCCAGCGGGCCGGCGGCCAGCATCATCAGCTCGGTATAGCGCTGCTGGATCTCGCTGCCGCGGATCTTCAGCAGGCCGGCCACGTCCAGGCTCTGCTTGCCGTTCTTCTCGGCCGACAGCACGCGCAGCACCATCATCTCCAGCGCCACGACGTCGACTTCCAGCAGGGCGATCTGGTCGCGGAAGCGGGGCTCCTCGTACATCCCCTCCGTCTTGGCCACGCGCTTGAGCCGCTCGAGCTCGCGCTTGGCGCGGTTGACGTCGGCGATGTTGGTGCGTTCGTGAGCCAGCAGGTGCTTGGCGTAGGTCCAGCCCTTGTTCTCTTCGCCGATGAGGTTCTCGGCCGGCACCTCGACGTTGTCGAACCAGACCTCGTTGACCTCGGGCTCGCCGTCCATCAGCACGATCGGCCGCACGCTCACGCCCGGGCTCTTCATGTCGATCAGCAGGAAACTGATGCCGGTCTGCGGCTT
>CAIJPE010000422.1 GCA_903822435.1 uncultured beta proteobacterium | reverse complement strand
GTGGCATCGGCGGGGTGCCGCCAATGTCCAGGCTCAAGAAATCAGAGAACAACGTCTTGGCGGTTCACAACTAGTGGGTGCAAATGGGCGCAAACGCCGTGCATGCTGGCTATGCAGTTCGCGCAGTACGGGTTTGACCTGAGCAAACCCCAAACAGAAAGGGCGTCACGCAAGTGACGCCCCACTGAGTTCATCGCCGACAGGTTGCGTGGCGCCGGCAGCGGCGCCTGCGGCAGACCCTACAGCAGCGCGTCGAGCGCCTTCTGGAAGGTGGCCACCGTGCGGTCGACGTTCATCAGCTTGTCCAGGCCGAACAGGCCGATGCGGAAGCTGCGGTAGTCGGCCGGCTCGTCGCAAGCCAGCGGCACACCAGCGGCGGTCTGCAGGCCCTGGGCGGCGAAGGCCTTCGTGTTCTGCCAGTCGGCGTGGTCGGTGTAGCTGACCACGACACAGGCGGCCTGGAAACCCTCGGCGGCCACGCTCTTGATGCCGCGACCGGTCATCAGGGTGCGCACCTGCCGGCCCAGCTCGATCTGGGCCGCCTTGGCCTTGTCGAAACCGAAGGCGCCAGTCTCTTTCATGGCGTCGCGCAACTGCGCCAGGCCGTCGGTGGGGAAGGTGGCGTGGTAGGTCATGGCGCCCTTCTCATGGGCTTCCATCTGGGCCAGCCACTTGCGCAGGTCCAGCGAGAAGCTGCTGCTCTGGGTGTGCTCGATCTGGGCGCGCGCGCGCTCGGACAGCATCACCAGGCCCGCGCAGGGGGTGCTGCTCCAACCCTTCTGGGGCGCGCTGATGATCACGTCCACGCCCGTGGCCTTCATGTCGACCCACAGCGCGCCGGAAGCCACGCAGTCGAGCACGAACAGGCCGCCGTGCTCATGCACCGCGCCGCCGATGGCGCTGAGCCAATCGTCGGGCAGCACCATGCCGGCGGAGGTTTCCACGTGAGGAGCGAAGACGACATCGGGCTTGGTGCGCCGGATGGCGTCCAGGATTTCGGGCAGGGGCGCGGGCGCAAAGGGCGACTTGGGTGCCGTGCCCGTGAGCCGGGCCTTGAGCACGGCGGTCTCCGAGGCCACGCCGCTCATTTCGAAAATCTGGCTCCAGCGGTAGCTGAACCAGCCATTGCGGACGACCAGCACGCGCTTGCCCCCGGCAAACTGCCGCGCCACGGCTTCCATGCCGAAGGTGCCGCTGCCCGGCACGACGATGGCCGACTGCGCGCCATACACCTGCTTGAGCGTGGCCGAGATGTCCTGCATCACGCCCTGGAAGCGCTGTGACATGTGATTCAGCGCGCGGTCGGTGTAGACCACCGAATATTCCAGCAGGCCGTCGGGGTCGATATGGGGCAGCAATCCGGGCATGGTCATGTCTCCTGCTCTTGCGTCGGGTGACGGAGCTTAGCAGCCGCGGCCGCCGCCTGCAGCGGCAGGGCCCTGCGACCTAGAATCGCTGCACTTGCCGTTCGAAGCCGGAGCGCTCACATGGACACCCGCACCTCACCCTCCCGTCTGCGGATCACCCAACTGCGCGAGGTGCTGGCCCAGGAGGGCGTTCACGCGCTGCTCGTGCCCTCCAGCGACCCGCACCTGTCGGAATACCTGCCCGGCCATTGGCAGGGCCGCGAGTGGTTGTCGGGCTTCACGGGCTCGATGGGCACGCTGGTGGTGGCCGCCGACCGCGCCGCGCTGTTCGCCGACAGCCGCTACTGGACGCAGGCCGAGGCCGAGCTGGCCGGCAGCGACATCGAGTTGGTGAAGATCGCCAGCGGCACCTCCCCGGCCCACGTCGAGTGGCTGGCCCGCCACACGCCGCGGGGCGCCGTGGTCGCCGTCGATGGCCAGGTGCTGTCCCTGGCGGCGGCGGCCGCCCTGCAGTCGGCACTGGACGCGGCCGGTGTGGTGCTGCGCACCGATGCCGACCTGCTCGCCCGCGCCTGGCCCGACCGCCCTGGCCTGCCGGCCCAGCCCGTCTACGCGCACGCCGCGCCGCATGCCGCCCTGCCCCGCACCGGGCGACTGGCCGCCGTACGCCAGGCCATGGCCGCCCAGGGCGCGACGCACCATTTCGTGTCCACGGTCGACGACATCGCCTGGATCACCAACCTGCGCGGCAGCGACGTCCACTACAACCCGGTCTTCCTGGCGCACCTGCTGGTCAGCCTGACCGGCGCCACCCTGTTCGTGGGCGCCGGCAAGGTCGGCCCGGCCCTGGCGGCCGAACTCGCCGCCGACGGCCTGCAGGTGGCCGACTACGGCCAGGCCGCAGCCGCCCTGGCCCGACTGGGCGCCGGCGACACGCTGCTCATCGACCCCAAGCGCGTCACCTACGGGCTGCGGCTGAACGTGGGCGCCGGCTGCGCGGTGGCACAGGCCATCAATCCCAGCACCCTGCTGAAGAGCCGCAAGGGCGCCAGCGAAGCCGCCTTCGTGCGCGAAGCCATGGCCGAAGACGGTGCTGCGATGTGCGAGTTCTACGCCTGGTTCGAAGCCGCGCAGGCCCGCGGCGAGCGCATCACCGAGCTCACGGTGGATGAGCATCTCAGCGCCGCGCGGGCCCGCCGCGCGGGGTTCGTCTCCTTGAGCTTTTCCACCATCGCCGGTTTCAACCCGAACGGCGCCCTGCCGCACTACCGCGCCACGGAAGAGTCGCACGCCGTCATCCAGGGGGACGGCCTGCTGTTGATCGACAGTGGCGGGCAGTACCTGGGCGGCACGACCGACATCACGCGGGTGTGGCCCATCGGCCAGGTCAGCGCGGCCATGAAGCGCGACTACACGCTGGTGCTGAAGGGCACGAT
Organism: uncultured beta proteobacterium; assembly: GCA_903822435.1. Classification (GTDB taxonomy): domain Bacteria; phylum Pseudomonadota; class Gammaproteobacteria; order Burkholderiales; family Burkholderiaceae_C; genus Rubrivivax. The sequence goes on along the minus strand of CAIJPE010000422.1, from coordinate 25,382 downwards.
GGCGCTGTCGCGGGCGCGTTTCCCGCGCGGCACCCTCAGCCCGATGCTCGACGCCCTGGCCCGTGCGCCGCTGTGGGCCGAGGGCCTGGACTACGGTCACGGCACCGGCCACGGCGTGGGCTACTTCCTGAATGTGCACGAAGGCCCGCAGAGCATCAGCAAGACCGTGCCCGACGCCCACATGGCGATGGAGACCGGCATGATCACCAGCGTCGAGCCGGGGCTGTACCGCCCCGGCCAGTGGGGCGTGCGGATCGAGAATCTCGTGCTGGCCGTGCCGGCCACCACCACCGAGGGCAGCACCTTCGGAGAGTTCCTCGAGTTCGAGACCCTCACCCTGTGCCCCATCGACACCCGATGCATCGAACGCTCGCTGCTGCGCGCCGATGAGATCGCCTGGCTCGACCAGTACCACGCCACGGTGCGCGAGCGGCTGGCCCCGCTCGTCAGCGGTGCGGCGCTGGACTGGCTGATGGCCCGCACCCAGCCGCTGTAGCCGGCGGCCGGCAAGCCCTTGCAACCGCCGCAATCCGGCCTGGGCATCGACCTGGGCGGCACCAAGCTCGAAGCGGCGCTCTTCGATCCCGCAGGGCGAGAGATCTGGCGCCGCCGAACGCCCACGCCGGCAGGCGACTATGCCGCCACGGTGCGGGCCGTGGCCGATGCCGCTGCCGCAGCCCGCTCCGCAGCCGCCGGGGCCGGGCTCACGGGCCCCTTGAGCATCGGCATCGGCACCCCGGGTTCTGCGGACACCCGCGGGATCATGAAGAACTGCAATTCCACCTGCCTGAACGGACAACCGCTGCAACAGGACCTGGAAGCTGCGCTGGGCCAGTCCATCGGCCTGGCCAACGACGCCAACTGCCTGGCCCTCTCAGAAGCCACCGATGGTGCCGGCGCAGGCGCCGCCGTGGTGTTCGCCGTGATCCTGGGCACGGGCAGCGGGGCGGGTATCGCCGTGCAGGGGCGCGTGCTCGAAGGCCCCAACCGGCTCGCCGGCGAGTGGGGCCACAACCCCCTGCCCTGGTCCGTGCCGGGCAGCGACCCGGCCTTCGCCTGCTACTGCGGGCAGCAAGGCTGCATCGAGACCCTGGTCAGCGGCTCGGGCCTGGCCCGCGACCACGCCCAGGTCACGGGCGGGAACCTGTCGGGTGAAGAGATCGCCCGCCAGGCGGCTCAGGGCGATGCAGCCTGCCAGGCCACGCTGGCGCGCCATGCGGGCCGGCTGGCCCGCGCGCTGGCCGCAGTGATCAACCTGCTGGACCCCGACGTGATCGTGCTCGGGGGCGGCCTGTCGAAGATGCCGCACCTGTACGCGGAGGTGCCCGCGCAGTGGGGCCGCTGGGTGTTCTCGGCGGGGGTGGGCCAGCAGGTGCGCACGCGCCTGCTGCCCAGCCTGCATGGCGATGCATCCGGAGTGCGGGGCGCGGCCTGGATCGGCCGCACCCGCTGAAGCACCCTTCTTCGTCGCTCAACCGCGCCGGGTACGCACCAGTCGCTTGGCACCCACCAGGGCCACTCCACCAGCCAGCAGCAGCGCCAGGCTGCTCGGCTCGGGGACCGCGGCCGTGATGGTGGTCAGGTTGGCCGTCAGCTGCTGGATGTTCGTGCCGGCGGCCGTGGCGCTGTAGAAGTTGAAGAAGCTCGGGAACGCCGAGTTGGGCAGGCTGGCGAGGTCGAGGTTGGTGCTCAGCTGGCTGGTGTTGGTCAGCAGGGCGATGGCGTCCGACGACGGCCAGGTGGTGAGCGACTCGAGGTCGAGGGCAAAGGTGCTGTTGGCACTGCCGCCGTTCAACGGCGAGACCTGGGCACGGTACAGCGCTTCGCTCAGGTCGGGCGTGATGGAGGCGATCGAGGTGAAGCCGCTGGCCACCGAGTACGTGCCGACCGTGAAGGTCAGGAACTGGCTGGACGCGGTGTCCCAGGTGAACTGGCCGCTGACCGACGAGCCCACGGCGTAGGCCGTGCCGGCCTGGTCGGTGACCGTGCCGCCGAAGTTGGCGGTGATGACGGCGGCGTGGGAAGAGGCTGCGGCGGCCAGCGCGAGGACGGCTGCGGCGATGGTGTGGAGGTGCTTCATGGGTGGGTACCGTTGAGAATGGTGGGGGCGCGTCTGGGGCGCCGCTGAAGGCGCCCCCGGTCACGCCATTACTGGGCGGCCACTTTCGCGGCGGGCTTGGCCGCAGGCGCGGGCTTGCCCAACTGCTTGCCGCTGCGGACTTCCGGATAAGGCTTGTTGCCCATCAGGCCCTTCCACAGCACGCGGTTGAACTCGGCCACCGGCACTTCGTCCGCTTCCGAGAAGTCCATGCCGGCGGTGACGCGCTCCCAGTACGCCGCGTCGTGCTTCGGGCGAATGGTCGGGCCTTCGGCAAAGCGCGTCGCATCCGGGCCCTTGGCCAGGTTCAGCGCCGTGGTGCGAAGCACCGTGGACGCGGTGGCCACGTAAGTCCAGTTGCCGGTGGCGTTGACGTCGAACACGTCGGTCATCGGCCGCTGGTAGGCGGTGTTCAGGTTGATGTGCTGCGTGCCCAGGATGTCCTCGATCGTGCGCAGGGCGCTGACCTGGGTGTAGGGCGTGCTGACCACGGCACCCTGCTTGACGTACGGGCCCACCACCAGCGCCGGGCCGCGGTGCGAGTCGACGTGGTCCGGGCCGTCCTGCACGTCGTCTTCGGTGATGATGATCAGCGTGTTGGCGGCGTACGGGCTGTGCGCCACGGCGTCGATGATCTTGCCGGTGGCCAGGTCGCAATCGGCCTGCTGGGTTTCCGGCGTGTTCACGCCAGCCAGGGCCGCCGCGAAGTTGCCGGTGTGGTCGTGGCTGATGCGCATCGTCGTCAGGCTGGGCAGATTGCCGCCCGCCACGAACTGGTCGAACTCGCGCTTCCACTCGTTGTAGCGCCACAGGTCCGGGTAGCTCTGGTCGTAACCGCGGAAGTAGACATCCGTGTACGGCGCCAGCTCCGGGTCCAGCGGAGCGACCTGGATGATGCCGGAAGCGAACGGGTTGGAAACCGGCGCCGCGATGGTGCCGATGCTGCCGATGTTGTTCACCAGGAAGCCGTAGTTGCGGACGGTCTTGCCGGCAGCCAGCACGGCGCTGTGGATGTAGCCCTTCTGCGCACCGAACGGGGCGTCGGTGGACGCATGGTTGGCCGCGCCGGCCAGCAGGTTGGCGGGGCCACCCGGCACGTTGGCGGCAGCGGTGCTGTAGTTGGTGGTGCCCGCCACGCCCGCGGCGGCATCGCGCCCGGCAACGGTCGGGAAGTTCACCGGCACGCTGCGATTGGTGCCCTCGGTGTCGTAGGACATGCCGCGGTTGACCGCTGCGTAGTTCAGCTGCTGCGCAAGGGCTTCGGTGTTGGTGATGCGGCCCTGCATCGCCCACGACCAGCCGTCCATGCTGCCATCGCCCGGGTTCATGAAGTTGTCCAGGGTGACGAACTTCGTGGCCAGGGCGTGGATGTTCGGCGTGATCCGCTTGCCGAACGCGGTCAGCGTGGCGTCGCCATTGGCGCCGTTGTTCAGGTCGCCCAGGATCTGGTCGAAGGTGCGGTTTTCCTTGACGACGTAGATGATGTGCTGGATCTTCGACTTCATGAAGTTCATCACCGCCACGTCGTTGGCGTTGGCCGGGGCGCTGTAGAAGTTGTTCTGCGCGACCTTGGCGGTCAGGGCCGGCAGGTCGCCGGCCAGCGGCGTCGGGGCGCTCACCAGGGAGGCGCGCTCGAGCTGGAACTGGTAGCCATTGGAGGCAGCGGCGGCAGCGGCCGCCGCGGCGTTCCCGCCCGGGTAGGTGATGCTGGTCAGGCGGGCCGTGTTGCCGTAGAGATGGCCGGGGTTGGGGCCCGTGTCGCTCTTGCCGTTGATGATGTACATCTGCGAGCCGTCGGCGCTGAAGGTGACGTCGTGCGGCTCGTAGGCGGTGGGGATCAGGCCCGTGACGGTGAGCGCGTTGGCACCGGTCAGGGGGATCACGGCGATCGAGTTCGAACCGCTGTTCACGGCGTACAGGGTGTTGCCGTCGCGGGAGACCGTCACGGCGAACGGCGCGGCACCCTTGTGGGCGCCCGACAGCAGGCCGGCCGGGGCGCGCACGTCGATGCGGGCGGTCACGGCGTTCGTGCCGGTGTCGATCACGGCGACCTGGTCCGCGTTGTCCTGGGCCACGTACAAGGTGGTCTGCGAGGCGTTGAAGGTCATGCCCAGCGCGTTGCCGTCCACCGGGATGCGCTTGACCAGGCGGCCCGCGGTGGCCGACGAGATGTCGACCACCACGACTTCACGGTCGCGGGCCGAAGAGACGTAGGCCGTGCCGTTGCCCTTGATCGCCACCGCGAAGGGGTAGGTGCCGCCGGCCCCGCCGGAGGTGCCTTCGTTGTTGGCGAAGTAGGGGCGCAGGTCGTGCTCGTAGCGCACGGTGCGCGTGGCGGTGTCGATGACGCTGATGGAGTCGCTGTAGTGGTTCACCACCACCAGCGTGGCGCCGTCGGCCGACAGGGCCAGGCCGCCGGCCTCGGGCTGCACGCTCAGGCCGACGCCCTTGCCGGCATGCCCCAGGGCGATGGAAGCCGCCGGGCTGAAGGTGCCGGCCGTCTTGGTGTAGACGAGCACGGTGTCGTTGTTGCCGCCGGCGGCATACAGGGTGTTGCCGTCGCTGGAGAAGACCAGGCCCACGTAGGCGTTGGTCTGCTTGATGACCTGGCTCAGCAGCGGGTTGGCCTTGTTGGCGCCGGCCACGTTGTACAGGAAGATGTACTGCGTGGAATTGGCGCTGTCGACCGAGCCGGCCGCGTTGTACAGAGAGTTCTGGCCGGCGGTGATGATGGCCAGCGTGGTGCCGTCCGGGCTCAGTTGCGAACGCACCGCTTCACCGGCGACGAAATTGGGGTACGCAGCCAGGCCCGGGTTCAGGAACTTCTGGACGGCGCCGCCGACGGCCGTGGGCGTGATGAATTGGCCGGTGGGCAGTGGCAGCGTGCCGTTGTCGGCATCGCCGGGGCGGACGGCGTGGGCCGACTGGCTGGCCATGAATGCGGCGCACGCCAGCAGGCCGGCCTTCAGCAACGGGTTCAGTGTATGTCTGTTCATCGTGTGTCCTCTCGAATGGGGTCGCCTGCGACATGGCAGGCGGGGCGTTGCGAAGGGTTGTCGAAAGCCTGATTTCAACCCCCGGATCGCGTGGGGTGATGCTCACGCCCGAGCATGTCAGCATCAAGGCACGCAAAGTGCGACAGGGGGTGCCGAACGGTTCAGGTGCGGGACAATCCAAGGCAATTCCCCCCGAACGGAACCTGCCCTTGAGGCCCACCCAACCGATGACCATCGCCGCCTTTGTCCTCGTCGCAGCCTTGCTGGGCGGGGGTTGGCTCTGGACGCCCGACAAGGACCGCGACACGCTGGAGGCCAGCTACGCGCCCGCCCCCAGCCGCTTCGTGAGTGTGCTGGGCGTGCGCCTGCACGTGCGCGACACGGGGCCGCGGGACGCGCCGGCGCTGATCATGCTCCACGGCTTCGGCTCCAGCCTGCACACCTGGGAGCCCTGGGCGCAGGCCCTCGAAACCCGCTACCGGGTGATCCGGCTGGACCTGCCGGGCGCGGGCCTGACCGGCGCCGACCCCAGCGGCGACTACAGCGACGAGCGTGGCGTGCGCATCGTCACCGCACTGATGGACCAACTGGGCGTGCCGAGGGCCACGCTGATCGGCCACTCGATGGGCGGGCGGCTGGCGTGGCGCATGGCCGCCGACGTGCCGGCCCGGGTGGACAAGCTGGTGCTGGTGGCGCCCGACGGCTTCGCCAGCCCGGGCTTCGAGTACGGCAAGGCGCCCGAGGTGACCTTGCCGGTGAAGGCCATGCAGTACATCCTGCCCAAGGCCGTGCTGCGGATGAGCCTGGCGCCGGCCTATGCCGACCCGTCGCGCATGACGCCCGAGATCGTCGACCGCTACTACGACATGATGCTGGCGCCGCAGGTGCGCCCGGCCCTCATCGCACGCATGCAGCAGTTGGTGCTGCAGCCCCCCACACCGTGGCTGCAGCGCATCACGGCACCCACCCTGCTGTTGTGGGGCGAGAAGGACGCGATGATCCCGGTTGCCAACGCGCAGGACTACCTGCGGGACATCCGCGGCTCGCAGCTGGTGACGCTGCCGGGCGTGGGCCACCTGCCGCACGAGGAAGCGCCCGCAGCCTCGTTGCCGGCCGTACGGGCCTTCCTGGACGGCCAGCCCCTCAGCCCTTCGCCGCCGGGCTAGCTGCCCCACCCGCGGCCAACCGCTCGCGCAGCACGCGCTTGAGCAACTTGCCGTTGGCATTGCGCGGCAACGGGTCCGGGCTCCAGGTGATGCTCTCGGGCACCTTGTAGTCGGCCAGCTGCGCGACGCAATGCGCACGCAGGGCCGCACTGTCGGCCACCAGGCCTGGGGCGTGCACGAAGGCATGCACGCGCTCGCCCAGCACTGGGCAGGGCAAGCCCACCACGGCGGCCTCGACCACGCCGGGCCAGGCCATCAGGGCGTTCTCGACCTCCACCGAATACACCTTGTAGCCGCCGCGGTTGAGCATGTCCTTCTTGCGGTCGAAGACGCGCACGAAGCCTTGTGCGTCCATCGATCCCAGGTCGCCCGAATGCCAGTAGCCGGCGGTGAACGAGGCCGCCGTGGCCGCCGGGTCGCCCCAGTAACCCGGCACGACCATGGGGCCACCGATCCAGAGTTCACCCACGGCGCCCGGCGGCACTTCACGGCCCTCGTCGTCCATCACGCGGATGTCCGCCGCGGGCAGCGGCAGCCCCACCGAATCGGCGTGGTCGCGGGTGAAGGCGCTGGGCATCAGCGTGGCAGGCGAGGTGGTCTCGGTCGCTCCATAGGCGTTGAAGAGGGCCAGCCCGGGCAGCCTCCGGGCCAGGGCGTCGATGGTGGCTACCGGCATGGGCGCTCCGCCATAGCCACCCAGGCGCCAGGCCGAGAGATCGGCCTGCGCGAAGGCCGGCGCCATCAGGCACAGCTGATACATGGCGGGCACCATCAGCGTGTAGCTGATGCGCTCGGCCTGCAGAAGCTGCACGAAGGGCTCGGCCTTGAACTCGGGCACGATGACCACGGCCCCGGCCACCTGCCACATGGCCGCCACGATGGCCACCAGACCGGTCACGTGGCTCGCCGGCACTGCCAGCGCCGCACGCTCGCCGGCCCGCAGGCCCAGCGTGGCCTGGTAGTGCAGTGCCGAATGCACCAGCGCCAGGTGCGTGAGCATGGCGCCCTTGGGGTTGCCGGTGGTGCCCGAGGTGTACAGGATGACGGCCACGTCGGTTTCCGGGACGGCCGGCGCGGGTGCCGCCGGCCCCGCCAGGGACTCCAGCACCAGGCCCGATGCCGCCAGCCGGTGCAGCAGGGTGGGTGCCTCGTCGGCATCGGGCAGGCAGCCGGCCAGGGCGTCGTCGTGCACGATGCCTACCGCCCCGCAGTGCCGGGCGATGTAGGCCAGGCCGGGCCGCTGCTCGCGCACGCCGACCGGCACGGCGACCACGCCCAGCCGCTGCAGCGCCAGCAGGGTGAAGAAGAAGGCCGGGCCGTTGCCCAGCAGCAGGATCACGCGCTGGCCAGCGGCCAGGCCGCGGGCTGCGAAATCGGCGGCCAGCGCTTCGCTGGCGGCACCGGCCTGCGCGTAGGTCCAGCGGCGGCCCTGGCACACCACAGCCTCTTGCCCAGGGTGCTCGGCGCGAGCGGCCTCGAACATCGCCAACAGGCTTTGCGGCCGGCCTTCGAAGCAGCGCACCAGGCGGTCGCCATACAGCGACTGCAGGCGCATCGGCGGCACCGCGCAGGCCTGCCACGGGTTCATGCCGAGGTCTCCAGTGCGTTGGTCCCCCGCTCGATCACGACCTCGCTGTCGACGATGCGCCGCGAGTGGTTCAGGTCGCTCTGCGCAATCAGCACCGACACGGCGCTGCCCTTCAGCCCCGCGATGACCTCGGCCAGCCGCTTGGACAGCACCGGCGCCACGCCTTCGAAGGGTTCGTCCAGCAGCAGCAGCCGCGTGCCCACGGCCAGGGCCCGGGCCAGGGCCACCAGCTTCTGCTGGCCGCCCGAAAGCAGCAGCGCGCGGCGCTCGCGCATGTCCTGCAGTTCGGGCAGCACCCGGTAGACCAGCGCCAGGCGATCGGCGGGGTTCAGGGTGGGGCTGACCCAGATGGGCAGGAGGATGTTCTCTTCGACCGTGAGCTCTGGCACCAGGCCCCGGTCTTCGGGCATGTAGCCGATGCCCATGCCGGCCCGAGCGTGGGCCGGCAGGGCGGCCAGGTCCTCGCCGTCGAAGACGATGCGACCCTGCCGCGGCGCCAGGTGCCCCATCACGCTGCGCATCAGGGTGGTCTTGCCGGCGCCGTTGCGGCCCACCAGCCCGACCATGCAGCCGGAGTCCACCCGCAGGCTCAGGCCGCGCAGGGCCTGCACGGCCTGGATGGAGACATGCAGCGACTCGATCTGCAGCATGGTCAGTCGGCCAGCAAGTCGCCGGTGACGTAGCGGCGCACGTCCTCGTGCGCCAGCGCCTGGTCGGGCGGGCTGTCGGCGATGATGCGGCCGCTGTAGAAGGCCACCACGCGGCTGGCATAGCGCATGACGATGTCCATGTCGTGCTCGACGAAGAGCACCGTCATGGCCTCCTGGCCCAGGGCCTTCATCACGATCTCCATCATCGGGAACTTCTCGTCGGCCGAGACCCCGCTGGTGGGCTCGTCCAGCAGCAGCAGCTTGGGTTGCGCGCACAGCGCCATGGCGATGTCCAGCAGCTTGCGCACGCCGCCCGGCAGTTCGACGGCCCGCCGCTCGCGGTGCTCGGCCAGCTGGAAGCGCTGCAGCAGGGCTTCCGCGCGTTCCAGTGCGTCGCGCCGCCGGGCAGGCTGCCACCAGCTCAGGTGCTGCCGTTGGCAGGCGTCGGCCACCAGCAGGTTCTCGGTGACCGTGAGGTCGCCGTACAGCTGCGGGATCTGGAACGAGCGCGCCACGCCCAGCCGCGTGATGGCCCGGGGGTCCAGTGCCGTGATGTCGCGGCCGTCCAGCATCAGCCGGCCGGCGTCGGGCTTGAGGTAGCCCGTGATCATGTTGACGAAGGTGGTCTTGCCCGCGCCGTTGCTGCCGATCAGGCTCACGCGCTCGCCGCGGGCCACGCGGATGGACAGGTCCGACGCCGCCACCACCGCGCCGAAGCGCTTCTGCAGGCCCAGCGCCTCCAGCATGGGCTGGCCCGAAGCGTGGGCCATGGGTGCACTCATCGCCGCCCCCGCTTGATCCACAGCGAGCCCAGGCCACCGGGCAGGAAGCGGATGACGAAGAGCAGGAACACGCCCAGCGCCAGCTGCCAGGTGTTGGGGAAGTAGGCGCTGGAGAAGGACCGTACCGCCTCCAGCACGGTGCTGGCCAGGAAGACGGCGGCCACGCTCTGCGAGCCGGCCAGGATGGCCACGAAGACGAATTCGCCCGAGGTGGTCCAGAAGCTGAAGTTGGGCTCCACGTGGCCCAGCGACATCACCACCAGCGCCCCGCCGGTGCCGCCGCAGAAGGCCGCGGCGATGAAATTCAGCGCCATGGCCTGGCGCACCGAGCCGCCGAGGTATTCCACGCGCAACTCGTTCTCCTTGGCGGCCAGGGTGACCAAGCCGCGCGTGCTGTCGAAGGTGCGGCGGGCCACCACGCCGGCAGCGGTCGCCAGGCCGGTGGTCAGCAGGAAGAGCACGTAGCCCACCCGGTCGTCGGGCAGGCGCTGCCCGAAGAGCGTCGCCCGCCCGATGTTGAAGCCGTCGGAGCCGCCCAGCACGCTGAGCTTCATCAGGAGGCCGTAGGCGACCATCGACAGCGCCAGCGTCAACATGGCAAAGAAGATGCCGCGGTAGCGCGACAGCAAAGGGGCGAAGGGGGCGGCCAGCAACATCGCCGCCAGCCCGCCGGCCAGTGCCAGGCCCAGAGCGTCGGTGAAACCCAGGCGGTTGTAGACCAGCGCCGCGGTGTAAGCGCCCGTGGCGAACACCAGCCCCTGGCCGAAGGACACCACGCCGCCGCGCATCAGGCCGGCGATGCCCAGTGACACCAGGCCGTTGCCGGCGGCCATGGTCAGCAGGAAAGTCAGCCAGCGCGGGCAGAACCAGCCCGCCACGGCCAACGCCAGGAACGCGCCGACAGCCAGGCCGGCGGTGCGGGCAAAGCCTTCCGGCGCGGCCAGGGGCCTGTCCGGCGGGGCCTCTCGGGCGGCGTGGATCAGCGCGGGGTTGGGCAACGGCATCGGGCAGGGGCCCCGGTCAGATCTTGCGGACCTGCAGGCGCTGGAACAGGCCCTCGGGCCTGAACATCAGCACCACGGCCATCACGATGTAGATGGAAAACAGCTCGGCCACCGGCGCCACGTGCACGGCCAGCGAGCGTGCCAACCCGACGATGAGCGCACCCACCGCTGCACCTTCGATGCTGCCCAGCCCGCCGATGATGACCACCGCGAACGACACGATGATCACACCCACCGACACCCCCGGCTGCACCGAAATCATCGGCGCCGTGAAGGCCCCGCCCAGTGCCGCCAGGAAGATGCCCACGGTGAAGGCGCCCATGTACACCCGCGACACGTTGATGCCCATGCTGGCGGCCACCTCGGCGCTGTGGATCACGGCCAGCGTGATCTTGCCCAGGCGCGTGCGGTTCAGGCCCCACCACACGCCCAGGCCCACGCACACGGCCAGGGCCACCAGCGCGAAGTCATAACCCACCCAGGTCTGCACGCCCAGGCTGACGTTGCCGAACAGCGCATAGGGTTCGGACACGTAGTACGGGTTGGCCCCCCAGATCAGCTTGGTGCCGTCTTCCATGATCAGGAACATGGCGTAGGTGACGAGCACCAGCAGCACCTCGTCACGGCCATAGAAGAACCGCAGCAGGCCGCGCTCGGTCAGCGGCGCGACCAGCGCGGCCACGGCCACCGCGGCCAGCAGCATCGCCACCAGCGAGAACGCCGGCGCCCAGTGCAGGCTGGCCGCCCAGCCCACGAAGCTGGCCGCCGCGTACGCGCCCAGCGCGTAGAAACTGCCGTGCGCGATGTTCAGGATCTTCAGCACCCCGAACACCAGGGTCAGCCCCAGCGCCACGATGAACAGCCATGACGCGTACGTCAGGCCGTCGATGAGGATCGTCAGGGCTGCGTTCATACCTCAGGGGCAACCCTTCGCACCGGGGAAGCCGGCGCGAATCCAGTCTTCCGACTTGGTGCCGGCCGGCGGGTTGACGCATTCGGCCGGGAAGCGCTGGATGTCGTCCAGCACCACCATCTTCCTGGCTGCGTCGTACCGGGTCTTGCCGATGGCGGTTTCCTGGATGGCCTGATGGCCGTCGCCCAGGGCCATGCGGATGCGGCCGGCGGGCGATTCCCACTCCATGCCCGTCAAGGCCGCGGCCAGTTGCTCGGGCGATGGCTTCTTGCCTCCATTGGCGGCGATGGCCTTCTCGGCGGCCAGCTTCAGCCCCAGCAGCGACTGCACCATGCGGTAAGGAGCCTGCACGGGATAGACGTTGTAGGCCTTCGAATACAGGTCCCACCACCAGTCGTTCAGCGCGCTCTTGGGCGACATCAGGCCGTAGGCGCCGCGGGCGCCGATGATCGTGCCATCGGGCATCTTCTCGCCCAGCCCCGGCAGCACGTGGTCGGCGGCGGACATCACCACCTGGGTGCGCTTGAACAGCCCGCGCGGCGCGGCCTGCAGGATGAAGGCCTGCAGGTCGCCGCCCCACAGGCTGGAGTGCGTGACGTCCGCCGGCTTGGCCATCAGGGCCGAGATCTCGGTGCCGTACTGGCCCGCGCCGAACTTGGGCAACTGGTCTTCGCCGGCCTTGGCGCCCGGGAACAGCTTTTCCATGGACAGCACGAAGTCCTTCTTCGAGTCCTGTCCCCAGGCATAGTCCTGGTTGATCATGTTGAAGGTCTCGGCCTTCACGTTGCGCGCCTTCATGTAGCGCACCAGGGCGACGTTGTCCATGGCGGCGTGGCTGGCCGTGCGGAAGACGTAGCTGAACTTGTTGTCCTCGAAGATGCGCGGGGTGCCGCAGTCGTAGAGGATGAGGAACTTCTTCAGCTCCTCGGCCGCAGGGGCCACGGCCAGGCAGTCGCCCGAGCCCACGTAGCCCACCACCGCGTCGACCTTCTCGCGGTCGTAGAGATTGCGCAGTTCCTGCACCTGCTTGGTGGCGCCGCCGTTCTCGTCGACGTACACCGCCTCGATCTTCATGCCGCCGAAGCCGACCTTGTTGTACGGCGCCGGCGCGGCGCCCTTGTTGAAGGCGTCCACCAGCACCTTGGCACCGTTGACGGCCGGAATGCCGAAGCTTTCGGCGGCCTGGCCCGACAGGAAGCTGACGATGCCGATCTTGAAGGTTTCCTGCGCCTGGGCGCCCGTGGCGGCGGCCAGGGTGAGTGCCCCGCCCAGGGCGATGGCGGAAAGGCGGCGTGAGCCAGCGGTGGCTGAGGTCATGGGGGGGTCTCCGGTCTTGTTGCGCCCGCAGTCTGGCGGGTCGTGATCAGCCGGAGCCCGAAGCGCCGGCAAGCTGCTGAATCTATGTCCGACCCGTATCCCCACGGCATCTCGGTTACCCGAGGGCAGCGTGTCAACTCGGCGACACCGCGGGCTCGCGGCCCGGCCGTTGGATCAGTACTGCGTGGTAGGCAGCCGCACCACCAAGCCTTGCAGTTCGGCAGACAGCACGATCTGGCACGACAGGCGGCTGCCGGCCTCGCGCGGGGCCGCGGTCATCTCGAGCATGTCGAGCTCGTCGCCGGCAGGGCCGGGCAGGCGGGGCTGCCACTCGGGCGGCACGATCACATGGCAGGTGGCGCAGCTGAGCAGGCCGCCGCAGTCGGCGGCGATGGCAGTGACGCCGCCATCCACCGCCGCCTGCATCAGCGTGCGGCCGATACGGGCCTCCACGGCTCGGGCGCCGGCCGTGCCCTCGGGGTTCTGGAAGTGGATGGTGATGGTGTTCATGGGGGGATGGATTCAGAAGCGGCTGAAGTACTCGCGGCGCTCCCACGCCAGCTTGTCTTCGGCAGCGGCATGGCGGGCGCACTCCTGGCGCTTGACCGCATCGAAGACGGCCCACAAAGGCTCACCCAGGCCCTGCCGCAGCACAGGATCGGCGGCCAGCGCGTCCAACGCGCGGCCCAGGCTTCGGGGCAGCGGGGGCGGCGTGCCATCGGCCGGCCCGGCCGCCTGCGGTTCGCCGGCGACAGCCGCGGGGCCGTACGGCGCTTCGGTGGCGGGTGGGGGTTCCAGGCGGAGCTGCAGCCCGTCCAGGCCGGCCCAAACCTGCGCAGCCATTGCCAGGTAGGGGTTGGCCATCGGTTCGCCCAGGCGGTTTTCGATGCGCGTGCCGGCATCACCCGCCTCCCCCACCACCCGCAGCATGGCGCCGCGGTTGTCGTGCCCCCAGTGTGCCGCCTGCGGCGCCATCAGGCTCCCCTGGAAGCGCGCATAGGCCGGCAGCGTGGGCGCGCACAGGGCCGCCAACGCGGGGGCATGCGCCAGCAGCCCGGCCAGCCAGTGCGCACCGGTGTCCGAGAGCACCTGCCTCGCCGGGCGCGGGTCGCTGCCGGCGGGCGCCTCGCGCCGCATCGCGTTGGCGGGCTGCTGCCCGTGCGCCGGCAGGCTGAGCGACTGGTGCAGGTGCCAACCGCTGGCGATGGCGGCCGCGAACGGCGGCCGGCAAACGAAGGTGGCGTGGTAGCCCGCCCGCCGCAGCGCCTGGCGCACGCCGTTCTTGAAGCGCACCATGTCGTCGGCCGCCGTCAGTGCATCGGTGGCCGAGAACACGGCCTCGACCTGGCTGGGGCCCAGCTCGATCTCCAGCGACCGCAGCGGCAGGCCCAGGCCCAGCGCCGTGTGCCGGACGATGGCCAGCGCTTCTTGGGCGCCATCGCCCCAGTTCTCGGACAGCAGGTTGTAGCCCGGGTGGATCATCTGCAGGGCCGGGGGTTCGGCCGGCCAGGCGGCGGCTTCGGGGTCCAGGCGGTCGTCGGTGATGCGGTAGACGTGGAATTCCAGCTCCAGCCCGCATCGCAGTCCCAGGCCGCGCCCCTCGTGCGCGGCCAAGGCTGCCAGCGCTCGCTGCAGCGCACGGCGCGGGCATGCCGCCACGGGCGTGCCGTCGGGCCAGAAGGGTTCGGCACGCAGCCAGCCGGTCCTGGGCGCCCAGGGCAGCACCGTGAAGCTGGCCGGGTCGGGCAGCAGCAGCAGGTTGTTGGCCGCGCCGAAGCCGGCCAGTTCGGGCCTTGCTGCCAGTGCGCCGGGCTCGAACACCTGGAAAGCCGTGCGGTCGGAGGTGTCCTTCAGAAGGATGGTGCTGACCATGCCCAGGCCGTCTTCCAGGGCATCGGCCACGGGGTGCGCCGTGCCACCACAGACCAGCGCCTTGCCACGCAGGCTGCCGTGCAGGTCGGCCCAGGCCACACGCACGGTCTCGATGCCGGCTTCCTGGATGCGCCGGTCCACCGCGGCGCAGGCGGCCTCGCGCGACGGGCCCTGCGCCCCGCAACGGCGGGCGAAGTTCATCCCGCCGGCAGCCACGACGCACCCGCCCGCTTGGCGGCGGCCGCAGCCTGCCAGAAGGCCTGCCAGCCTTCGGCCGGCGCGATGCAGTCGATGGTGTCGGGGCCCTGCAGGGCAGCGGCCGCCTCGGGCGCCAGGGCCATCGGCGGAATGCCGCCTTCGCGCACGGTGTCGATGGCCTTGAGCACGGCCCGGCGGTGGGCCATGATGACCTTGTCACTGGTGCCCAGGTGCTCGCGCGTGCGGTCCTGGATCGCCCCCATGCTCTCCACGGCCCACTGGTCGTGCACGTTGATGTCTTCTTCGCCCATGCCCAGGAAGGTGCGCAGGCGCTGCTCCTGCGGATCGAAACCCCAGTCGTTGTGGCGGCCCTTCAGCGGCACGTAGTCGGGCAGCGAGATGCCCTGCAGGCGCTGCCGGCGCATGGCTTGCTGGTCCAAAGGCCCGTCGAAGCTGGTGAAGAAGCTCACCCAGTAGGTGTGCGTGTCGTCCACGGGCACGTGCATCTGGGTGATGGTCACGGTCTCGGACAGGGGGATCACGAAGGTGTGCGGGAACACCGCATGCGTCACGCGGACATGGGTGCGCGCCGCGTCCATCGCGCGCAGCGTGGTCAGGCGTGTCAGGCCGGGGGCAATGTCCTCATGGCGGATCTCGGGGCTGCAGAACTCGCGCATCACCCGGGTCATGGGCCAGCGCTGGCCATCGACCGTGCCCACGCTGGCCGCGCGGAACTGCCGGCCCGCGGCCTGTTGCTGCTGCGTGGCGCCTTCGTCCTCGTCTTGCAGATAGCGGTGCAGGAAGGAAGGATGCGCGGGGTCGATGCCCACCTCGAAGGCCTGCAGCCAGTTGCAATTCCACAGGCCCTTGAAGGCAAAGCTGTGGCTGGCCGGGGCGGCAAAGCAGTCGAAAGCCGGCAGGGCCGGCAACGGCAGGTGCTCGGGCCCCAGGTAGGCGAACAGCACGCCCGACTGCAGGCGCACCGGGTAGCTGCGCTGGCGCACGCGCTGGCACAGCAGGCTGCCCGCGGGCTCGGCCGGGGTCTGCAGGCAGCGGCCCTCGACGTCGAACTGCCAGCCATGGAAGGGGCAGCGGATGCCTTCGGGTTCGTGCCGCGCGAAGGCCAGGTCGGCGCCGCGGTGCGGGCAGTCGCGGTCCAGCAGGCCCCAGCGGCCGGCACCGTCGCGAAACAGCACGAAGTCCTGCCCCAGCAGGCGCACGGCCTTGACGGGCCTGTCGGCCATGCGCGGGTCGAGCTGCGGATCGAATTCATCCAGCAGGGCAGCCGGCTGCCAGTAGCGGCGCATGAGCTCGCCGCAGGGCGTGGCCGGGCCGATGCGGGTGAGGAGTTCATTCTGGGCGGCGTGCATGGGGCGCTTTTCAGGGGGACGGCTGCGAGTCTAGGGAGGAGGGTCGGACGGGGCAAGCGCGGGCGACGCGTCGGCCCGCAGATCCAGCACGACGGTGTGCGCGGCCTTGTCCTGCAGGCCCTGCCGGTTGGGGTCCCACAGCACCTGCAGTAGGCCCAGGCCTCCGGTGGCCAGCCCCGCCGCGTAGCCGCCGTAGCGCTTGAGGCTGCGCATCACCGTCATGGGCTTGCCCGTGAGCTCGACCACCCGCAGCCGCAAGAGGCGCTTGCCCAGCGTCTGCCCACCCCACCACGCCGGCAGCAGCGAGAAGTACACGACACCCCAGCCCAGGCCGGCGCCGAGGTCGTCCAGCCAGCCGCCGAGCCGGTCGCGCAAACGCTGCGTGGAGGGCTTGCGGGCCGCGGCCAGTTCGGCTTCGAGCTGCTCGATGCGGGCTTCGGCCGTGGCCGCCGCCGGGGCCGAAGCCGCCGGCTCGGGCGTGTCTTGGGCATCGGCCGCCACGGTGGCGCCCGGGTGCCGCCATTCGGTCCATTGTGTATGGGCTTCGTTCAATGCCAGAGCGGCCACCAGCAGCGCACCCAGCCCGCCCACCACCGCCCGCCGCCCGCCGGGCAGGCCGGCACTCTCGCCCGCGCCGCGCCGGCTGCGCAGTTGCAGCACCACCAGCGCCAGGCCGCCCAGCAGCCACAGGCCGCTGACGCCGGTGAGCAGGCCGATCACCGCCAGGTCCACCCCCATCGCCAGGCCGCGGCGCACCGGCGTGGCCAGGGGACACCCGATCAATCCGGGGGCGACGTTCAGCGGCTCGGGCGTGACGCGAAGGCCGGCGCCAAGCCAACGGTTCGTACGCGGGGGTTCAGGCCACATTGCCATGCGTGCGCGGACAGGCTGCGGCCTCAGGGCCGCGCCGACCCCTCCATGGCATACGACAGGAGCACCTTGAGCACGCGGCCCTCGGCAGCCCCAGCGAAGCCCTTGCCGACACCCAGCGTCAGGTTGCAGGCGCCGAACTGCCCATCGGCTACCACGAGGGCGATCTCGGAGCGCTCGCGGCGTGGCAACAGCCTGGAAACCGGGCCACCGTCCACGAAGGCTTCCAGGCCCAGGGCCAAGGGGCGGGCCAGTTGCCAGGCCAGCTTGCCGGCGGGCTCGAAGCGCACGCGTGTGTCGCTGCCCGATGCGTTGGCCGAGAACCCCAGGTTGAGCACCCCGTGCCAGGACCCTTCGCGCCAGCCCAGGATCGGCCGCCATTCCCAGGCCCAGGCAGCGGGCTCGTCGGACGGCCTGGCACGGCCCAATTCCGCGCGCCAGCCCAAGTAGCCGCCATCGTCCTCGTCATGCGGTGCGACGAAGGTCAACTCCAGGTTGGCCCCGGTACCCCGCCACGTCCCGGCTTCCCGGGTGGCCGGCAGTTGCAGGCTGAGCTCCCATTGCGGCGCCAGCCCGGTGCTGAGTTCCAGCAGGGCCTGGCGCGCCGTGGCACCGTCACCGGCCGCACCGGCGCGCGACAAGGCCTGGCTGCCTTGCAACTCGACGGCAAGACCGCCGGGGCCCGTGAGGTCGTCGGTGAGCACCCGCAAGTCGACCGGCAGCGCCTGGGCGCGGCACACCAGGGCCATCAGCAGCGTCGCCGCCAGGGCGCTTCGTTGGGCGGGCAGCAGGCCGGTTTGCATCCGGGCATTCTCGTGGCTCCAGCGCCCTATCATCGAAAGTTCGACCCCAGGAGAACCCCTTGAACGCCCAACCCATGGCCCCCCAGGTGGCCCACACGATGACCTGGCACGGCCAGACCGTGAACGACCCCTGGTACTGGCTGCGCGAGAAGGACACGGCCCCCGTGCTGGCCTACCTGAAGGCCGAGAACGACTACACCGAAGCCTGCACCCGGGACCTGCAGCCCTTTGCCGACGCGCTGTACGCCGAGATGCTCGGCCGCATCCAGCAGACCGACCTGGACGTGCCCGTGCGCCGCGGCGCCTGGTACTACTACAGCCGCACGGTGGAAGGGCAGCAATACCCGATCCGCGGCCGCCGCGCGGCCACGCCGGCAGGGGCCTACGATCCCCAGGCGCCCGAGCAGGTGCTGCTGGACCACAACGAGATGGCACGCGGCCTGGCCTACCTCAGCCTGATCGCCCTGCGTGTGTCGGACGATGGCCAACAGTTGCTGTACCTGGCCGACGACACCGGTTATCGGCAGTACAAGCTCTACCGCAAGGACCTGGCCACGGGCGAGGTGCAAGGGCCGCTGGCCGAGCGCGTCACGGGGGTCGAATGGGCGGCCGACAACGCCACTCTCTACTACACCACGGAACACCCGGTATCCAAGCGCTCCGACACGTTGTGGCGCCAGGGCAAGGACGGCCAGACCCGGCAGCTGTACGTGGAGGCCGACGAGCTCTACCGGGTGCAGCTCGGCCGCACCAAGGACCGGCGCTACCTGGTGCTGGAGATCGGCTCCACCGACACCTGGGAAACCCACCTCATCGATGCGGCCAGGCCTGAGGCCCCGCTGCGCATGGTGCTGCCGCGCGCGAAGGGCCACAAGTACGAAGTGGAACACCGCGACGGACTGCTCTACATCCGCACCAATCGCGACGCGAAGGACTTCTGCGTGGTCACCGCGCCGGTGGACGACCCGCAACCCGCCCGCTGGAAACCCTTCGTCGAACACCATGCCGGCACGCTGGTGGAGCAGGTCCACGTCTTCCAGGACCACCTCGTGCTGTCGGAGAAGACCGCCGGGCTCACGCGGTTCCGCATGCACGACTTCCAGACGCAGCGCTGGACCGAGTTGCCCTTTGCCGAAGCCGCCTACGCCGCGTCGGCGGGCGAGACACCCGAGAGCACCAGCGAGACCTTCCGCTACAGCTACCAGAGCCTCGTCACGCCCGGTTCGGTGCACGACTTCGATTTCAAGTCGGGCAGCACCAGGCTGATGAAGCAACAGGCGGTGCTGGGCGGCTACGACGCGACGCAATACGCCACCGAGCGCCTGTGGGTGGCGGCCCGCGACGGCACCCGCGTGCCGGTGTCCATCGTCTACCGCAAGGACCGCCCCCGCGACGGCAGCGTCCCGTTGTGGCTGTACGCCTACGGCTCCTATGGCCTGGGCATGCCGGCGGCCTTCAGCAGCTGGCGCCTGAGCCTCCTGGACCGCGGCGTGGCCTTCGCCATCGCCCACATCCGCGGCGGCGACGAGATGGGCGAGACGTGGCACGACGACGGCATGCTCATGAACAAGAAGAACACCTTCTTCGACTTCATCGATTGCGCCGAACACCTCGTGCAGGAGCAGTGGACCTCGCCCCAGGGCCTGCTGATCGAAGGCGGCAGCGCCGGCGGCCTGTTGATGGGGGCGGTGACGAACCTGCGGCCCGACCTGTTCCGTGCGGTGCACGCAGCCGTGCCCTTCGTCGACGTGATCAACACGATGATGGACGCGAGCCTGCCGCTGACGGTGGGTGAATACCTCGAATGGGGCAACCCGAACGAGAAGCCGGCCTTCGACTACATGCGCAGCTACAGCCCCTACGACAACCTCTCGGCGCAGGCCTACCCGGCCATTCTCGTGACCACCAGCTACAACGACAGCCAGGTGATGTTCTGGGAGCCCGCCAAGTACGTGGCCAAGCTGCGCACGCTGAAGACCGATGCCAACCCGCTGCTGCTGAAGACGAAGATGGAGCCGGCCGGGCATGGCGGGGCATCGGGACGCTATGACGCGCTGAAGGACAAGGCCTTCGAGGTGGCCTGGATGCTGCAGCAGGTGGGCATCACGCGATAGGCCTTTGCAGGCCCCCGGCGCAAGACTGCACTCGGGGCTGGCGAAGGCACTGAAGCGCGTCTTTACATCAGGACGATGTCGTACTGCTCCGGATTCATCCCCGCTTCCGCCCGCAGTGAAATCGGCCGCCCGATGAATTCGCTCAAGCCCGCCAGGTGCACGCTTTCTTCGTCCAGCAGCATCTCCACCACCCCTGCGCTGGCAATCACGCGAAACTCCTTGGGCGAGAACTGCCGTGCTTCGCGCAGGATCTCGCGCAGGATGTCGTAGCACACGCTGCGGGCGGTCTTGACCTGGCCGCGCCCCTGGCAGGTGGGGCAGGGTTCGCACAGCATGTGGGCCAGGCTTTCGCGGGTGCGCTTGCGCGTCATCTCCACCAGGCCCAGCTGCGTGAAACCGCTTACCGTGGTGCGGGTGCGGTCGCGCGCCAGTTGCTTGCGCAGCTCGGACAGCACCGCCTGCTGGTGGTCTTCGCGCTGCATGTCGATGAAGTCGGCAATGATGATGCCGCCCAGGTTGCGCAGGCGCAGCTGGCGTGCGACGGAACCGGCCGCCTCGAGGTTGGTCTTGAAGATGGTGTCCTCGAAGTTGCGCGCGCCGACGAAGCCGCCGGTGTTCACGTCGATGGTGGTCAGCGCTTCGGTCTGGTCGACGATGAGGTACCCGCCACTCTTCAGGTCCACCCGGCGCGACAGGGCCCGCGTGAGCTCTTCCTCGATGCCGAACAGGTCGAAGATGGGCCGCTCGCCGCGGTAGTGCTCCAGCTTGGCCACCGCGCCGGGCATGTACATCTCGCCGAAGGCCTTCAGCGCGTCGCACTGCAGCTTGCTGTCGATGCGGATGGTATGGGTGGCTTCCACCGTCAGGTCGCGCAGCACGCGCTCGGCCAGGCTCAGGTCCTGGTGCAGGATGGAACCCGGCGGCGAGCGCTGGCCGCGTTCGCGGATCAGCGCCCAGGTGCGGCGCAGGTAGGCGATGTCTTCGGCGAGCTCGGCGTCGGTGGCCTCCTCGGCGTTGGTGCGCAGGATGAAGCCGCCCTTGTCCTCCGGGCCGCTGCCGGCCAGCGCCGTGACGCGCTGCCGCAATTGCTCGCGCAGCTCGTGCGAACCGATCTTCTGGCTGATGCCCACGTGGTTGTCGTGCGGCAGGAACACCAGCATGCGCCCGGCGATCGACACCTGCGTGGACAACCGCGCACCCTTGGTGCCGATGGCGTCCTTGATGACCTGCACCGTGAGGGTCTGGCCCTCGAAGACCTGGCGCTCGATGGGCACCAACGGCGCGTCGCCGCGCGACTCGTGGCGCGGCGGGCCGCCGTGCAGATCGGCCACGTGCAGGAAGGCGGCGCGCTCCATGCCGATGTCGATGAAGGCGCTCTGCATGCCGGGCAGCACGCGCACCACCTTGCCCAGGTAGACGTTGCCCACGAGGCCTCGCTCCAGGGTGCGCTCGATATGCAGCTCTTGAACGGCCCCGTTCTCGATGATGGCCACCCGTGTCTCTTGCGGGGCCCAGTTGATGAGGATGTCTTGCGCTGGCATGGCTCCAGTCTAGATCGGCAAGGCCACGCCTGCCTGTCGCAGGAGTTGCGCGGTCTCGAAAAGGGGCAGGCCCATGATGCCGCTGTGGCTGCCATCGATGTGCTCGATCAAGCCGGCCAGCGTGCCCTGGATGGCATAGGCCCCGGCCTTGCCCAGCGGCTCGCCGCCCTGCACGTAACGCGCGATGGTGGTGTGGCCGAGCACGGCCACCCGCACCCGCGACACCTGCGTGGCCTGCCAGCTGCGGCGGCCGCCAGCCACGGCCACGCAGGTCAGCACGCGGTGGGTGCGGCCGGACAGGGCGGCCAGCATCTCCGAGGCCTGTTCGGCATCCGCCGGCTTGCCCAGGATGCGCCGGCCCAGCGCCACGGTGGTGTCGGCACACAACACGGGGCCCGACGGCAGGCCGCGGCGCTGCAGGCGCAGCCGGGCGGCTCGCAACTTGGCCAGCGTGACCCGCTCCACGTAGGCCTGCGGCAGTTCGCCGGGGCGCTCGGCTTCCAGGGCCTCGGCGTCTTCGTCGTCGCCCGGCAGCAGGGGGCGATGGGCGACGCCGAGTTGGTCGAGCAACTGGGCGCGGCGGGGGCTTTGCGAAGCGAGGTAGACGAAGGGGTGGAGTGCCATGCCCGCATTGTCGAATGCGGCGCGCGACCGGCGCTACTCGCGGTGGTAGGGGTGCCCAACCCCCAGCGACCACGCCCGATACAGGCCCTCGGCCAGCAGCACGCGCACGAAGGCGTGCGGCAAGGTCAGGTCGCTCAGGCGCAGGGTCTCGTGGCCACTGGCCTTGATGGCCGGGGCCAGGCCGTCTGGCCCGCCGATCAGCAGCGCCACGTCGCGCCCGTCGCTTCGCCAGGCCTGCAGGCGCTCGGCCAGTTGCACTGTGCTCGACCGGGTGCCGTGCTCGTCCAGCACCACGCGCCGGCACCCCTTCGGGCAGGCTTGCTCCAGCCGCAGCGCCTCGGCGGCCATGCACTGCTCGGGAGTCTTGCCCGTGCTGCGCGGCTCGGCCTTCACCGCGGCCAGTTCCAGCCGCATCTCAGGTGGAAAGCGTTTGGCAAAGTCGGCCCAGGCCGCATCGGCCCAGGCCGGCTGGCGCTGGCCCACGGCCGCGACCACGAGGCGCACGGGCGGTTCAGCCGCGCATCAGGCCTGGCACCCGGGGCCCGATCAAGCCGGGCGCGGTGCGCGGCGCGTGGGCGCCTTCTTGGCCGCTGCGGTCTTGCCGGCCGGCCGCTTGGCACCCACCCGCTTGTAGGCGGCCGACTTGTTGGCCGCCTTCTTGACCGCAGTCTTGCCGGCCGTGGTGTGGACAGGCGGCTTCTTCACGGGAGGCCGCGGCGGCTTGGATTTCACCGCCTTGCGGGCCGGTGCCGATGCGGGTGCGGGCTCGGGCTCGCTGGCCTTCACGAGCTTGGTGTTCACCTCGCCCAGCTTCAGGCGCACCGCCTTGCCGCCCCAGATCTCCTCGAGGTGGTAGTACTCGCGGATGGCCGGCTGCATGATGTGGGCCACGGCAGCGCCGCAGTCCACGATGATCCATTCGCCGTTGTCCTCGCCTTCGGTGCTCATCACCTGCATGCCGCGGCCCTTGACGGCGTCGCGAACGCTGGCCGCCAAAGCCTTGGTCTGCCGGTTGCTGGTGCCCGAGGCGATGATCACGCGCTCGAACATCGACGACAGGTGCTCGGTGTTGAAGACCGCGATGTGCTGCGCCTTCACATCTTCCAGGCCATCGACGATGGCGCGTTGCAGCTTGCGAATGTCCATTCAGCTCCAGGGTTGCGGGTCAGCTCGTGACCCTGTAAAGGCCGTTCGACTCAATGTACTGCGCCACGGCCGGCGGCACCAGTGCAGAAATATCCTCATGCGCCATGACACGGCGGCGAATGTCGGACGCGGAAATGTCCAGCATGGGCAGCGGGACCGCACGGTGGCGCTGCCGCACCACGTCCGGATGCACGGGCCGCACATCGCCCGGGCGGTTGGCCACGGCCAGGATCACCAGGCCCACCAGTTCCTGCCAGCCCTGCCAGGTGTGCAGGCCGGCATACTGGTCCTGCCCGATGATCAGGAACCACTGGGTGTCGGGTTCGGCCGCCATCAGGGCCTTCACCGTGTCCAGCGTGTAACTCGGCCCCTGGCGTTCGATTTCGGTGCGGTCCACGATGAATCGCGGTTCGCCGGCCGTGGCCAGCCGGACCATGGCTTCACGGTGCACCGCATCGGTGATGGTCCGCGCCTTCTGCCAGGGCTGCCCCGCGGGGATCCACCGCACGCTGTCCAGCCGCAATTCCTGCATCGCAGCGTGGGCCAGCGCCAGGTGCGCATTGTGAACGGGATCGAAAGTGCCGCCAAACAGGCCGACACGACGGGACTCAAGGCTCATTGAGCCAATCCCTGGGCCGCAGGAAATCGCTGTACAGGCGCGCTTCGGCGCTGCCAGGCTCGGGGTGCCAGTCGTAGCGCCATTTCACGATGGGCGGCATCGACATCAGGATGCTTTCGGTGCGCCCGCCGCCGTGCAGGCCGAAGTGGGTGCCGCGGTCCCAGACGAGGTTGAACTCGACATAGCGGCCACGCCGGTAGGCCTGGAAGTCGCGCTCGAGCTCGCCGTATTCGGTGTGGCGCCGGCGCTGCACGATGGGCAGGTAGGCCGGCACGAAGGCATCGCCCACGGCCTGCATCATGGCAAAGCCTGACTCGAAGCTGCCTTCGTTGAAGTCGTCGAAGAACACGCCGCCGACGCCGCGCGGCTCGTTGCGGTGCTTGAGGAAGAAGTACTCGTCGCACCAGGTCTTGAAGCGGGGGTACTTGTCGGCACCGAACGGGGCGAGCGCATCGGCGCAGGTGCGGTGGAAGTGCCGCGCGTCGTCCTCATCGCCGTAGTAGGGCGTGAGGTCCATGCCGCCGCCGAACCAGCTGACCGGCGCACGGCCTTCGGGGAAGGCCGCCAGCAGCCGCACGTTCATGTGCACGGTGGGCACGTAGGGGTTGCGCGGGTGCATCACCAGCGAGACACCCAGGGCCTCGAAGGGCGCGCCAGCGAGTTCGCCCCGGTGCTGCGTGGCCGAAGGCGGTAGCGAAGCGCCCTTGACGTGGCTGAAGTTGCAGCCCCCGCGCTCGAGCACGTGGCCTTCCTCGATCAGCTGCGACAGGCCGTCGCCTTCGAGCTTGCCGCCGACCGGACGCGTCCAGCCATCGCTGCGGAACGGCAGGCCGTCCTCGGCCTGGAAGGCGTCGACGATGCGGCCCTGCAGGCCCAGCAGATAGTGGCGTACCGCCGAGGTGTCGATCATGGTCGATCAGTGCTTGATGGCGCGGTGGCCGATGTCGTTGCGCCAATGGGCGCCGTCGAAGTGGATGCGGCGAACGGCTTCCAGCGCACGCTGTTGGGCCAGCCGCGCCGAGTCGCCCAGGGCCGTCACGCACAGCACGCGGCCACCCCGGGTGAGCAGTTGGCCGTCGACCAGCTCGGTACCCGCGTGGAAGACCTGCAGATCGGAAGGCTCAGAGGCCTGGGCCGCGGATGCGAAGGCCCCGGGAGCCCCGACGCCGGCGATGGCATCGCCCGAGCGCGGCGCGGCTGGGTAGCCGTGCGCGGCCATCACCACACCCAGCGCCGTGCGGCGGTCCCATTGCAGCTCCACCGATTCCAGCGTGCCGTCGGTGGCGCGCATCAACATCTCGAAGAGGTCGCTCTTCAGGCGCAGGAGGATGACCTGGGCTTCGGGGTCGCCCAGCCGGCAATTGAACTCGACCGTGCGGGGCTGGCCCTGGGCGTCGATCATCAGGCCCGCGTACAGGAAGCCGGTGTAGGGCGTGCCCTCGCGCGCCATGCCGGCGATGGTGGGCTGGATGATCTCGTGCATGACCTTGGCGTGCACGTTGGGCGTGACCACGGGGGCGGGCGAGTAGGCGCCCATGCCGCCGGTGTTGGGGCCGGTGTCGCCCTCGCCCACGCGCTTGTGGTCCTGGCTGGTGGCCAGCGTGAGCACGTTCTTGCCGTCGCACACCACGATGAAGCTGGCTTCCTCGCCGGCCATGAATTCTTCGATCACCACGCGGTCGCCGGGGCCGACCAGCATGGTGTCGATGGC
>CAIJPE010000421.1 GCA_903822435.1 uncultured beta proteobacterium | reverse complement strand
GCTGCTGGCAGGCCTCAAGGCGTGGCAGGCCAGCGCGATGCTGGGCAACGCGGCTGACCCATCGCAAGCCAATCCCGTGGCGCTGCGCCTGCGCGAACTGGCACCGAGCGCCAACGCGGCGACGCGCACCACCCGCGCCCGGTATGCCCTGGCGGCACCCGCACAAAGCTCGGACCTGCACATGGGCATGAGCGCGGAGGTGCGCCTGCAACAGGTCGGACGGATCAGCGGGGCCGAGCTGCCGCTGGGCGCTTTGCTGGTCACGAACACCAACGACAACGCGGGCAAGGCTTCCGAAAGCGCCAGCATTGCCGGCCCCTCCGTCTGGCTGGTGGAGGCCAAGACCGGCGCGCTCAGGCGCCAAGCGGTGCAACTTCTTTCGCAGTCCATCGAC
Source organism: uncultured beta proteobacterium (assembly GCA_903822435.1). GTDB lineage: Bacteria > Pseudomonadota > Gammaproteobacteria > Burkholderiales > Burkholderiaceae_C > Rubrivivax. The sequence continues at coordinate 2,475 of CAIJPE010000421.1, read as the reverse complement.
CAGGTGCGCGTGGCCGGGCTGGAAGACGGCGCGTTGGTGGTGTCTGTCGGCGCACAGAAGCTCGATGCCGGCCTGAAGGTTCAACCCGTGCAGCGTCCCCTGGTGGCTCTGGGTGCAGCGACGAGTCCCGTGGTGACGCGATGAAGGCCTTCAACCTTTCCGAATGGGCCGTCACGCATCGCGCCCTGGTGCTCTTTCTCATCCTGGGCAGCCTGGTCGTGGGCGTGTTCGCCTTCACGCGCCTGGGGCGACTGGAAGACCCCAGCTTCAATGTCCCGACCATGAACGCCGTGGTCGCCTGGCCCGGCGCCACGGCGCAGCAGGTGCAGGATCAAGTGCTCAACCGCATGGAGCGCGAGCTGCAGAAGATCGAGGGCATCGACCATGTGCGCAGCTTCGCGCGCCAGGGCTACGGCGGCTTGAATTTCTGGATGAAGGGTGGCACGCCGAAGGCGGAGCTGGACCGTGCTTGGTATCTGGCGCGCAAGAAGATCGCCGACGTGCGCCACGAATTCCCCGATGGCGTGCGCGGCCCGTTCTTCAACGACGAGTTCACCGACGTCTACAGCGTGCTCTATGCCTTCAGCGCGCCGGAACTGAGCTGGCCCGAACTGCAGGTGCTGGTGGAAGACATCAAGCGCCAACTGCAGGCGGTACCCGGCGTGACCAAGATCGAGGTCTTCGGCCGCCAGACCGAGAAGGTCTATGTCGAGTTCTCCAGTGCACGCCTGGCGGCCTTCGGCATCAGTCCTCAGACTTTGATCGATACGCTTGCCCGGCAAAACACGGTCAGTCCGGCCGGCAGCGCCGAAAGCAACAGCGACCGGGTGTTCGTCCGAATCGGTGACAAGCGCGGCAGCGACCGGCTGGCCGGCAGTTTCCAGAACGCGCGCGACGTCGCCGACGTGCCCATCGAAGCCGGTGGCCGGATGCTCAAGCTGGGTGATGTGGCCGAGGTCCGCAGCGGCCTGGAAGACCCGCCCCAATTCACCGTGCGCCACAACGGCCAGCCGGTGCTGATGTTGGGCCTGACCTTCGAGCGAAGCGGCAACGTCCTGAAGCTGGGGGCGGCGCTGGACGAGCGCATGGCCACGCTGAAGGCCGCACTGCCGCTGGGCGTGACGGTGGACAAGGTGGCCGACCAGCCGAAGATCATCGATGAGTCGGTGTGGGAGTTCGAGCGCTCGTTCCTGGAAGCGCTGGCCATCGTGCTGGCGGTGTGTTTCCTGTCGTTGGGCTGGCGAACCGGCATCGTGGTCGCGGCGTCAGTTCCGTTGGTGCTGGCCTTGGTGGCCACCGTCATGCTGATCATGGGCTGGAACCTGGACCGAATTTCCCTGGGCGCCCTGATCATCGCCCTGGGCCTGCTGGTGGACGACGCCATCATCGCGGTGGAGATGATGGTGGTGAAGATCGAGCAGGGGTGGGACCGTGTGCGCGCCGCCACCTTCGCCTACACCTCCACAGCGTTCCCCATGCTGACCGGCACGCTCGTCACAGTGGCGGGCTTCATGCCGGTGGGCTTTGCCCGGTCGATCAGCGGTGAATACGCCGGCGGCATCTTCTGGGTGGTGGGGGTGGCGCTGATCGCGTCCTGGTTCGTCGCCGTGGTGTTCACGCCCTACCTGGGCGTGGTGCTTCTGCCCAAGACCATGAAGGCCCACGGCGGCGACCCTTACGCTCGGCCGATCTACGCGCGGTTGCGCCGCATCGTGGGCTGGTGCGTGGGTCATCGCTGGTGGGTGCTGGGTTGCACCGTCGTGGCCTTTGTGATCAGCGGAGCCGGCATGACGCTGGTTCAGCAGCAGTTCTTTCCGACGGCCTCTCGGCTGGAACTGATCGTTGACCTGAAGATGCGTGAAGGCGCGTCGTTCACAGCGACCGAGACGCAGGTCAGGCGGCTGGAGCAGATCCTCAAGGCCGACCCGCAAATCGCGCATTTCACGGCCTACACCGGGGCGGGTGCGCCGCGCTTTTTCCTGTCGATCTCGGCCGACCTGCCCAACCCCGGGCTTTCTCAGGTCGTCGTCAATACCAGGAGCATCGCCGACCGCGAGGCCGTGCGGGGCCGCTTGATGGACCTCTTTGCCAAGGGTGAGCAGTTCCCGGACCTGCGCGGTCGTGTCACCCGTTTCGAGTTCGGCCCGCCGGTGGGCTTTCCGGTTCAGTTCCGCGTGATCGGACCGGACACAAGCCAGGTGCGCGAGATCGCCTACAGGGTGCGCGACACGGTGCGCAGCAGCCCACTGGTGCGTGACACGCAACTGGACTGGGACGAGCAGGTGCGCGCGTTGCGAGTGGCGATAGACCAGGACAAGGCGCGGCTGTTGGGCATCACCAGTGCCGATGTGGCTGCCATGACGCAGACCATCCTGTCGGGTGCACCGGTCACGCAGATCCGCCGCGGCGAAGACCTCATCGACGTGACCTTGCGCGCGGCGCCTGAAGAACGCCTGGCGCTGGAGCGGCTGGGTG
>CAIJPE010000420.1 GCA_903822435.1 uncultured beta proteobacterium | reverse complement strand
GTGATGTGACTGGAGTTCAGACGTGTGCTCTCCGATCTCCGAGGGTTCGAATCCCTCCCTTTCCGCCAGTCATCGAGCAAACACGGGCCTTCGGGCCCGTTTTGTCTGGGCGGCGCCAAACCGCACTCTTGCGCCCGCAGAAAGACAGTCTTGGACGGCGTGTGGATTCCGCTCCCGACGCCTCCAAGCCCCTGCTGGCGGCCGTCAGGCAGCAGATCGGCATGCTGCCCAACCTGATGAAGGTGGTGGGCCACAGCCCGGCTGCGCTCGAGGGCTATCTGGCGCTGAACGGTGCCCTGGCCAAGGGGCAGCTCGACGCGCCGCTGCGCGAACGCCTGGCCCTGGGCGTGGCGGAATTCAACGGCTGCGACTATTGCCTGTCGGCACACACCTATTTCGGCCGGCATGGGGCCAAGCTCGCGCAGGGTGAACTGGACGCCGCGCGCGATTTCCATGCCGGCGAGCCCCGTGCCGACGCTGCCCTGCGCTTCGCACGGCGGGTGGCCGAGACCCAGGGCCGCGTGTCCGATGCCGACCTGGCCAGCCTGCGCGCAGCGGGCTTCGACGATGCCGGCGTGATCGAGATCGTGGCGAACGTCGCGCTCAACGTGTTGACCAACTACATCAACAACGTGACGCTGACCGACATCGACTTCCCCAAGCTCGCCACCCGCCAGGCAGCCTGATACGCACGCCCGGCAAGCACCCAGGGCCGCCGTGGGCCCGACAATCGGCGGCGCGGCCCGTGCCAAGCCGTCTTCAGGAGCCCCATGGACCGTGTGCAGGCAATGGCCACCTTCGTCGCCGTGGTCGATTGCGGCAGCTTTGCCGGCGCATCGCGCAAGCTGGGCCTGTCGCCGCCCGTGGTGACGCGGGCCGTGGCCGAGCTGGAAGATCGGCTGGGCCTGCGCCTGTTGACCCGCACCACCCGCGTGGTGCGGGCCACCGACGCCGGAGCCCGCTATGCCGAAGACTGCCGCCGGATCCTGGCCGACATCGACGAGGCCGAGATCGCGGCCACCGGCACCCATGGCGCGCCTCGCGGCACGCTGACGCTCACGGCGCCGGTGCTCTTCGGCCAGATGGTGGTCACCCCCATCCTGGCGCACTACCTACGGCAATTCCCCGAGGTGGATGCCCGGTGCCTCTTCCTGGACCGCATCGTGAACGTGGTGGAAGAGGGCGTGGACGTGGCCGTGCGGGTCGGTGAACTGCCCGATTCCACCCTGCAGGCCGTGCGCGTGGGGCGCGTGCGGCAGGTGCTGGTGGCGGCCCCGGATTATCTCGATGCCCGCGGGTTGCCCCTGCGCCCCGACGACCTGGGCGGGCACACGCTCATCTCGGCCGACAGCATCACGCCGCTGCCCGAGTGGCGCTTTGCCGAGGATGGCCGCGCCACCGTGCAGCGGCTGCGGCCGCGCATGCACACCACCACCAACGGCTCGGCGATGGCGGCCGCTCTCGCGGGCCTGGGCATCACGCGGCTCCTGAGCTACCAGGTCGCACCCCACCTGCAAAGCGGTGCACTGCGGGTGATGCTGGAAGACTTCGAGACCGCGCCGCTGCCCGTGCACGTGGTGCACCACGAAGGCCGTCGCGTGACGCAGAAGGTGCGCAGCTTCCTGGACATGGCCGTGGCGTCTCTGCGCGCCGACCCGGCGCTGCGCTGATCAGGCCGCCTGGACGGCCGGCCCTGGCGCTGGATGTGCGGCCAGCCGCGCCTCCAACTCGGCGATGCGGGCGTCGCGCTCTGCGAGCGCCCGCTGCACGTCATCGGCCTCGAAGCGCTGCGGGATGTGCTGCGGGCAGTTCCAGTCGAAGCCTTCCACCTCGATCAGCGCGGCCCGCTGCGGCCGGGCCTTGTAGGCCGGGTCCACGAGGGTCTGTGCGAGCGCATCGCCGGGGGCCAGGTCGCGCATCGACAAGTGCCCCAGGATCTTCAGCCGCACGCGGTTGGCGTAGTCCACGACGATCAAGGCCACGCGGTCGTTGACCGCCGCATTGCCCACGGTGATGAACTGCCTGTTGCCGGCGAAGTCGGCAAAGCCCAGCGTGTGGGCGTCCAGCACCTTCAGAAAGCCCGCCGGGCCGCCCCGGTGCTGCACGTACGGCCAACCGGTCTCCGATACCGTGGCCAGGTAGACGCTGCGCTGCTGGGCGAGGAAGGCGGCTTCGTCGGGCCCCAGGGCGTGGTGGGTGCGCCCCTGTTGCGTGGCGGCCTGCCGGGCGTAGCTCGCGCGGCTGCCGTCGCGGGCCTGGGCGGCCTGTACCGAGGGCGTGAAGGCGAGGTCCGTGAAGGCATGGGGCATGGCGTGCTCCGGGTCGGCGTGGCGCCGCATCTGCGGCAGGGCTGCCACTGTGCCGCCAGGGCCGCGCCCAGGGAATGGGCACGGTCGGCAAGGCACTCTTTCTGGCCTGGAAACGATGCCTCGCCTGGCGCCGTGGGCACGGGTGGCGGCTCGGCGGCCGCGGGTAGTAGACTGCAGCCCCTTCACCGGATTCTTCGACTGGCATCATGTTGCACGGGTCACCCAGCCCGGGCGTCGCCGGTTCGGAGCTCACCCGCCTCCTGGCCCGTCTGGCAGATGCACCACCGGCCCCAGGGCGCCCGGTCTTCGCCGAGCGTCTGGGCCACTGGGTCAGCTGGACCGGCGCGATCACGCTGTCCGCAGCGTTGAACGCCGGCCCGGCCGGCCGGGACGCCGTCCACACGCCGGCGCCCCACGGCGCAGAGGCGGACTTCCAGCGCGTGCGCGCAGCCCTGGAGGCGTCCATCGCCGTAGGCCCGCGGCAGGACGCAACGAGCCCGACCGACTTCGCCCCCTACCGCCGCCATTGCCTCCACCAGCAGCAGACGATGCAGGACGCCATCGGCGCGCTGCGCCAGCGGCTGCGTGACGCCTTGTCGCGGCATGCGCCGGCTCTCGCGCGGCTGGCCGCCATCGATGCCGTGATGGACCACACCCTGGCCGCACAGGAGCGCAGCCTGTTGGGCCTGGTGCCGTTGCGGCTGCAGGCGCACTTCGAGCGTCTGCAACGCGGTGCCGCCGGCAACCCGGCCTGGCTGGCCGATTTCCACCACGACATGGGCCAGATGCTGCGTGCCGAATGCGACCACCGCCTTCTGCCCGCCCAGGGCCTGCTGGACGCGCTGCTCAACCACGGCCCCTCATGACCCGTCTGCTACCCCACGCCGCCTTCGCGGTCGGCCTGATCGTCGTGGCCTGGATCGGCGCCGGCTACCTGCCCGGCAACCCGCTGGCGTTGCTGCTCGTCGGGTTGATCGGCGCTTTCTACCTGATGGGCGCGCTCGAGTTGCGCCGCTTCCAGCAGGCCACGGGCGGCCTGGCCCAGCGGCTGGCCGCCACCACCACGCCCCCGCCGGAGCTGGGCCCCTGGCTGGCCGAGTTGCCCGCCGGGCTGCGCAACGCCGTGCGCCTGCGGGTGGAGGGCGAGCGCGTGGCGCTGCCCGGCCCTGCGCTCACGCCTTACCTGGCCGGCCTGCTGGTGCTGCTGGGCATGCTGGGCACCTTCCTGGGCATGGTCGTCACGCTCAAGGGCACGGGCCTGGCGCTGGAGAACGCGACCGATGTGGAAGCCATCCGCGCTTCGCTCGCCGCGCCGATCAAGGGCCTGGGGCTGGCCTTCGGCACGTCCGTGGCCGGGGTGGCCGCCTCGGCGATGCTGGGGCTGATGTCGGCATTGGCCCGGCGCGAGCGCCAGCGCACGGCCCAGCGACTGGACGCCGCCATCGCCACCACGCTGCGGGTGCATTCCCGGGCCCACCAGCGCGAGGAATCGCTGCGCCTGATGGGGCTGCAGGCCCAGGCCCTGCCAGCCCTGGTGGCGCAGGTCCAGGCCCTGGTGGCGCAGATGGAGCTGCAGGGGCCTGCGCTCGCCCAGCAGATCGATCGACAGGGCCAGGCCCTACAAGACAGCCTGCTGGCCGGCCAGGCCCGCTTCCAGACCGATGCGCAAAAGGCCTATGGCTCGCTTGCCGATTCGGTGGGCGAGTCGCTCAAGGCCAGCCTGGCCGAAAGCGCGCGCCTGGCCGGCGAAGCCATCGAGCCCGCGGTGCAGGCCACGCTGGCCGGGCTGGCTCGGCAGGCCTCCGCGCTGCATGAGCGCCTGAACGCCACCGTACAACGCCAGCTCGAAGGCGTGCTGTCGCATCTGCAGGCCACCACCACCGCACTGCTGGCTGGCGTGGCCGAAGCCCACGCGGCCCGCGATGAGGCCGCCACCTCCCGAGAGAACGAGCGCATTCGCCAGCTGCAGGATGGCCTGGCAAGCATGGCCGCCACCCTGCACCGGGAAGGGCAGCAGGCCGGCGCAGCCATGGCCGCGGTGGTGGGCGAGATGCGCCGCGCACTCAGCGATGGCCTGGCCCACGACAACGCCGTGCTGGAAGAGCGCAACCGGCTCATGGCCACGCTGGCCGGCCTTCTGGACGCCGTGAACCACGCCGGCACCGAGCAGCGCGCCGCCATCGATGCACTGGTGCAGGCCACCACCGATGTGCTCGGCCGCGCCGGCAGCGGCTTTACCCAGGCGGTAGAGGCCGAATCACGCACGCTGCGGGAAGCCGCGGCGCAGGCCACCGCCAGCGCCGCCGAAGTGGCCAGCCTGGGCGAAGGATTCGGCTTGGCCGTGCAGCTGTTCAGCCGCACCACCGAGCAGCTGTCGGCTCAGCTGCAGCGCATCGAGAGCGCGCTGGGCCAGTCGATGGCGCGCAGCGACGAGCAGATGGCCTATTACGTGGCGCAGGCCCGCGAGATCATCGACCTGACGTTGGGCTCGCAGAAGCAGATCGTGGACGACCTGCAGCAGCTCGGCCTGGCCACCGCCCGCCAAGCCGCCGCTGACCTGGCACCGGCCGACGCCGCATGATCGCCCACGACGAGTTCGACGATGGCCTGGAGGCGAGCACGCCCGTGTGGGCCGTGTTCGGCGACCTGATGGCCGGCCTGCTGGGCGCCTTCGTGCTGATCCTCGCCTGTGCGCTGGGCATGCAGTTCGACCTGGCCCAGCGGCTGAAGGCCGAGGTCGAACAGCGGCAGGCCGAGTCGCAGCGGCGGCAGGCGCTTGAACAGGCACTGGCCGGCCCGCTGGCGGCCGGCCGCGTGACGCTGGCCAACGGCCGCATCGGCATCAGCGGCAGCGTGCTGTTCGCTTTCAATTCGGCCGAACTGCAACCCGAGGGTCGGCAGCTGCTCAAGAGCCTGTCCGGACCGCTGTCGGCCTACCTGCGTTCTCGCGAAGAGGCCCTGATGGTCAGCGGTTTCACCGACGACCGGCCGGTGCGCGAAGGCAGCGGCGCCAGCTTCGCCGACAACTGGGAGCTCTCGGCCCAGCGCGCGCTGACGGTGACGCGCACCTTGATCGACGACGGCATGCCGTCCTCGGCCGTCTTTGCGGCAGCCTTCGGTGCCGAGCAACCGGTGGCCTCGAACGCCGATGCCGCAGGCCGTGCGCTCAACCGCCGCGTGGAGATGGCCCCGATGCCGCGGCCCAAGCCCCGATGAACGCGCGCCAGGCCATCGGGCCGCCAGACGACCCCCAGCTCGATCCCAATCCCGATTCCGATCCCGTTGCCAGGGTGGCTGCGTGGCGGGCGCGGGGTGCGGCCGAAGCCGACCCGGTGGGCTTCGGTGTCACCGAGGCCCTGGCCCGCCGCGCTGCCGCGGTGCGGGGTGTGGCACGGGGCTTGATGATCCGCCGCATCGAGCAGCGGCTGGCCGACCACGTGGCCGGGTCGGCTGGAAGCCCTGGCGCCGCGGCTGCCTCGGCACCCGCCGATGGACTGGCAGCCCTTCGTGCGCTGGTCGATCGACTGACCCGCGGCGCTGCGCAGCCCCAGCCGGCACCCCAGTCGCCAGGGTCCGCGGACCAGGGCCCGCTCACGCCCGAGCCCCGGCCTCTGAACGCCGTGGCGGCCTACAAGGGCACCTGGTCGCGCCTGCGTGCTGAACAGCGCCTGCGCCAGGCCCTGGCCCAGGTGCCTTCGATGGCGGGGCCCTTGAATTCGTCCCAGGTGGTGCACCGCGCCCTTCAGGCGATCCACGAGCTGTCGCCGGCCTACCTCGACGCCTTCATGGCGCATGTCGACACGCTGCTGTGGCTGGAGCAGGCCAGCGGCGGGGACTTGCCGGTGCGCGCTGCACCCCGGTCCGCCAAGCCGCGACGCACCAGGGCCACGCCCGGCTGAGGGCGCCGGGCCCACGGCACGGGCCAACGTGCTGGACCGCACAGACCACCGGCCGTCGGTCGATCAAGGTCCGCCTATCGGACGCCACCGGGAGCCCGGACGCCGCCGCCTCTTCGAGACGGCCGTCACGGGCGCCATGGCGTGGGTCCCGGAGACTGGCATGACCTACCAGAGCGTCGTCGCGGGCCCACCATGAATGCCACTCCCAGCAAGTCCCTCGTCACCGAGCCCCCGGTCTGGTTCATCACCGGCTGCTCCACCGGCTTCGGGCTGGCCCTGGCCCGGCAGGCCATCGAACACGGCTTCAAGGCCGTGCTGACCGCCCGCAAACTGTCGTCGCTGTCGGCGTTCAGTGCGAGCCCCGATGTGCTCGTGCTCGAACTCGACGTCATCGAGCCCGACCAGGTGGCGCACGCCGTGAGCGCGGCGCAGGCGCACTTCGGCGCCATCGATGTGCTGGTGAACAACGCCGGCATCGGCTACTTCGCCGCCGTCGAAGAAGCCGAAGAGACCGACGTGCGCCGCATGTTCGAAGTCAACGTCTTCGGCCTGAACCGCATGATCCAGGCCGTGCTGCCGGGCATGCGCCAGCGCCGCAGCGGCTGCATCGTCAACCTCTCGTCCATCGGCGGCATCCGCAGCTTCCCGGCGCTGGGCCACTACAACGCCACCAAGTATGCGGTCGAGGGCCTGAGTGAAGCCTTGTGGCAGGAGGTGGAGCCCCTGGGCATCCGCGTGATGGTGGTCGAGCCCAGCGGCTTCCGCACCGACTGGGCTGGGCGCTCTGCGGACGAGAGTGCCGTGCAGATCGACGATTACCGCCTGACCGCCGGCATCACGCGGGCGGCTGTCCGGGCCTCGTCGGGCAAGCAGCCGGGGGATCCGGTGCGCGCGGCCAAGGCCATCGTCAAGGCGGTCGTGTCCGGGCAGCCGCCGCACCACCTGCTGCTGGGCGCCGATGCCTTCGTCGGCGCAATGGGCAAGCTGGAAATGCTGCGCGCCGACTTCGGCGCCGGCGAGGCGGTGGCGCGCGCCGCCGACTTTCCGGCCGTCGCAGCCGCCGCAGTCTAGGGCGCGTCGTGCGGCGAGGCCGAGTCCGCCCATCCGCCGTTGTCGGCCGCGGGAGGTGCGTTCGGCGGCCAGGTGGGGCCGCGGCCTCGATGCCCGCGTGCCCCGGCCCGCGAATCCACCCGCCCAGGGGGGCTCCTTGAACGAGCGCATCCAGGCGCTGCACGACCGCGGTCAACGGGTGTGGCTGGACTTCATCAGCCGCCCCTTGTTGCGCAGCGGCACGCTGCAGCGCTACAGGGTGCAGTACGGCATCTCGGGCCTGACCTCGAACCCGACGCTCTTCGAACAGGCCTTGCGCGGCGATGCCTACGACGCGGGCATCCGCGCGCTCGATGCCGCGGGGCAGCCGACCGAGGCCATCTTCTTCGCGCTGGCGCTGGAAGACCTGTGCGAAGCGGCTGACCTCTTCCGGCCGATCTTCGACCGCAGTCGGGGTGCCGACGGCTGGGTGTCGCTGGAGGTGTCGCCGCTGCTGGCCGACGACGCGGCGCACACGATCGAGGCCGCGTCGCGCCTTCACGAGCAGGCCGGCCGTGCCAACCTGTGCATCCAGATCCCCGGCACCCTGGAAGGCCTGCGCGCGGTGGAGGAGGTGGTCTTCGAAGGCGTGCCGGTGAATGTGACGCTGCTGTTCTCACGCGAGCAGTACCTGGCCGCGGCGGGCGCGTACATGCGCGGCGTCGAAAGGCGCCTGGCCGAGGGCCGGCTCGCCGATGTCATGTCCTTCGCCTCGATGTTCGTCAGCCGCTGGGACGCGGGCGTGCGCGAAGCCGTGTCGCCGGCCTTTCACAACCGGCTGGGCATCGCCATGGCCATGCGCACCTACCGCGCGCACCGCGAACTGCTGGCCAGCGACCGCTGGCAACGGCTGGCGGCAGCCGGCGCCCGGCCGCAGCACCTGCTGTGGGCAGGCACGGGCACCCAGGACCCGGCCGCACCCGACACGCTCTACCTGCAGGCGCTACTGGCACCCGACACCCTGATCACCGTGCCCGACAGGGTGATGACGGCCTTTGCCGACCATGGGCGCATGGGCCCGCCCATGCCCGCGGACGGCGGCGATTCGGAAGCGGTGCTGGCCCGATTCCGGCGTGAAGGCGTCGATGACGAGGCCCTGGCGCAGCGCCTGCAGCGCGAAGGCGTCGAAGGCTTCGCGTATTCGTGGCATGCCATGCTGTCGCGCATCCGCGAGAACTGCGAACCCCTCCTCCGACCGCCTGCACACCGCACAGCCCGATCTTGAACGACGACCAGCCGCCGTTCAGTGCCAGGCCCTGAGGCATGCCGGCGGGCCCTGACCCCTTGGCCGCTGGGGCCCTGGTTCACGGTCGTCATGCCATCATCGCTGCGACCCGCCCGCCTTGTCCGCCACCCCTGCGAGAAGGCGCGCTTCCCCCGATCTGCCATCCAGCCGAAGGATCGCCGCCGATGTACGCCCTTGCCCTCTGGCGCCAGCTTGTGCTGGCGGTCTCTGCTTTCGCCTTCACGCAGGCTGCTCAGGCTGCGGACGCGCCGGCGCCGGCTGCCCCTTCGCCGGCCGTGTCGTCCGCTTCTGCACCAGCCGCTTCCGGCTACAGCCAGCCGCCGGCTCCGCTGCTGGACGTGCTGCGTGCGCCATCGCCGCCCAGCCCCTGGGTGAGCCCCACGCGTCAGGCCATGCTGCTGGTGTCGTGGACCGACAACCCCTCGATCGCGCGCGTATCCACGCCCTTCCTGAAACTGGCCGGCACCCGCATCGAGATCCGCAACCACAGCAAGCACGACACGCCCCGGGGGTATGGCATTGCGCCCTGTGCGCGCAGCTTCGAGCTGGTGCAGTTGCCCGGCGGCGCCAGCTCGCCGGTGGTCCTGCCCGCGGGCAGTTGTCCCGGGGCGCCGCAATGGTCGGCCGACGGCCGCCACTTTGCCTTTGCCAACGTGCAGCGCGACACCGTGGAGCTGTGGGTGGCCGACGGCAAGACCGGCGCTGCGCGCCGCGTGCCCGGCGTCTGGCTCAACCAGGCGCTCACGGATGAGCTGCAATGGATGCCCGACCAGAAAACCCTGCTGCTCAAGACCGTGCCGGCCAACCAGGGCCCCGCACCTGCAGAACCCGTGGTGCCGCCCGGCCCGAGCATCCAGCAGACCGGCAGCGGTTCGGGCCAGAGCAGCACCTACGAAGGCCGCGACACCCTGCGAAGCCCGCACGACGAAGACTTGTTCGACCACTACGCCACCGCGCAGCTGGCCCTGGTGGACGTGGCCAGCCTGGCCGTCACGCCAGTCGGTGTGCCGGCGCTGTACAAGGACGTCGAGCCCGCGCCGGATGGCCAGCACCTGCTGGTGACGCGCCTGCACAAGCCTTACTCCTACCTCAACACCTACGAGCGCTTCCCGCACACGATCGAGGTGTGGCAACTGGCCGGCCGCGGCAAGGCTGCGCTCGCCCGCCCGGCTGTCACCACGCTGGCCGACATCCCGCTCGCTGACCGGGTGCCCATCGCGGGCGTGCGGACCGGCCCCCGGGGCCACGCGTGGCGCCCCACCGAGCCCGCCACCCTGGTGTGGGCCGAGGCCCTGGACGGCGGCAACTTGAAGACCCAGGTGCCGCAGCGCGACAAGGTGCTGATGCAGAAGGCGCCCTTCGACGGCGCACCGGTGGAGATCGCACGCACGCAGTATCGCTACGGCGGGCTGGCCTGGGGCGAGCGCGCCGACACAGCCTTGCTGGAGGAATACGACGACGACCGCCAATGGCGCAGGGGCTTCATCGTGAACGTGGACGACCCCAAAGTGCCGCCCCGGTTGCTGTGGGACCTGTCCTCTGAAGAGAAGTACGGCGACCCCGGCCGCCCGGTGGTCCGCCAGCTGGCCGACGGCGGCAGGGTGATGCGCCAGGATGGCGACGCCATCTACCTGCAGGGCCCGGGTGCGTCGCCGGACGGCGACCGCCCGTTCCTGGACAAGCTGGACCTCAAGACCCTGAAGACCCAGCGCCTGTTCCGCAGCGACCGTCAGGCCTATGAGCGCTTCATCGCGTTCACCGGCCCTGATGATCAGCGCTTCCTGACCTGGCACCAGTCCGTGACCGATGCCCCCAACGCCTGGCTGCGCACCCGAAGCGCCGCGGCGGAAGGCGCGGCCGCTGGCGAGGCCCTGTTCGGTTCCGATCGCGTGGCCGTCACCCACCTGGCCGATCCGACGCCGGCGGTGCGGGGCATCCAGAAGCGGCTGGTGAAGTACAAGCGCGCCGACGGGCTCGACCTGTCGTTCACGCTATACACCCCGCCCGGGTACAAGGAAGGCACGCGCGTCCCGACCATCCTCTATGCGTACCCGCTGGACTTTGCCGACGCCAGCAAGGCCTCGCAGGTGACCGGCTCGCAGGCCACCTTCACGCGGCTGCGCCAGTACCAGCTGATGCTGCTGGCCGGCTACGCCATCATCGACCGGGCCAGCTTCCCGATCATCGGCGACCCCAGGCGCGCCTACGACACCTACCTGGAACAGTTGGTGGCCGATGCCCAGGCCGCTGTGGACGAGGCCGTGCGCCTGGGCGTGGCCGACCCTGAGCGGCTGGGGGTGACCGGCCACAGCCACGGTGCGCTGATGACCGTCAACCTGATCGCGCACTCCACGTTGTTCCGCGCCGGCGTGGCCACCAGCGGTTCCTACAACAAGACGCTGACACCGTTCGGCTTCCAGAACGAACGGCGCTCGGTGTGGGAGGCGCCCGAGGTCTACACCAAGGTCTCGCCGTTCTTCTACGCCGACAAGATCAAGACCCCGCTGCTGATCGTGCATGGCGCGGACGATGCCAACCCCGGCACCACGCCGCTGCAGGCGACCAAGCTGTACGAGGCCGTGCGCGGCAACGGCGGAACGGCACGGCTGGTGATGCTGCCCTTCGAGCCGCACTGGTACACCGCGCTGGAGTCGAACGAGCAGCTGGTCTACGAGATGGTCAACTGGTTCGACCGTTACGTGAAGAACGCGCCGCCGCGGGCGGTGATGCCGGTGGCGGCTGCCCGCCCTTAGGACCCTCCGGCGCGGACGAAGGCGCCACCTTGGTAGATCACCGCCGGGTCGCGCGTGTCCAGCTTCGGCTGCGCCGCCTCGACGGCGGCGCGGGACACCTCCGAGGTGTCTTGTGGCCGGTAGCCCAGGTGTGCCGCCAGGCGGTTGTCCCACCACGACGAGCGGTTGTCCGACGCGCCGAAGACGATGGTGTGGCCAACCACCGGGGAGGTCAGCGCGGCCACCACGAGCCGCTCGAGATCGTCGAAGCTGAGCCAGGTGGACAGCATGCGGCGGTCGCGCGGCTTCTCGAAGCTCGAACCGATGCGAAGACAGGCCGTTTCGATGCCATAGCGGTCGAAATAGAAGCGGGACAGGTTTTCGGCGAAGGCCTTGCTCACGCCGTACAAGCCATCGGGCCGTGCCGGAGCCCGGGTGTCGATGACCTCGTCCTGGCGATAAAAGCCCGTCACGTGGTTGGAGCTGGCCAGGACGATGCGCTTGACGCCCTGCTTGCGCGCCGCCTCATATACGTTGTAGACGCCCACGATGTTGGCAGGCAGGATATCGCTCCAGGGCTGTTCGGTGGAAACGCCGCCCAGGTGCACCAGGGCATCCACCCCGTGCAGCAGGCCGTGCACCGCCGCCGCATCTTCCAGTGAGGCAGTGACCAGTTCTTCACCCTCGGCCGCCAGGCCCAGGTCCGCGCGGTCGGACAGCCGCAGTAGCCGGCAATGGGGCTTCAGGCGCCGGCGCAACTCACGCCCCAGGCCTCCGGCGGCACCGGTCAGGGCGAGGCGGGGAAAGACGACGGTGGGGTGGGTGGCGGGCTGCAAGCGGGGGCCTCGGCGTGTCGGCAGGGTCTGGCCGATGCGGTTGCGCCGGAGTTTGACAGACTCCCCCAACCCGAAGCGGGCGCGCACGAGGTGGCACAGTCCCGACCACACCGGCGGCGTGCCGGTGTGGGGCGTGAACGATGAATACCGTGCCGGTGTCGGCCCGCCAGCTGCGCCTGGCCTCGGGGCTGGTCCTGCTGACGTACCTGTCGCTGCACCTGCTCACCCACATGAGCGGGCTGGTCTCGCTGAGCCTGGCGGAGGCCGGCCTGCGGCTGTCGATGCAGGTCTGGCAGAGCGCGCCGGGCACCGTGGCGCTCTACGGTGCCTTCCTCATCCACCTGGCGCTGGCCCTGCGCACCGTCTACCTGCGCCGGCACTGGCAGTTGCCGCTGATCGAATGGGTGCGCCTGTGGGGCGGCTTCAGCCTGCCGCTGCTGCTGATCGGGCACGTGGTGGCCACGCGCGTGGCCGTGGCGGGCTATGGCTACGAGCCGAGCTATGCCCGGGTCATCGGGGGGCTGATCGCCGCGGGCTCTCAGGGCTGGCAGGTGGCCCTGCTGGCGCCCGGATGGGTCCACGGATGCCTGGGCGTGTGGCTGTCGATCCGCCACCGGCCCGCTGCGCAACGCCTGCGCCCCTGGCTGCTGGGTCTCCTGGTGGCGACCCCGCTGCTGTCGGCCGCGGGCTTCGTGCGGATGGAACGCGAGGTCACCGAGCAGCGCCAGGCCGTCGCGCCCCGCAGCCCCGCCGTTGCCCAGGCACTGACGGGGTGGCGGCACGCGCTTCTCGGGGTCTATGGCGCGCTGGTGATCGGCGCCGCCGGCGCGGGGGTGGTGCGCGCCCGGACCGTGGGCGCGCTACGCTGACTGCCTTTCCACCCGGTTGCGCCCCGCGCGCTTGGCCTGGTACAACGCGGCGTCGGCACGGCCCAGCAGCTGGGCGATCTCCTCGCCGTCCCGCAGGCTGGCCACGCCGAAGCTGGCCGTTCCATGGCCTGTCAGCGGCGGCGGCAGCGGGTGCTGCGCCAACTGGCTGCGCAGCTTTTCGGCCAGCACGGCCGCGCCATTCAGGTCGGTGTCGCGGCAGACGATCAGGAACTCTTCACCGCCCCAGCGCCCCACCACGTCGAGCTGCCGCGAAGCCGCCTTGAGCAGGCCGGCCACGCTGACCAGCACGGCATCGCCCGCAGGGTGGCCATGCGTGTCGTTGACGGACTTGAAGTCGTCCAGGTCCAGCAGCACCACCGAGAGCTCGGCGCCAGTGCGCCGGTGCCGGGCCTGCTCTGCCTTGAGCACCTCGTCCAGCCGCAGGCGGTTGAAGAGCCCCGTCAGGCGGTCCAGGATCGACAGCTGCTCGAGCTGCAGGTTCTGTTGCACCAGCAAGGCCTGCACATCGGCATTGGCCAGGGCGATGGCGCCATAGGCGCACAGCGTGCGGAAGATGGCGCTGTCCCGGTCGGTGTAGCTGTCCGGCTCGGTCGACTGGACGCTGATGACCCCGATCAACCGGCCGCCCACCTGAAGCGGCGAACACATGAGGCTGACCCAGCGGTTGCCCGCTGTCGCCTCGGCGGGCACGCGGGCCCGGATCTCGCACGCCTGCCGCGCGCACCGGGCAACGTGCCGCGTGGGGTCGTCGCGGCCGATGCGATGGGGCGCTGCAGCTTGGCCGCCCTGCATCCCGAAGGCCAGTTCCAGCGCAGTCCCCTCTTCTACCACGCGGTAGATCGACAAGGCCCAGGCGTTCAGCAGGCTGCGGGCGTGCTGGTCCAGGGCGGCGAAGATCGCCCGGGGGTCGAGGCTGCGGGTGATGTCCTGCCCGGCCGCGCCCAACCGCTCCAGCGTGTCCAGGCGCTCGGCGTGGGCCTGGGCCAGGCTGCGCTGGAGCTCGGCTTCAGCCCGGGCGCGGTCGGTCTCGTGGCTGACCTGCATGGCGATGGCGCGGTTGCTCGCCTCCTGGCTGTAGGAGGTCTGCCGCGACTGGCTGGCGCGTTGGCTGAAGTCGTAGGCGGTGCGGTAGTCGCCGAGCCGGGCGTGCTCCCGCGCCGCGGCATCCAGCAGGTCGCCTGGCACGGTCAGCCGTTCGATGCCGGCGGCCAGGTCCAGCGCCAGGCCGAGGTAGTGCAGCGACACGCTGGGCGCACGCAGGCCGGGCGGGGCAGGCAGGCTGTGCGCCGCATGCAGATCGGCCATTACGCGCAACGCGGCGATCTGCAGGTTGGCGGCCCCCTTGCCAAATTCCAGCGCCTGTTGCGCGGCATCCAGGGCTTCCAGCGGGCGGCCCAGGCCCAGCAGCGACCGGGCCTGGCCGCTGCGCGCCGAAGACTGCAAGTCGACCTGCTGCAGCACATCGGCGCGCTCGGCCAGGGCCTGGCTGGTGGCCAGCGCTGCCGCGTGGTCACCCGTGGCCAGCTCGACCTCGCTGAGGTGCCACAGCGCGTAGGCGTAGTTGCGGGAGCCGGCCAGCGGCTTCATGAAGGCCAGGGCCTCGCGCAGCATGTCGCGGCCGGCCTCGTGGCGGTCCATCAGCCGCAGCGTGTGCGCCGTCTGCAACAGCGCCACGCCCATCGATCCGGGCCAACCCGCCTGCCTTGCCAGCGCCAGCCCGCGCTGCATCCAGTCCAGTGCGCCCTGGTAGTCGTTGAGGTGGTTCAGGGCGTCGCCGGCATTGGTCGCGGCAATGACCGCGCGCCGAACCTGGCCCGTTGCCAGGGCCAGGGTGTAGGCCTGGACGAAGTGGCGGATGGCCGGCACGAAATCGCTCGCGTGGTGGGCGCACACGGCCAGGAAATCTTCGGCCCAGCAGCCGGCCGCCGGATCCAGGCCGCGTTGCCCGAGCGCCAGCTCACTGCCCCAGCGTTCCTGGGCACGGGCGCGGTCGCGGAAGGCCGCGAAGTAGGCTTGTGCCGCCATGGCCGCCTGGCTGCGGGCGGTGTCGGCACCGGCCAGCACGCGCACCATGGCTTCCAGCTCGGTGTCCTTGGCCTGCCAGTCGCCACGGTCGATGGCCAGCAGGCCTCGAAGCCAGTGCGCATCGGCCTGGCCCACGGGATCGTTCGATGCGATGAAGGCTGCCAGGGCCCGGTCGGCATGCTGCCCTGCCGCCACGAGGTCGGCATCGAGCCAACGGGCTTCGCCGCGGATCAGCTGCATGCGGGCCTGGCAGGCGGCTCTCCTGGCGGGCGGGATCGTGGCGTCGGCGGCCAGCCAGGCTTCGGCCTGCTGCACCAGCGCGGCAGCCCGGGATGTGTTGCGTTGGCGCAACTGCCACGCCAGCTCCAGCGTGGTCCACAGGACCTCGGCGCCCCGAGCCGCGGCCCTGTCGGCTTCCAGCGCTGCCACCGCATCGTCCCCGGCGAAGAACGCCATGGGTCTGCGTCCCGGTGGCGCGATACCTCGGGGGGCTGCGGTTGGGTTGGAAGGCGGGCTCAGGCTTTGCATCATGGGCGGGCGTGGCGATCCATGGCCACCACATCCCCACACCTATTCTTTCGCATCGGGGCTGCCGGACCGGGCCTGGTTGCGCTGAAGCGGTCCGGCCCGTGTGGCTCTTCACGAAAGCACCCGCGATCGCCCTACCAAATGCGGATCCGCGCTTCCACCGGCTTCCACATGGCATCGCCCGGCTTGGTGCCGAAGGCCTCGTGGTAGCCGTCATGGTTGATGGCGGCGCCATTGGCCCTGAACCGCGGCGGCGAGTGCGGGTCGACGGTCAGAAGTTGCAGCGCGCGCTCATCGCGCGTCTTCTCGCGCCAGGCCTGCGACCATCCCAGGAAGAAGCGCTGCGGACCGGTGTAGCCATCGATGACCGGCGCGGGCTTGCCGTCCAGCGAGCGCAGGTAGGCCTTGTAGGCCACCTGAAGGCCCGAAAGATCGGCGATGTTCTCGCCCAGCGTGAGCTTGCCGTTGAGCTTCTTGCCGGGGATGGGTTCGTAGGCCTCGTACTGTGCCACCAGCTTCTCGCCGATGGCGTCGAAGGCCTTGCGGTCTTCGTCGGTCCACCAGTTGCGCAGGTTGCCATCGCCGTCGAACTGGCTCCCCTTGTCGTCGAAACCATGGCTGATCTCGTGGCCGATGATGGCGCCGATGGCGCCGTAGTTGACGGCGTCGTCCGCCGTCACGTCGAAGAAGGGCGGCTGCAGGATGGCCGCCGGGAAGACGATCTCGTTCAGGGTCGGGTTGTAGTAGGCGTTGACGGTCTGTGGCGTCATGCCCCATTCGGCGCGGTCCACGGGCTTGCCGGCCTTCGCCGCGATGCGCTGCCACTCGAAGCGGCCCGAACGGACGCGGTTGCCCATGGCGTCACCGGCACGCACCTCCAGGCCGCTGAAGTCGCGCCACTTGTCCGGGTACCCGATCTTGAGCATGTACTTGGACAGCTTGTCGCGGGCGGCGGCCTTGGTGGTGGGGCTCATCCAGCTCAGGCCGTCGATCGACGCGCCATAGGCGGCCATCAGGTTGTCCACGAGCTCGCGCATGCGCTGTTTGTGCCCGGGCGGGAAGTGGCGCGCCACGTACACCTGGCCGACGGCTTCGCCCAGGGCGTCGTTGACTTCGGCCACCCCGCGCTGCCAGCGCGGCCTGTCGACCTTGGCGCCGGTCAGCACCATGCCCCGGAAGGCAAAGCGCGCATCGCGGAAGGGCTTGGGCAACACGCTGGCGTTCTCGTCGAGCACGCGCAGCTTGAGGTACTCGCGCCAGCGGTCCAGCCCCACCTCGCCGTACAGCTTGGCGATCTCGGTGGCCGTGCTGGGCTGCGAGACCGACAGCCGGTCGATGCCGGCCAAGCCGCCGCTGGCGATGAAAACGGGCCAGTCGAAGCCGGGCGCGATGCGCGCCAGGTCTTCCTGCGTCATGGGGTTGTAGATCTTGCCAGGGTCGCGGTTGTCGACCTTGGTCCAGTGGGCCTGGGCGATGCGGGTTTCCAGGGCCAGCACGCGCTCGGCCATGGCCTTGGGTTGTCTCTCACCGGCCAGGGTTGCCAGCTTTGTCAGGTACACCCCGTAGGCCGCACGGGCGCTGGCCAGGCGGTCGTCGCCCTTCAGGTAGTAGTCGCGGTCGGGCATGCCCAGCCCGCCCTGCCAGGTGACGGCACGGTTGGTGCCGGGATCCTTGAAGTCGGGCAGCACCCACAGGCCGATGGGCGTGTCCACCTGGCCCTGTGCCAGGCCCAGCCAGCGCGCCAGGTCAGCAGGCGTGCGGATGGCGGCGATGCTGTCCAGCGCGGCCTTGGCGGGCTTCAGGCCGGCGCGGTCGATCGTCTTCGTGTCGGTGAAGGCGCTGTAGAACGCAGCGATCTTCTGCTCGACGGTGCCGGCCTTCTGCGGCTTGGCGGTCAGCGCTTCGATGATGGCCCGCACGCGGCGGTCGGATTGGTCGGCCAGCAGGACCCAAACGCCGTACTCGGCCTTGTCGCCAGGAATTTCGGTCTTCTGAAGCCACACGCCGTTGGCCGCACCGAAGAGGTCGTCCTGCACGCGCACGGCAGGGTCGAAGCCCGCCGGGTCGAGGCCGGAACCCGGTGGCGCGGCCACCGCGGCATGGGCTGCGATCAGCAGGGCGCTGGCCAGCGGCAGCAGCCGCGATCGGAGGTGTCGTGCAAGCATGTCGCGAGGTCCGGGAAGTGCACAGAGGTGCAAGGGTAGTGCATCGCTACCGAGCCCGAGGTCGTCACCCTGCCGCAAGCCGGGCCGCTTCAGGGTGATTCGGCAACAGCCCGTGGCCGGGCTGGTGCGCCTGGTTCGGCATCCCCACGAAAGCAGCAGCTCCACAGGGTCCTGAGTCCGCGCTATTCTTCAGCGGCAGTCGGCTCGGCTGCCCGACGTCACCCCGCGCCGGGGGCCATCGCACGGATTGCCATGTCGCCATGCCTGCTGCTGTTTCGCGCCTGGCTCCGATGCCGAATCGGGGTCTGGCGCGCCATCGGGCCAGGGGCCTGGGCAGCAGGACTCGCGGCGTTCTGCCTCACGGCGGCCGCCGCGCCTCTGACCCCAGACGAATCGGCCTGGCTGGCGACCCACCCGGTGGTGAAGGTGGGAGTCTCGGTCGAGGACCCGCCCTACTACTTTGCCTCGGGGCAGGGCCGCTACGAAGGCTTCGTCATCGACCTGATGGACCGCCTGGCGCAACGCGCCGGCCTGAAGCTGCAGTACCAGCGATTCGAGCGCTTCGGCGACGTGCTGGCGGCCATGCGGGCCGGCTCGGTGGATGTGACGCCGTTCACCTCGGAGTCTCCTTCGCGCGCCGAGTACCTGCGATTCGTGCGGCCCTTGTTCTCGACCCAGCTCGTGGTGGTGGCCGACCGGCGGCTGGGCGACGTCACGGGTGATTCGGGCTTCGGCACCTACCGCGTGGCGGTGGAGCGCGATTCGACGGCGGCCGAGCTGATGCACGAGCGCTACCCGCAGGCCCGCGTGCAGGAGTACGAGCACGTCGAGCGTGCCCTTCTGGCCGTGGCCTCGGGCGGGGCCGACCTGTTCGTGGGGTTCCGCCAGGTCGCGGCGTACTACATGGAGAAGAACCTCACGGCCAATCTGGCGCTGCGGGGCGCCGTCCCCAGCCCGGGCACCGCCCTGGGGCCTGCGGTGCGCAAGGGGCTGCCCGAACTGGCTTCGGTGCTGACGAAGGCCATCGACGGGCTGACCACCGAAGAGATTGCCGAGATCGCGCTGCGCTGGCTGCCCCGAACCATGTTCCTGGATGGAGCCGGTGCACGGGCAGCGCTTTCGGCCGAGCAGCGCGCCTGGGTGCAGCGGCATGGTGCGGTGCGGTTGGGCTATGACGAGAGCTTCTCGCCGATCGCCTTCAAGAATCGGGCCGGCGGCTTCGATGGCTTGGCGGCGGACCTCACGCGGGCCCTTGCCGCCAATGCTGGCCTGATCATCGCGTACGAGCAGGGCGGCAGCTTTGCCGATGTCTACGCCAGCGCGTTGCGCGGGGATATCGACGTCGTCGTGGCAGCCGCCCGCAATGCCGAGCGAAGCCGCGACTTCGATTTCGTGGGCCCGTTCCTGCGCGTGCCCACCGTCGTGGTGGCGGCTGTCGGGCGCAATGCCGACGACGGCCTGGACAGTCCCGGCCCGTTGCGGCTGGCCTTGCTGCGCGACCATTTCCTGATGCCGCGGCTGCGCTCGCGCTACCCGAACCTGCGGCTGCTGGAGTTCGATACGCAGGCCGAGGCGCTGCAGGCCGTGCGCGATGCGCGGGCCGACCTGGGCATTGGCAACATGAAGGTGGTGAACCAGCTGGTGGAGGCGCGCCACCTGGGTGCCTTGCGCACGGTGGGCACCGTGCCACAGGGCGACAGCGAGCTGTTCCTGGCGGTGCGCAACACCAACCCGGAGTTGGCCCAGGTCTTGCGAACCGGGCTTGACGCCCTGCAGCCGCAGGAGCGCGCCGACATCGAGAACCGCTGGCTGCGGGTGGACTGGACCGAGGGCGTGGCCTGGCCCCGGGTGGCCGCCATTGCTGCGGCCGTGCTCGCGCTGTCGTCGGCGGTGGTGGCCGTGTTCTGGCGCAGCAACCGGCGCCTGCGCGAAGCCCAGCGCCTGCTGCGCGCCGCGAACGACAGCGCCCGGCAGCAGGTGGCCGAGCGGGCTCGCTTCACGGCCTACCTGGCCCATGAGCTCAGGGGCACGCTGGGCGGCCTGGCGGGCGGCCTGGGCCTGTTGCGACAGCGCCGCCTGCCCGCCGAGCGCACCGAGCCGCTGCTGGGCGCGCTGCACACCTCGGCCAGGGGCCTGCTCGACCTGTGCGAACGGACCCTGGACTTCGAGCGCATGCTGGCCGGCGGGGTCGACCTCCAGCCGCGCCCGGAGCGCGTCGCCGCTGTGCTGGATGCGGCGCTGGCGCCCTGGCGGCTGCAGGCCGAATTGAAGGGCCTGCGGCTGGAGCAGCGGCTGGGCTTCGACACGCAGGTGCAGGCCCGGCTGGACGCCGTGCGTCTGGCGCAGGTGCTGCAGAACCTGGTGGGCAACGCCGTCAAGTTCACCGTCCAGGGCAGCGTGGTGGTGGAAGCCACGCTGGCCGCCGCCGATGCCCGAGGCCGCCAGACCTTGCGCGTGGCGGTGCAGGACACCGGGCCGGGCATCGCAGCCGACGAGCAGGCGCTGCTGTTCCGCCCCTTTGCGCAGGGCACCCAGGGGCGGCAGGCACGGCATGGGGCAGGGCTGGGCCTTTCGATCAGTGCCGAGATCGTGCAGGCCATGGGGGGCGAGATGGCCCTGGCCGAGTCATCGCCCGCGGGCAGCCGCTTCGTCTTTTCGGTGCCCCTGGAACCCGTGGCATTGGTACAAATCCCGGGGCCGGCCTCGGCGATCGTCTGACAGCCTCGCAGGGTTGGGGCCCGCCATGATGGCCCAGCCCTGCAATCGCACCGTCAGCACCCCGGAGACACACCCCATGCACCCACACACCCGCCGTTCGGCAGGCGCGGCCCTGGCCGGCCTGGCCGGCCTTATCGCGCTGACGCTGGCCGCGCCGGCCTGGTCGCAGATCAAGGTCGGCATCTCGCTGTCCACCACCGGCCCGGGGGCTTCGCTGGGCATCCCCGAGAAGAACACCGTCACGCTGTACCCGGCCGAAATTGCCGGGCAGAAGGTGGAGTACATCGTGCTGGACGATGCCTCCGACACCACGGCCGCGGCCACCAACACGCGCCGCTTCATCACGGAGAAGGTCGACGCCGTCATCGGGTCGACCATCTCGCCCAATTCACTGGCGATGGTGGAACTGGTGGCCGAGGCCGCCACGCCGATGATCACCATTGCCGGCGCCTCGCGCATCGTCGAGCCGATGGACGCCAAGCGCAAGTGGGTCTTCAAGACCACCCAGAACGACGCGCTGATGGTCGAGGCCATCGTCGACCACATGGCGCGCAGCGGCAAGAAGACCATGGGCATCATCGCGCAGGCCGATGCCTACGGCGACGGCTGGCTGGGCGAGCTGAACAAGCAGGCCGCGGCCAAGGGCGTGAAGGTGGTGGTGGTCGAGCGCTTCAACCGCGCCGACACCAGCGTCACCTCCCAGGCGCTGAAGGTGGCCGCCGCGGCCCCCGAGGCCCTGGTCATCGTGGCCGCCGGCACGCCCGCCGTGCTGCCGCAACTGGCCATGAAGGAACGCGGCTACGCAGGCCCCATCTACCAGACGCATGGCGTGGCCAACAACGATTTCCTGCGCGTGGGCGGCAAGGCCGTGGAGGGCACCATCCTGCCAGTGGGCCCGGTGCTGGTGGCCGCGCAATTGCCCGCGTCAGCCGTCAAGACGGCGGGCATGGATTACGTGCAACGCTACGAGGCCGCCTTCGGCAAGGACACCGTCACGACCTTCGGCGCCCATGCCTGGGACGCCATGCTCCTGCTCAAGCAGGCCGTGCCGGTGGCCCTGGCCAAGGCCAAGCCCGGCACCCCGGAATTCCGCGCCGCCCTGCGCGATGCGCTGGAGGGCCTGAAGGACCCCATCATCTCGCACGGCGTGCTGGCCCTTTCGCCCGAGAACCACAACGGCATGGACGGCCGTTCACGGGTGATGGTGACCATCGACAACGGCCGCTGGAAACTGCTGCCCTGACCGCACAGGAGGCTCCTCATGTACGCCGGCCACCACTGCGCCCAGCACCCTGACCGCGTGGCGTTCATCATGGCGGGCTCCGGCCAGGCCGTGACCTACGCCGAATTCGAGGCACGCTCCAACCGTCTGGCTCACCGCCTGCGAGCCGAAGGCATCCAGCGGCTGGGGCACTATGCCCTGTTCATGGAGAACAACCTCCGCTTCCTGGAATGCTGCGGGGCCGGTGAGCGTGCAGGGCACTACTACACCTGCATCAATTCCTACCTCACGGCCGATGAGGTGGCCTACATCCTCGTCAACAGCGAGTCGCAACTGCTGATCACTTCCATCGACAAGCTCACGGTGGCGCGGGCGGCCCTGGCGCAGTGCCCTGCCGTGCGCCGCTGCCTGGTGGTGGGCGGCGGCGATGTCGTGCGAGCCCTGGGCGATGGCCGGTTCGTCGATTTCGACGACGCGGTGGCCGGTTTGCCCGGCACGCCGATCGCCGACGAATGGCTGGGCACGGCGATGTTGTATTCGTCCGGCACGACAGGCCGGCCCAAGGGCATCCTGCGCCCGCTGCCCGAATCGCCCCCGGCGCAGCAACTGCCGTTGTTCAACTTCCTCAGTGGGCTGTGGCAGTGCCGCGAAGGCATGGTGTACCTGTCACCCGCGCCGCTGTACCACTCGGCGCCGCTTGCGAATGTGTCGCTGGTGATCCGCAACGGCGGCACCGCGGTCATCATGGAGCACTTCGACCCCGAGCACTACCTGGCCCTGGTCGAGCGCTACCGCATCACGCACACGCAGCTGGTGCCTACGATGTTCAGCCGCATGCTCAAGCTGCCCGAGGCGGCCCGGCACCGGCATGACCTGTCGTCGCTGCAGATCGCCATCCACGCCGCCGCGCCTTGCCCCGTGCCGGTGAAAGAGCAGATGATCGCGTGGTGGGGCCCGATCATCCACGAGTACTACGGCGCCACCGAGGGCATGGGCTTCACGGCCTGCGACACGGCCCAGTGGCTGGCCCACCGCGGGACCGTGGGCAAGGTGCTGCTGGGCGAACTGCACGTGCTGGACGAATCGATGCAACCGGCACCCAAGGGGCAGCCCGGCGAGTTGTGGTTCAAGATGGGCTCGCCCTTCGTCTACTTCAACGACCCTGAGCGCACCCAGGCCACGCGCTCGGCCGATGGCACCATGAGCACGGTCGGCGACGTGGGCTATGTCGACGACGAGGGCTTCCTCTACCTCACCGACCGGTCGACCTTCATGATCATCAGCGGGGGTGTGAACATCTACCCGCAGGAATGCGAGAACCTGCTCATCACGCACCCGATGGTGGCCGATGCCGCCGTGTTCGGCGTGCCCAACGAAGACCTGGGCGAAGAGGTCAAGGCCGTGGTGCAGCCGGCGGCCGGCGTGGTGCCCGACGAAGCCCTGGCCCAGGCCCTGATCGGCTTCTGCCGCGACCACCTGGCCCACATCAAGTGCCCGCGCAGCATCGATTTCACGGCCGAGCTGCCGCGCCTGCCCACGGGCAAGCTGTACAAGAGGCCGTTGCGGGACCGGTACTGGCAGGGGCATGGGAACCGGGTGGTCTGAGACTGTCGATGGCCCGCCATTGGGGCTTGCGCTCGCGATCGCGCTACTTCGTGAAGAAGGTCATCTGCGCCAATGCCGGCTCAAGTGCAAGTGCCAAAAGGAACGAAGCGCGGCACTAGGGAAATGCCCACTGCTGACTTCCCCGCGGCGGCCCGAAGATCGGCGCTGAGACTGTTGGCCCCACAACGATTCAGGAGCGTCGATGAAGCGATATCCTCCCCGCGCCGGTGCTGCCTTGCGCCACGCCACTGCCGTCACCTGCAGCATGCTGGCCGCAACCCTCCCGGCTCTCGCTGCCGAACCGATTCGCATCGGCGTCATCTCCGAGGTGCAGGCCGTGGCCGGTGCGTCCATCGCTCCGGCGGCGCAACTGGCGGCCGAAGAAATCAACGCCAAAGGCGGCATCGACGGCCGCAAGATCGAGATCGTCAGTTACGACGATCACTCGTCAGCCGCTGAAGCGGTGCGCGCGTTCCAGCGGGCCGTCAGCGAAGACAAGGTCAACGCCGTCATCGCCAGCTACACCTCGGAGGTCGTGCTGGCGCTCGAGCCTTGGGCAGCGCGCCTGAAGACGGTGATGATCACGCCGGGCGCTGCATCCGATGTCATCACACAGAACATCGCCAAGGACTACGAGCACAACAAGTACACCTTCCACGGCTACCTCACCTCGAGCGCGCTCGCCGGGTTGGTCTGCGACGCGGCCAAGGACCTCCTCGTGGCCCCGCTGAAGATGAAGACGGCGGTGATCGTCAGCGAAGATGCCGCCTGGACCACGCCGCTCGACGCCGGCTACGAGACCTGCCTGGCGAAGGTCGGACTGAAGGTGCTCGACCACATCCGTTTCTCGCCCGACACCACCGACTTCACGCCGATCTTCAACAAGATCGAGGGCCTGAAGCCCGACGTGATGATCACCGGTATCTCGCATGTCGGCACCCAGCCGACGGTGCAGTGGAAGACCCAGCAGGTACCGATCCCGATGTTCGGCATCTCCTCGCAGGCGACCAGCTCGACCTTCTGGAAGGACACCAACGGCGCGACCGAAGGCGTCTTCTTCAACGCCGTGTCGGGCCCGGGCGTGGCAGTCACGGCCAAGACCCTGCCTTTCGTCGAGGCGTATTCCAAGAAATTCGGCAACGTGCCGGCCTATTCCGGCTACACCGCCTATGACGAGGTCTACATGATCGCCGAGGCCGTGCACCGCGCCGGGTCCACCGACAGCGACAAGCTGGTCGATGCGATGGAGAAGACGGATTACATCGGCACCATCGGTCGCGTTGCCTTTCTGCCCCAGGGCGATCCGCACGTGCACGGCCTGAAGACCGGCCCGGGCTACATCACCGGGCTGATGCTGCAGTGGCAGGACGGCAAGCAGAAGAACCTGTGGCCGAAGCAACTGGCGGCCGGCGAGCCGAAGTTCCCCGCCTTCGTGAAGCTGCCACCGCACTGACTCGCGGCGACCGGCGCGCTCAGCCGGCCCGTTTTCACTTCACAACCAACGTCGCACGATCGGCGGTCGTAAGCGCATGCTGTTCTGGCAGATCCTGATCGATGGCTTCGCCATCAGCGCGCTCTACGCCTTGGGCGCGACCGGTTTCACGTTGATCTTCGGCGTGTCTGGCGTGCTGAACCTGTCCCACGGCGCGATCATGGTGGCCGCAGCCGTGGCGGCCTGGGCGGCCGCGAGCGAACTGCACCTCAACACCTACCTGGCTGCGCTGGTGGGGGTGGCCGTCGGCATCGTCCTCTCGTTCGCGACCTACTTCGTCACGGTGCGGCCGATCCAGCGCTCACGCCGCATCGTCGAGGCCGAGAAAGAGATCTTCATCCTCACGGCGACGCTGCTCTGGGGCATCATCATCCAGGAGCTGGTCGCCTACCTCTTCACCAACAACGCGAAGACGGTCAACCCGATCGTGGAGGGCGTGGTGACTCTCCTGGGCGTGCGCACCCCGGCCAACGAGTTCTTCACGGCGGGCATCTGCTGGATCGCCATCGGCCTGCTCTGGCTGCTCGTCAACCGAACTCGGCGCGGCAAGGCGGTGCTGGCCGCGTCGATGAACCCGCGCGGCGTCACGCTGCTCGGCATCGAGCTCTCGGGCATCTACCTCACGGTATGGGCAGTGTACGGACTGCTCGGCGGCATTGCCGGTGTGTTGCTCGGCATGTTCCTGGGTGTGAGCTCCTACAGCGTCGGCCCGCTGACGGCCAGTGCGTTCTCGATCGTCGTGCTGGGCGGGCTGGGCAGCGTCTCCGGTTCGCTGATCGCGGCCTACGTGGTCGGCTATCTCGAGACGGTCACGGCCTACATGATCTCGCCGGCGTACCGCTCGATTCCGGCGCTGCTCCTGCTTGTCGTGGTCATGTACCTGCGGCCGCAGGGCCTGTTCGGGCGGCGTTGACCATGCGCACCACGTTCCGGTCGAGGCTGCTCTGGATCGGCATCGCTGCCATCCTGGGCGGTGCGCTGCTTCCACTGGTGGCCTCGGGCTACGTGCTCGGCCTGCTCACGGTGGCCTACTACACGGCCGTCTTCGCCATGTCCTGGGACTTGCTCTTCGGCTTCGCCGGCGAAGTGAACTTCGGGCCGACCTTCCTCATCGGCCTCGGTGCGTACACCGCCGGCATCCTCGATGCGCGTCTGTCGCCCAACATCTCCATCTGGGTCAGCGTTGCGGCCGGATCCTTCGCCGCGGTGGTGGGCGGCGTGGTCCTCGCGTTGCCGGCGTTGCGCCTGCGCGGCCCGTATTTCGGGCTGATGACGCTGGTTGCCGTGCTGATGCTGCAGAACTTCGTGGTCGTGTTCGCCGGGCTCACCGGCGGCGAGATCGGCCTGTCGGTGCCCGACGTCATGTCGATCGATGCCCGCCTCAACTACTGGATCGCCTTCGGCTTCATGGCCGTCAGCGGTGCCATC
>CAIJPE010000419.1 GCA_903822435.1 uncultured beta proteobacterium | reverse complement strand
GTGCACGAGTGCCCAAGACCACCTGCCTGCGAGGTGATCCGGGCGCTCGTCTTCTACGGTCTTGTCATAACCAAGGTCTTCTCATAATGGCCGTTATGGCAAGACTTGCATAACGGCCACGAGTTGTCGATGTCGAAGGTCAGCTTCCAGGCAACCTAAAGATCGTGGCAGCTGCCAACGCAGGCTCACGACCAGTGGTCCGGGCCATTCACTCAACCCGCTGGAAGGTCGTCGTGACAACCATCTCGACTCCGTCCGCAACCGCCTTGAAAGGCGCCGAGACCATCTTCAAGCTCTGGTCGGAAACCTCGAACCTGTCGATGATGAAGGTCGTGCCGACCCAGCTCTCGTTCCATGCACCTTCCACAGTGTCGACGATTCTGCCTCCCTCAACCTTGTACGTTCCGAAGTAGGCATACATTGTCTTGAACAAGGCAATGCGTTCGGCATCGGTTGGCTCGGTTGCCACGGGCTTGGGACGGTGATCCTTAAACCCCGTCCAGGTGAACCGGCCACCCTGGGTGTAAATGAGGTAGCCGCTGGGATGCTCCCCGAACAACTGGCTGTCCTTGCCCGTGGCGATTTCGTGCCGTGTCCAAGTGGTCATCTTCCAGACCCCTGGCAGCTTGGCTGACTCATCTGCAAATGTCGGGGTCGCAAGCGCCAAGACAACGGCGGCAACAAGCCACTTGCGCATTGAATGATGCTCCTTTATGTCTGTTTCATCGCCTTGCGGTCGCCCGAGGCTTGAAGATTACCCTGATGTGAATCCTGTGCAGCACATCCGGAGTACAGATGTTGTCCTCGCCCGCAGTCAGACGCCTGAAACTCAGGCGAAAATGGGACGAAATTTTGTCGTAGTGATCAAGTGGCCGGTCGTCCGGGTGTGTCCTTGGCCGTCAACACCGACGGCCGCTAACGCACCGGCGCTGCTGGGGGGGAGAACCATGGACCATGCGCCAACCGTGGCGGCATATCGCTTTGCGGGTTTCGTCCTCGACATTGGGAAGGGGGCGCTGCTCACGGCGGCTGGCGAGGAAATTCCCCTGCGGCGTCAATCCTTCGAGATGCTGCGGCTCTTTACCGAGAACGCCGGTCGGCTGCTCGACCGAAACTCGATCAATCGAGCGATCTGGCCCACTATCACGGTCACCGACGACAGCCTGACCCAGTGTGTCCGCGACATACGCTGTGCTCTAAAAGACGAGGCGCAACGGATGCTCAGAACCGTGCGCCGGCGCGGCTATATCTTCTCTCCCGACGTCGTCGCTCATTGCGATCCACCGGCCGGCCCGGTGCGGCCGGCCTTGACGATGCCGGACCGGCCTTCAATCGTGGTATTGCCCTTTCAAAACATGAGCAGCGAACCCGAGCAGGGCTATTTCATCGATGGCTTGGTCGAGGACATCACCACGGCGCTTTCATGCATTCGCTCGCTGTTCGTGATTGCCCGCAACTCGGCGTTTGCCTACCGGCACCAGTCGGTGGACGTCCGGCACATAGGCCGCGACCTGGGCGTCCGGTACGCGTTGGAGGGCAGCGTGCGCCGTGATGGCAACCGACTGCGCGTCACCACCCAATTGATCGATGCCAGTTCTGGCGTTCACGTCTGGGCCGATCGTTATGACCGCGACCTGAGCGATGTCTTCGCGGTGCAGAGCGAGATCGCGATGAGCGTGGCGGGTGTCATCGAGCCCGCGGTGGCCGGTGCCGAGCAGCAGCGAGTCCTGCGAAAGCCACCGGAGCGGTTGGATGCGTGGGAAGCCTACCAGCGAGGACTCTGGCACTTCTCCAACCACGGGCGGGACGAAAACGAGGCGGCGCGGAAGTTCTTTCAACGAGCCATCGCGCTCGATCCGAAATTTGCGCCTGGGCACTACGGCTACGCCCTGGCCCTGCAGTGGGAGATCTGGCACTACTCGTCGCGCCCCTTCACGGAGGTGCAGTCCATCCCGCTCAAAGAGGCGCTGATCGCAGTCTCGCTCGACGACAAGGACGCCATGGGGCATGCCGTCCTCGCACACATCAGGATGTGGGGTGGAAACTGGGAAGCTGCGATCGGCGAAGCACGTACGGCAGTGGCCCTCAATCCCAGCGGCGCGTTCGGGATCGGCATGCTCGGTTGCGTCCTGGGATTCGGCGGGTATCACGAGGAGGCGCTGAATCGGTTGCGACAGGCCATTCGGCTGAGTCCGCACGACCCGTTGATGTCGCTGTGGATCCTCTGGATCGGGCTCATTCATTTCTACGCACGGCAGTTCTCTTCCGCCGTCGAGAATCTGCGGCAAGTAAGTCGGCTTCGTCCGTACTACAACAACTACCACGCAGTGCTGGCGTCGGCCCTGGCCTTCCTGGGGCGTCAGGATGAGGCACGCGACGTGCTGCATCAGGCGCCGCCACTGGATTCGCGCTATCCGCTGGCACCGTGGATGCGGCCCGAAGACGTCGCGCTTCGCTTGGAGGGAGTCCATCTCGCCGCCGGCAGATCCGAGCCATAGCGCACCGCGGTCTTCTGGATCGCCAACGATGGCGCGAACCGTCTCCGATGTGTCGACTTGGAGGTGGTGGGCTTAGGTCCGGGCCAGCCCTCGATCGTCAGTCGATTCGAGCCGTCTACCATCGAGCTGCAGCTTCGGGGCGACGAGATCAAGCCCACAGGAGACTGCTCCGGGCCGGGGCCTGGTGGTCACGAGCGGCAGCTTCGCGGACACAAAACCTGAGAGAGGTCGGTCCGAGCGACGGGCCGCTTCGGAGAATCCTGACGGGCAGGTTTGGGGCGTGGGCTGCCTGACGCGGCTGCGATCTGCCAGCAGAAGAGCTGCCCTTCAAGTTGGCCGCCAGCATAGCGGACACTCGGGAAAACCCGGCCTCGACCCACTACTGTCTTTCGCGTCCGCGTGACGTGTGTCGGCAATGGCAGCGAAAGCGGCCGGTCACCTGCGGGCAGGTTCGGAGCCCCTGAGCTTCAAGAGTCGGGTGCCGGTCAACGGTCGTTCGTGTCGGCCGGCAATCGACACTAGCGCGACTCTCGCTGCCAAGAAATTGCCGCTGTGAAGCTGCCCGTCGATGCTCACCGAGACCCCCGAAATGCCGAATCGAGGCCAAAGGCAGCGCTGGTCGAGTCCACCGCTCAGCTGCCGTACGCGTTGAACAGATCACGAAGTGACAGACCCTCGCCGTGGCCGCGGATCAGAACGCGCAATTCGAGCTTTACCGCCACTCGATGAGATCGACTCGGTTGCGATTTCTGCACCGCTGACGTTGGCAAGCTGATCACCACGCTCAAGCGCTTCGGTCGCAAGCACCTGCCAATGGTGCAGGCCGCCACCGCGGATCCGGCACCATGGCTTCCATCGCATCCGCGAGCAGGATTGCCGCTTTGCGGGCGCCGAGACGCTCGCTGGCAGGCGCGCCGGGACTGACTCGCCTAGCATTCGGCGGTCACGACGGGACCCCGCGATGTCGCACCGCCCAATCAGCCTGCATGACCTCGGCCGCGAGGCCACCGACAGGCTGCGCGACTGCTTAGATTGGCTGGCCGAGAACCCGTGGAGGGCCACCTTGTACGCGGGAATGTTTGCCGCGCTGTTGCCGATCTACGCGGTCTATCTGGCCGACTTCCTGCACGCCGCGGAAACGGGGTGGCTGGAAGGCGACCAGATCCTGCGGTTCGGCCATCTCGCCAGCTTCGTCGCGTTCGCGGGCTGGCCGTTCGCAGCCATGAGAGGGCTGATACCTTCGTGGACGTTCCGCGAGGCGACGAACGCGGCCATGGCCGCGTTCGCAGCCGCGGCTGTGATCTGGCTTCATCGCTATGGACTGCAGGCGTGCCTTCTCGGCCTGGCGATGCTGTTCGCTCCCCTGCTGGTCAGTGCCGGCATTGGCCACGCACTGGGATGCCTGCGTAACGCCGTTGTCCGTCGCCCGGAGGGCGCCCCACCGCCGCACGCAGGCGTCGAAAGGCATGTCCAGACGCAGTCTTGGGAATCGTTGATGGACGAACGGCGATAACGCGGCAGTAAACCGCAGCCAGGTCGCCCGCGCCAGACGTGCAGGCCTCGCCGAACGGCAAGGGTGGCAAGACCGGGCGGCCTGAGCGTCGCCGAGGCATCGATGGCACGCTGGAGGCCAAATTTGATTTCGCGGCTGCCGGCTCTATCGCGCGCCCAGTCCCGCTGCACCAGCCTCGCGCGCCGCATCCGAATCGGGCTCTTGGGCGACCGCTGCCAACTGCCTGCGTGCGCTTGCCACCCACCGGCAATGTGCCCGTTATGACCGAGGATGACGGCGCGGCCAGAAGAGGTGTTCCAAAGTTGCCGGTGGCCAGCGGCAGGAACTGGCCGATGCCGGGTCCTCGAGCAGGCGAGTTGATCGCGCCTTTGCTGACGTTCAAGACCACGTCCTGACGGACCGATTTGCGGTCCGCAGTTCCGAGAGCCGGCCGTCGCAGGTCGGCCAGGAGCCGACACTCATCCCGCGGCAATGTCTACGAACGCAAAGCGGTCATAGCTGTCGTCCTTTGCTTCAGAGGTCAACGGAAGCGAACTACGCTTGCCCAGGTGCGGCGAAGAGCGCCCCCAGCAGGCCTTCGGCCCTTGTCTTCCCCTCGGCGGTGAATGCCACCGACTTGGCTTTTCCCACCGGATCGGTGATTGGACTCGTGGCGTGCAGCCGCGCCATGGCATCCCGATCGAAAGACGTCCAGGCTCGATCGCCGTCGAGCAAGCCGAGCAGCAAAAATGCCAGCACCGCGTCGTCAATTCGGTCGTTGTCCAGCCCCTTCGTCAGTCCTCCATGAAAGAGGGCAGCGCATCGAGCGCGCTTGTGGCTTCGAGTCCGCCGGCCTTGCTCACGTGGGTGTAGATCATGGTGGTAGACGCGTCCGCATGCGCTAGCAGTTCCTGCACCGTACGGATGTCGGAGCCTTACTGCAGCAAGTGCGTCGCAAAGAAGTGGCGCAGCGTGTGACGATCGCCGCAGCGCTTGGGGATAGACGAGGGTGCAACAAGCTCGCACTGGATGCCCTGCGCGAGCAGGGGGCGGCAGATCACGAACCCGCAAGGGCCCGCCCTATACACAACATGTAGTGAATGCCCAGCGCTGATCAGCCTACGCAGCGCCTTGTCCAGGCCGATCAGGTCGTCGCCGATACTGCCTACCTGCCGCACCTCGCTGTCGCGGCCGGCCAGCGCCGTCGCAATTATCGATGCTCTCCTTGTGTACATCCAGCCTGACGTAGACAGTGCTAGATTCCTTCATGGCCCGTCTCCTTGCAAGTTCGCAACGATTTGACCGACCGCCGGTCAGGTGCATCGGTGTAGCTCGGCACGCCTCTGGCGTGCAACCTACGTTATTGCAGGGGACGGGCCACCCTAATTTTCCGAGCCATTCTGTCTAGGCGTCATGGAGACAGTCATCTCGCGACTAAGCGAAACCAAATAACCTTCATGAACGAATATCTTGCCGTTTTAGGTACGTTGTCCGGCGTGCTAGTAGGCGGCCTTGTCAATTTCTTGTCCACCCGCACGGCTAAAAAGCATGAATGGCGGCTAGCGCTTGCACGGGACCAGATTATGCGACGAGAGCAACTCTACGCAGAGTTTTTGGGGGAAGCGCGACGAATCGCAGCTGAAACGATCTTTAGAGACCTCGAATTGCCAAAGGACGTTCATCATTTAGACCAATATCTGGCCCAAATGTCTCTACTGTCCCCAGAAGCAGTTGGAGACGCAGCTCGAGACCTTAGAAAGCATCTTGTACGCGCCCGGTCGTCGGAGAATTCTAGCGAGGCCGAGCAACCAACGCTCAATCAACTCAGCGCGAGTTTCACTGCAGCCGCAAAGGCAGACCTCCAAGCCATTCGCGATGACGCCTAACCCGTCATTCAAGCCGACCCTCCACGGCTGTCAGCTTCAGCCGCGCGGCGCCTCAGGTTATGCTGCACCGCGCGGCCACTGCCGCCGGCCTGCGTGGGCGGCTTAACTCGAATGTTAGGCGTCGAGATGCTCTCACTACACCCAGTTCCCCTGTGCATGATCCGCCACGGCGACTGACCGCTCCTGAGCTTTATATTGCTCCTAGCTGGACCCTATGCGATTCCTAAATCTTCTGTTTGCTGTGATCTACGGAACCGCTGCAACCCGTGAACTACGAGCGGCAATATTTGATGAGGATACAGTATTAGGATTTCTTGCAGGCTTTCCTCAGGTAGCATTGTCAGCATTAATCTGTGTTCTGTTCTTAGTCACGACACGAGTGTTGGGTGCGGCAAATGTACTGCATCTAAACCGATTAAAGACATTTAATTATGCGCTCGTTGCGACTATGTTCTTTATCGGCATTATTGGTCCAATCGTACTGTTGCACATCAGCAGCATCGACTTCGGGGCAGGTCTTTTAGGATTGGCAAACGCGATCAAGCTCGGAAAGGCAAGCAATACTGCCGAGACGAATGCTAAGCTGAAGGCACTCGGCAAAACCTAACCGCTGGGTCAAGCCGACGCGCAACATCAGGCTGCAGCGACCACGTGGCGCATCTAGTAATCTTGCGCTTCGCGGCCGGCCCGTCCTGCTGCTGCGCGCGGTTTGCCTCGAACGTTGAGGGGCAGCTTCCAGGCGGCGAATTCGTGCCCATCTATGACTGCAACGGGTCGGCAGTGACCCGGCGCAGGCGAAGGAAGGAGTCGTTGAAAGCAACGCACCTTGCCGGGCCGGTGGTTCGTCCACAAGGTTGTGTATGAACGGCTCGTAACCGACCAGAGCGGACCGCCATCCCCGTGCGCAGCGAGCGGCCGGTTTCGGCGACCGCCGACATGGGCTCGAAAAATCTTTCCCACCGTTTCCAGTCTGGACCCGACTTTTGGGCCGCCAGCGCGAATGGCGGCTGGTCAGCCAGTGGCGGCTAGGGCTGTTCGATGGTGTCCTGATTGCGCCGGAAGGCGCGCAGCACAGCCTGGAACACTGGGTCTTGTTCGGCGAAAGTCATGTGCCCGCTGCGCTCGAAGATGTGCGGCCGAGTCTTCGGCAACCGCGCAGCGATGCACTCGGCCTTGGCCAAAGAGCAGATGCGGTCGTGGCGCTCGGCCAGCACCAGCGCGGCTTGCGGTACCCTCCCCAGCCTGTCTTCAACCTCGAAGCGGGTTAGAAACAACATTCTGCGAGATCGGCGGCGCGGCTGTGCGGGCCGCCCGAAGACCCGACAGTCCAGGGGATATCAGAGCACTGGCAGCATGTCGCAGATGTCATCGAGAACCCCAAAGCCCGTGCCCGCCCTCCCGGCAGCATCGCCCCTGGCCCCTGCGACGCCGGCTGCGCCGACCGTGGCTTGCGCAGCGGGTGTGCTCACCGTCCTCTATGACGGCGCTTGCCCGCTGTGCCGCCGCGAGATCGCGCTGTACCGCGGCCTGCCGGCTGACCAGCCCCTCGCATTTGTCGACGTCAGCGACACGACCACCGCGCTGCCGCCGGGCCGCGATCGCGCACAGTTGCTCGCGCGCTTCCATGTGCTGGGCGCGGACGGTCGCCTGGTCGACGGCGCGCGCGGCTTCGTCGCGTTGTGGGCTGTGCTGCCGGGCTGGCGCCGGCTGGCCCAGCTGGCGGCAATGCCCGGCGCCGCGGGCCTGATGGAGATCGGCTACCGCGCCTTTCTGCGGCTGCGGCCTGCGATGCAGCGCCTGGCCGTTGCCTTCGAACCTGCAAGCCTGCACGTGCCTGCGATCTTGTGCGGCGACCTGCGCAGCGACCACGCCGGCGAAACTGGCGCGGTATGGATCTACCGCGGTGTCTTGACCGTGGCGCGCGACCCCGGCGTGCGTGCCTTCGCCCGGCGGCACCTCGCCACCGAGCAAGAGCACCTGCACCTCATCACGCCGCTGCTGCCCTGGCCCCAGCGCAGCCGCCTGCTGCTGCCTTGGCGCCTGGCCGGCTGGCTGACTGGGGCCTTGCCAGCCCTGGCAGGTCCTCGTGCGGTCTACGCCACGATCGCCGCGGTCGAGACCTTCGTCGACCGCCACTACCAGGAGCAGCTCGACCGCATCGACGCGCTGTCGGCAGCAGAGCGCACCGCCTGCGCGCCACTCCGCACCTTACTGGCCAGATGCCAGGGGGACGAACGGGCTCATCGCGATGAAGCGCAGCGGCTGAGCCCGGGGCACGCCAGCTGGCTGACGCGGGTCTGGTGCGCGACCGTCGACATCGGCTCGAAGGCTGCGGTGGCGCTCGCTCGCCGCGTTTAGCCTGCTGGCGGGTCAACTGCCCGCCCAGGGCGAGAGGCTGGCCGCAACGGCAGACATCACCGAGAAGGCCGGGCAATCCTTGGCCATGCTGACGCCGTCATGTGGCTTGTAAGCCCCCTGGTGCCAAGTTGTGCAGTTGAGCTTGGCCACGTCGCGGGCCGGGCCCACCCAGCGACAGTCAGCTTCCTGGCCTGTCTGTGCGCTCACGGTCCCGGCCACTGCCGGTCGCCCAGGCATCACCAAATTCTCCGGGCCAGCGACCGGGCTCGAAGTGCGGCTGAAATAGCCCCCGGCACGTCCAATGCGACGAAATTTCCATTGCGGTCATTCAGCCTGGTTGGCGGCCGGGCAAGCCGCGGACCTTGGTCGAACGTCTGCAGCCACCGGGACTGTGCTGGCGCTCCCGACCCAGTGCCGAAGTTCAGTCGCTTGGAAAGCTGACATCCGCAACAGCCAGCAAACATCGTGTTGCGCTAAGAACGTATCCGTAAATAGTACACTACGCTTCCGAGCCGCACAGTGCGCGGCGTCGGAGCGGACGGATGGCGACCAAGCGAGTTGAATCGTGGGTAGTGACGGACGACTTCTGGGCCAGGGTGGAGCCGTTGATCCCG
>CAIJPE010000418.1 GCA_903822435.1 uncultured beta proteobacterium | reverse complement strand
CTGAAGCCAGCCAACCGGCGTCGAAGAGCGTGTCGAAATCGCCGCCGTCCTCTGCGCCGGTGTGGGGGCCGTAGGCTGAATCTTCGCGACGGCGCCCCGGACGCGCGCGACGATCGGCGTTGCGGCGGTCGCCGCTGCGCCGGTCCGCGTCCTGGGGGTTCATGGGTTCGTCGCTCTCCGGGCGGCCGGGGCTGGGGCGACTCAGGCGCTGCCCGGGCCGGCGTCGCGGTGCGGCACGCCGCAATAGGGGCGGCCGGCCGAATCGGTCACCGCCTCGGGCTGCGGCACGTGCACGCCGCAGCGGGTGCAGGCCAGCATGGGGCTGGGGCCGCCAGGTGGCTGGCCCGGGCGCGACGGCGGCGGCACAGCCTTACGCCCGCGGCTGTTGATCATCCACAGCACCACGCCGACCACCACCATCAGCAGGATGAATTTCATGCGCAGGCCCGTTTCACGTGGGTGGCCGGCCGAGCAGCACTTCGAGCACGAAGCGCGAGCCCACGTAGGCCAGCAGCAGCAGCACGGCGCCCACGTACAGCCAGCGGGTGGCCCGACGGCCGCGCCAGCCGCGCAGGCGGCGGCCGGCCAGCAGACCCGCGAAGACCCCCCAGGCCAGCAGGGAGAAGACCGCCTTGTGGTCGCTCCAGCGCCAATGCACGGTGGTGGCCAGGCCCAGCACCAGCGTGGCCGTGAGCACCACGAAGCCCGCTTCGACGAAACGGAACGTCACGCGCTCCAGTTGCAGCAACGGCATGCCCCGCCCGGCCTGCGCACCGCCGGCTTGCGCACCGCCCCGCAACCGGCGCTCGGCCG
Source organism: uncultured beta proteobacterium (assembly GCA_903822435.1). Taxonomy (GTDB): domain Bacteria; phylum Pseudomonadota; class Gammaproteobacteria; order Burkholderiales; family Burkholderiaceae_C; genus Rubrivivax. The sequence goes on along the minus strand of CAIJPE010000418.1, from coordinate 24,646 downwards.
CATCCAGCATCCAGGCGTGCAGCACGGCCGCGCCGAACAGGCCGTAGGCGCCCACGCCCAGCGCGAAGTGCACCGGCGCCAGTGGGTTGGTGATGGGCCGCAGCTCGCCCGGGAACACCGCGCACACCAGGACGGCCAGCAGCCCGGCCACAGCCAGGCCCTGGCGAACGGCCGGCAGCGGCACCAGGCGGCTTTCCACGGTGTACACCGCGATCACCAGCCACACGGTCATGGACAGCACCGGGGCAAAGCCCAGGCGGGCGCCCGGCTCGGGGACGCCCACGCCGAAGATGTCGATCACCAGCAGCACGCCGTGCAGCACCCAGGCCCCCACCAGGGCGGCGGCCGCAAAGCGCCGCAGCGGGGGCTGGCGCATCACGAGCCCCTGCAGCGCAGCCAGCGCATACAGGCCCAGCGCCACCGCCACCAGCAGCAGGCCACCGCCCGGGGCGAGCGTGGGAGAGGCACTCGATAGAATCATGACCACAGTGTACTGAGCGCAGGCGCCGCCATCGGCCGCCTGCCGATGCGATGGCCTCGACCCTTTCCGACCGACTGTCCCGACTCGTCAAGACGATGCGAGGGCAGGCCCGCATCACCGAGAGCAACGTGCAGGACATGATGCGCGAGGTGCGCATGGCCCTGCTCGAGGCCGACGTGGCCTTGCCCGTGGTGCGGGATTTCATCGCCCGGGTCCGGGACAAGGCCCTCGGCCAGGAAGTGGCGGCCTCGCTGAACCCGGGACAGGCGCTGGTGGGCATCGTCCACAAGGAACTCGCCGCCACCATGGGCGAGGGCGTGGCCGACCTGAACCTGGCGGCCCAGCCCCCGGCAGTGATCCTGATGGCCGGCCTGCAGGGCGCGGGCAAGACCACCACCACGGCCAAGCTGGCCAAGCACCTGATCACCAAGCGCAAGAAGAAGGTGCTCACGGTCTCGGCCGACGTGTACCGGCCGGCCGCCATCGAGCAGCTCAAGACCGTGACGGCACAAGCCGGCGCCGAGTGGTTCCTGTCGGCGCCCGACCAGAAGCCCCGCGACATCGCCATCGCGGCACTGGACCATGCCAAGCGGCACTACTTCGACGTCCTGCTGGTGGACACCGCCGGCCGGCTGGGCATCGACGAAGCGCTGATGGCCGAGATCCGCGAACTGCACGCGGTGCTGAACCCCATCGAGACGCTCTTCGTGGTGGACGCCATGCAGGGCCAGGACGCCATCAACACGGCCAAGGCCTTCAAGGACGCCCTGCCCTTGACGGGCGTGATCCTCACCAAGCTCGACGGCGATTCACGCGGCGGCGCGGCGCTGTCGGTGCGGCAGATCACCGGGGCGCCCATCAAGTTCGCCGGCGTGTCCGAGAAGATCGACGGCCTGGAAGTCTTCGACGCCGAGCGCCACGCCGGGCGCGTGCTGGGCATGGGCGACATCGTCGCGCTGGTCGAGGAAGTGCAAAAGGGCGTGGACGTCGAGGCCGCGCAGAAGTTCGCCGAGAAGATGAAATCGGGCAGCGGCTTCGACCTCAACGACTTCCTCAGCCAGATCAGCCAGATGAAGAAGATGGGCGGCCTGGCCAACCTGATGGACAAGCTGCCCAGCCAACTCACCGCCAAGGCCCAGGGCGCCGACATGGACCGCGCCGAGCGCGACGTGAAGCGCATGGAAGGCATCATCTGCTCGATGACGGCGCTGGAGCGGCGCAAGCCCGAACTCATCAAGGCCAGCCGCAAGCGCCGCATCGCCGCGGGGGCCGGCGTGCACGTGCAGGAGGTCAACCGCCTGCTCAATCAATTCGAGCAGATGCAGGGCATGATGAAGAAGATGAAGGGCGGCGGCCTGATGAAGATGATGAAGCGCATGGGCGGCGGCGGGGGGTTCCCGGGGATGCCACGCTAGAGGCGGCCGGGACGGCCGCGCGCAGTAGTTAACGCCGCGGCCCACTCCTGCGGCCGGCTGAAACCGCTGGATACCTCTGTTGTACGGATGGGTGTTGCCGTGGGCGGCCAGGTGGAACATCTTCGGGCTACGCGACACGGCGAGACCTCCTCCACCGCCCCACCATGGAATTCCTGCCCCCGATCTCCACCCTGGCCCTGCCCGCATCGGTGCTGCTGCTGCTCACCCTGGCGGTGATGCGAATGCGCAACCGGAGGATCGACCGGCGCAGCGCCGCACGCGATGCGCTGGACACGGTGAACGCCTGGCCACCCGCGGCCTCGCGGGTGCTGACCGTCAACGAGCGCGAGGCCTACGACGTGCTCCGCAAGGCCATGCCGGGATTCCTGGTCCTGGCCCAGGTGCCGCTGTCGCGCTTCCTGCGCGTGCCGTCCCGGCATTCCTATGGGGACTGGCTGCAGCGGGTGGGCGCTCTCAGTGCCGACCTGCTGCTGTGCGATTCCGGATCCAAGGTGCTGGCGGTCATCGACATCCGCGCCCGGCAGGAAAGCGAGCGGGGCCGTCGCCGCCACGAGCGCATGGCCCGGGTGCTGCGCACCGCGGGCATCCAGGTGCACGTCTGGCGCGAGGGTGAACTGCCCGCACCGGCCGAGGTGCGGCACCTGCTGGCGCCGCTGGCCGGCAAGGCCGCCGACGGCGCCAGGGTCACGCCGACGGGGTCGATGCCCCTGATCCCGGTGGCCGAGATGTCGGAGATCCTGGCCGAGGGCGACAGGGCCGCGATGCAGGGCAGCTTCGACCCCGGCATGGAACCCGTGCCTTCAGCCTTCTTCGACGAGCTCGAGGCCGCGCCCGACCGCCGCTGAGCGCCCGGCCGAAGCCCGGGCCTCAGGCCAGCAGGGCCTGGGCGAATTCGCGGGCGTCGAAGGTTTGCAGGTCTTCCAGGCGCTCGCCGATGCCGATGAAGTAGACCGGCACGACCTTGCCGCGCTCGGCTCCCCAGCGGGCGATCGCCGCGAGCACGCCGCCCTTGGCCGTGCCGTCGAGCTTGGTCACGATCAGCCCCGTCAGGCCCAGCGCAGCGTCGAAGGCCTTGACCTGTGCCAGGGCGTTCTGCCCGGTGTTGCCGTCGACCACCAGCAGCACCTCGTGCGGGGCCCCGGCCTGCGCCTTTCCGATGACGCGCTGGATCTTGCGCAGCTCTTCCATCAGGTGCGTCTGGGTGGGCAAGCGTCCTGCCGTGTCGGCGATGACGACATCGCAGCCGCGGGCCTTGCCGGCCGTCACCGCATCGAAGGACACGGCCGCGGGGTCGCCGCCTTCCTGGCTGACGATCTCGACGCGGTTGCGGTCGGCCCAGACCGAGAGCTGCTCGCGAGCGGCAGCCCGGAAGGTGTCGGCCGCGGCCAGCAGGATCTTGCAATCGGCTTCGGCGAGGTGGCGCGTGAGCTTGCCGATGCTGGTGGTCTTGCCGGCGCCATTCACACCCGTGACCATGATCACCGTGGGCGAAGCCGCACCGATGGACAGCGAGCGCTCCAGGGGCTTGAGCAGGTCGGTCAGGGCGTCGGCCAGCAGTGTCTTGACCGCCGACGGTTCGGTGGCGCGGCTCTCCTTGACGCGGCGCTTGAGATCGTCGAGCAGGGCCTGCGTGGCGGCCACGCCCGTGTCGGCCAGCAACAGCGCCGACTCGAGTTCTTCGTACAGGGCGTCGTCGATGCGCGCGCCCGTAAAGACCTGCGCGATGCCCGCGCCGGTCTTGCGCAGGCCCTGGGTGAGGCGGCCAAGCCAGCCGCCGCGGGGGGGTGGTGCGGGTGCGGGCCCTACGGTGGGCTCCGGCAGCCCGGGCACGACAGGCACAGCTGGCACGGCTGGCACGGCCAGGCCGGCCGCAGGCGTCGGGGGTGGCGTTGAAGGGGCCGGCGCAGGCTGCGGCGGTGGGGACTTTTTCTTGAAGAAGCTGAACATCGTGGGGGATGATGCGCCGAGTCGGGTGAGAGCCTCAGGCTCGTTATAATCGCTGGCTCAGGCGCTTTAGCTCAGCTGGTTAGAGCGACGGAATCATAATCCGCAGGTCCGGGGTTCAAATCCCTGAAGCGCCACCACCCGATACCACGGGCCCCCGCTGTGCAGCGGCGTGCCCACCTTGAACGAAGATCCGAAGAAGCCCCAAGTGACCCAAGCGCTTGGGGCTTTTTTCTTGCGCCTGCTGCGGCGCCCGTGCCGGGCGCTGGCCGGCTGCCTGGCCGCTGTGGCCCTGCTCGGGCCCGCCCACGCCGTGCCCGAGACCCTGGCGCAGCGCGCCCTGGCCTGCACGGCCTGCCACCGCACATCCGACACCCAGACCCCCGACGGCTACGTGCCTCGCATCGCCGGCAAGCCCGCGGGCTACCTGTTCGAGCAGCTGCGCAACTTCCGAGACGGCCGCCGCGTACGCGATGGCATGGCGCGCGGGCTGGAGGTGCTGGACGAACGCTACCTGGCCGAGCTGGCCGGGTACTTCTCCGGGCAGCTTCCCAGCCACCGGGCGATGGGTGGGCCGCCCCTGGATGCCGCCCTGGGCCAGCGCGCGCAGCAGTGGGTGAAGCAGGGCGACGCGGCGCGCGGGGTGCCAGCCTGCGGTGCCTGCCACGGGGCGGCGCTGACCGGCGTGCAGCCCAATGTGCCGGGGCTGCTCGGCCTGCCGCCGCAGAAGCTTTCGGACGCGCAGGCCGCCGCCGTGTTGAGCTACTTGCGGCAAAGTTGGCGCCATCGCGCTTCGATCGTGACCGAGCTCGAGGTGCTGCGCCAGAACTGAGTCCGGCGACCTAGAATCCGGGGTTCCTTTGACTCACAGCCCCTGGATCCACACCATGCCCCGCTGTGCACCTGTCCGCCGGGTCATCCTGGCCGCCGTTGTTGCCCTGGCCGCTCCGGCCCTGGCCCTGGCCCAGACCCCGCGAAACTTTCCGGCCACCGCCCTGCGCGGCGAGATCGCCGTTATCCAGCCCCCTGAGGTGGCGCTGAACGGGCGCCCTGCCCGCCTGGCACCCGGCGCCCGCATCCGCAACACCCAGAACCTGCTGACCCTCAGCGGGGCACTTGTCGGCCAGGCCGTCACGGTCAACTACACCATCGACCCGCTGGGCCTGGTGCTGGACGTGTGGATCCTGACCGATGCCGAGCGCGCGCGGCTGCCCTGGCCCACCACCCCCGAGCAGGCCGCGGCCTGGCGATTCGACCCCGTCGAGCAGACCTGGAGCCCGTGATGAGCACCGCCACCAAGAAGGTCTACATCCGCACTTTCGGTTGCCAGATGAACGAGTACGACTCGGACAAGATGTCCGACGTGCTGCGGGCCGCAGAAGGCTACGAGCCCACCACCGATGTCGAAGAGGCCGATCTCGTGCTCTTCAACACCTGTTCGGTGCGCGAGAAGGCGCAGGAGAAGGTCTTTTCCGACCTGGGCCGCGTCAAGCACCTGAAGAAGAAGGGCGTGTTGATCGGCGTGGGCGGTTGTGTGGCCAGCCAGGAAGGTGCGGCCATCATCGACCGCGCGCCTTATGTCGACCTCGTGTTCGGCCCGCAGACCCTGCATCGCCTGCCGCAGATGATCGCCCAGCGCCGCCAGCAGGGCCGCGCCCAGGTGGACATCAGCTTCCCCGAGATCGAGAAGTTCGACCACCTTCCCCCGGCGCGGGTGGAAGGCGCTTCGGCCTTCGTGTCGATCATGGAAGGCTGCTCGAAGTACTGCTCCTACTGCGTGGTGCCCTACACCCGCGGCGAAGAGGTGAGCCGCCCCTTCGACGACGTGCTGGCCGAGGTGGCCGGGCTGGCCGCACAGGGCGTCAAGGAAGTGACGCTGCTCGGGCAGAACGTCAACGCCTACCGCGGCAGCATGGGCGAGACGGCCGAGATCGCCGACTTCGCCCTGCTGATCGAAGTGGTGGCCGAGATACCTGGCATCGAGCGCATCCGCTACACCACCAGCCACCCGAACGAATTCACCCAGCGCCTGATCGAGGTCTACGCCACAGTGCCCAAGCTCGTGAGCCACCTGCACCTGCCCGTGCAGCATGGCAGCGACCGCATCCTGATGGCCATGAAGCGCGGCTACACGGCGATGGAATACAAGAGCACCATCCGCAAGCTGCGCGCGGTGCGTCCGGGCATCAGCCTGTCCAGCGACTTCATCGTGGGCTTCCCGGGCGAGACCGAGGAAGACTTCGGCAAGATGATGCAGCTGATCGAGGACACTGGCTTCGACAGCTCGTTCAGCTTCATTTTCAGCAAGCGGCCCGGCACGCCGGCGGCCAACCTGGCCGATGACACGCCGCAGGCCCTCAAGCTGCAGCGCCTGCAGCAGCTGCAGGCGGCCATCGAGACCAACGTGCGGCGTATCAGCGCGTCGCGCGTGGGCACCGTGCAGACCATCCTCGTGGAAGGGCCCTCGCGCAAGAGTGCGCACGAATTGATGGGCCGCACCGAATGCAACCGCATCGTCAACTTCGACGGCGGTCCACAGGCTTCCCGGCTGGTCGGGCAGATGTTGGACGTCACCATCACCGAAGCGCTGCCGCACTCGCTGCGCGGCGTGCCGGTGGTGGCCGACCGGGCCTTCAGCGCCCCGGGCCGAAGCCCCGCCACCACAGCGTGATGGCACACGCCGCCACCATGGTGCCGTACGTGGCCATGCGCCCGTCGTGGCCGAACACCACAAGGCCGGCCAGCGTGACCGCGGCGCACACGGCGCATGCAGCCCGCGCCAGCCGCGACCAGGCCACGGCGCCGAGTTCGCGGCGCCAGAGCAGCTTGGCCAGCGCCGCGGCCAGCGCGCCCAGCCCCAGCGCGGGCACGAACAGGTTGGCCAGGTGCCAGATTGCGTCGAGCGGTCCCATATCGGCAGTGTGCAGGCTCTTCGGAGTTGTCGATCGGGCAGGCGGCACGCCATGGGCCCGGGATAAGCCGGCAAGCCTTGACCGGGCTCAAAGGCCCCGGCACCGGCTGCGGTCGGCCAAACCTACAATTGTGCCGTGAGCGTCTTCGCCCTCGGGCTCAATCACACCACCGCACCGCTGGACTTGCGCGGGAGGCTGGCCTTTTCGCCCGAACAGATGGCCCCGGCCCTGCACGGACTGCGGGGCAGGCTGTCCCGCATCCTGCCCGAAGCCGCGCTGGTCTCCACCTGCAACCGCACGGAACTGTACGTGGCGGCCGGCCCCGAGCCCTTGGAGAACATGGTGCGGCCGGCCATCGACTGGCTGGCCGAACAGGGCGGCATCAGCGGCGGGCAGTTGCTCTCGCACAGCTACGTGATGGAAGACCAGGCGGCCGCCCGGCACGCCTTCCGCGTGGCCGCGGGGCTGGATTCGATGGTGCTGGGCGAGCCGCAGATCCTGGGCCAGATGAAGCAGGCGGTGCGCCTGGCCGATGAGGCGGGCACCCTGGGCACCACCCTGCACCAGCTGTTCCAGCGCTCGTTTGCGGTGGCCAAGGAAGTGCGCACCTCCACCGAGATCGGCGCCCACAGCATCAGCATGGCCGCGGCGGCGGTACGGCTGGCCGCGCAGCTCTTCGAAGACCTGCAACAGATCAAGGTGCTGTTCGTGGGTGCCGGCGAGATGATCGAGCTCGTGGCCACGCACTTCGAGGCCCGCCACCCCAAGGCCATCGCGCTGGCCAACCGCACGCTGGACCGCGGCGAACGGCTGGCTTCGCGCTTCGGCGGCGAGGCCATCCGCCTGTCGGACATGCCCGACCGCCTGCATGAGTTCGATGCCGTCATCTCGTGCACGGCGAGCACCCTGCCCATCATCGGCCTGGGCGCCGTCGAACGGGCGCTCAAGGCGCGAAAGTGGCGTCCGATGTTCATGGTCGACCTGGCCGTGCCGCGCGACATCGAACCCGAGGTCGGCAAACTTTCGGACGTCTATCTCTACACCGTCGACGACCTCTCGGCCGTCGTGCAGACCGCTGGTGAAAAACGCCAGGCGGCCGTGCAGCAGGCCGAGGCCATCATCGATGCCGGGGTGCAGAGCTTTGCGCACTGGATGGACCAGCGCGCCGCCGTACCGCTGATCCAGGCTCTCAACCGACAGGCCGACGACTGGGGCACGGTGGAGCTGGCCCGGGCCCGCAAGGCGTTGGGCCGCGGTGAACCGCCCGAGCGGGTGCTCGAGGCGCTGGCCCGCGGCCTGACCCACAAGATGCTGCACGGCACCCTGGCCGAGCTTCACGCGGCTGAAGGCGAAGAACGCAACCGGCTGGCCGACACGGTCGCCCGCCTGTTCCTGCGCCAGGGCTCCCGCGGCGGCGAGGGCCGCTAGCGGCCTTTCTCCACCGGCTGCGCCCACGGGCGCGGCCGGGTCCAGCCTTTCCAACATGAACCCCACCTTGCGCGACCAATTCGAGCGGCTGGGCCTGCGCCTGGCCGAGCTCGACGCGACGCTGGCCGATCCGCGCATCGCCGCCGACATCAAGCGCTGGCGGGCGCTGTCGCGCGAGCAGGCCGAGGTGAGAGGCATCGTCGAGCGATACCGGCGCTACCAGCAGCGCGAGAGCGACCTGGCTGCCGCGCGCGACATGCAGGCCGACCCCGAGATGGCCGAGATGGCGGCCGAAGAGATCACCGCCTCCCAGGCCGACATGGAGCGGCTGAACGGCGAACTGCAAGCCGCCCTGATCCCGCGCGACCCCGACGACGAGCGCGCGGCGTTCCTGGAGATCCGCGCCGGAACGGGCGGCGACGAATCGGCGCTGTTCGCCGGAGACCTGGCGCGCATGTACTTGCGCTTTTGCGAACGCCAGGGCTGGCGCACCGAAGTCATGAGCCAGAGCGATTCCGAACTCGGCGGCTACAAGGAACTGGTCTTGCGGGTGGAAGGCGAGCGGGTCTACGGCCAGTTGCGGTTCGAGTCCGGCGGCCATCGCGTGCAGCGCGTGCCGGCCACCGAGAGCCAGGGCCGCATCCACACCAGCGCCTGCACCGTGGCCGTGATGCCCGAGCCCGACGAGACCGAGGAGGTCCAGCTCAATCCCGCCGACCTGCGCATCGACACCTTCCGCGCCAGCGGCGCCGGCGGCCAGCACGTCAACAAGACCGACAGTGCCATTCGCATCACCCACCTGCCCACGGGCCTGGTGGCCGAATGCCAGGACGACCGAAGCCAGCACCGCAACAAGGCCAAGGCGATGGCGGTGCTGGTGGCCCGCCTGCGCGAGAAAGAGCGCAGCGAACGGGCCGCGGCCGAGGCTGCCACGCGCAAGGGACTGATCGGCAGTGGCGACCGCAGCGACCGCATCCGAACCTACAACTTCCCCCAAGGCCGGCTGACCGACCACCGCATCAACCTCACGCTGTACAAGCTCGGGGCGGTGATGGACGGCGACCTGGGCGACGTCATCCAGGCGCTGCAGGCCGCTCGCGCGGCCGAGCAGCTGGCGCAGCTCGAATCGGGCGGGCGCTAAGAGCCCCCAGGCGGCCGGCGTGCGCATCGACCAAGCCCTGGCCCGGGCCCGCTTGCACGGTGTGGATCGGCTGGATGCCCAGTTACTGCTGGGCCATCTGCTCGGCAAGCCGCGAGCCTGGTTGCTGGCGCATGACGGGCAGGACCTGACGGCAGGGCAGGCAAAAGCGTACGAGCTGGGGCTGCAGCGGCGCGGCTCGGGCGAGCCCCTGGCCTACGTGCTGGGCGAATGGCCTTTCTGCGGCCTGTCGCTGCAGGTTTCGCCCGACGTGCTGGTCCCGCGGCCTGAGACGGAAGATCTGGTGGCGTGGGCCCGGGAATGCCTGGCAGACGCCACCGTGGCCACCGCCCCTCGGGTGGTCGACCTGGGTACCGGCAGCGGTGCCATCGCCCTGGCGCTGGCCAGGCGTTGCCCCCAGGCCGCGCTGTGGGGCACCGACCGCAGCGCCGCGGCGCTGGCCGTGGCCGCCGCCAATGGCCGGCGGCTGGGCCTGCCGGTGACGTGGCTGCAAGGCGACTGGTGGGCGCCGCTGCAGGGCCGTCGTTTCGAACTGGCCGTCTCCAACCCGCCCTATGTGGCCGGCGACGACCCGCATCTGGATGCGCTGGGCCACGAGCCGCGGGGTGCGCTGACGCCGGAAGGCGATGGCCTGGCGGCGCTGCGGCAGATCATTGAGGGCGCACCGGCGCACCTGGCCCCAGGGGCCTGGCTGCTGCTGGAACACGGCCACGACCAGGCCGAGGCCGTGCGGTCGCTGCTGGACGCCGCCGGCTTCCGGTCCACCGCCACCAGGGCCGACCTGGCCGGCCTGCCACGCTGCACCGGCGCCCGCTGGCCAGGTGCCAAATAGTGCCGGCGGCGCCGCATTGAACTGTGGCGCCGCCGCCATCGCCCGGCCCGGGGGGATGCAGGCCGCGGGGTTTCGGCGCATCATGGTTGCGAGGGTACGTTGTCACACGAGGAGCCGAGATGCGAGTCCGAATCCCCTGTTTCACCCTGCTGCTGCTCGCCATGCCTTTGGCCAGCCATGCCGCGGACGGCCTGATCGTGCGCGGCGCCGATGCGCTGTGGCCTCAGTGGCGGGCGCGCATCGCCGTGCAGACCGCCGGCGTCTCGCCGTGGACCCTGTCACAGCTCACCGACGGCTCCACCGCCTCGGCCCGCGGCCTTCAGGGTGGCGCTGTGTTCGGCGACTATTATTTCGCCACTCCCGCCTTCGGCGCCTTCCGCGCCAGCGGCGGCCTGATGGTGGGCAGCCAGGGCGGCGCGCCGTTGGGCACTGCGGCCGCCGGGGTCCGGCTGGGACTGGCCGTGAGTTCGCTGGGCGCGCTGGGCAGCAACGGCCTGACCGACAGCCCGGCTGCCAGGCCGTACCTCGGCCTGGGATTCACCGGCTCGCCTTGGCGCGGCAACCTGGCCGTCACCGCCGACCTGGGGCTGGTGGCCGATCACCCCGGAGCGGCTGGCGGTGTCGGGCGGGCGGTCTTCGGCAACCAGGGCGTGGAGGGTGCCATGCGCGACCTGCGCCTGTCGCCGGTGCTGCAGTTCGGGGTGAGCTACACCTTCTAGCGCCCGGCCCTGGGCGGCCCGGTGCGCTGCGCCGGCGCACGCTTTGCCGCATACTGGAGGGCTTGATGAACAGCGAGGACATGTCCCATGAGCGACGTGCAGCAACAGATCGATGACCTGGTCAAGAGCAACCGGGTGATGCTCTTCATGAAGGGCACGGCCCAGTTTCCGCAGTGCGGCTTCTCGGGCCGCGCCATCCAGGTGCTGAAGGCCTGCGGCGTGCAGGACCTGAAGACCTTCAACGTGCTCGAGAACGAAGCCGTTCGGCAGGGCATCAAGGACTACGCGCAGTGGCCCACCATCCCGCAGCTCTACGTGAACGGCGAGTTCGTCGGGGGCTCTGACATCGTGATGGAGATGTACCAGTCGGGCGAACTGCAGCAGATGCTGGCCCCCAAGGCCTGAGCGGATGCCGCAGCGCCTGGTGGTCGGCATCACAGGGGCCACGGGTGCCGTCTACGGCGTTCGGCTGCTGCAGCGAGCCCGTGAGTTGGATGTGCAGACGCATCTGGTGGTGACGCCATCGGGTGTGATCAACGTCCACCATGAACTCGGGCTGGACCGCCAGGCCCTGGAGGCCCTGGCCGACCACGCCTATGCGCCAGGCGACATCGGCGCCTGCCTGGCCAGTGGCAGTTTCGAGACCGCCGCCATGGTGGTGGCGCCGTGCTCGATGCGCAGCCTGGCCGCGGTGGCGCATGGCCTGTCGGACAACCTGCTCACACGGGCGGCCGATGTCACGCTCAAGGAACGCCGGCGCCTGCTGCTGATGGTGCGCGAGACGCCCTTCAACCTGGCCCACCTGCGCAACATGACCGCGGCCACGGAAATGGGGGCCATCGTCTTCCCGCCGCTGCCGGCGTTCTATCACCGGCCCGCCAGCATCGCCGAATTGGTGGACGAAAGCGTCGAACGGGTGCTGGCCCTGCTGGGCCTGCAAGGGGCCGCGCCACGGCCCTGGCAGGGCGTGGGCGCCGCCTGACCGCCGTGGCGGCCGGGTTTCAGCCGGGCTTGATGTCCCAATATCGCCGGGCTGCCAGCACCATGTTCGGGTATTCGGGCCGGCCCCGGCTGCCGTTGTAGCGCCCCAGCGCCATGAACAGGTCACCCCGCTCGACGTCGAGATAGTGCCGCAGGATGGCGCAGCCGAAGCGCAGGTTGGTCTGCATGTGAAACAGCCGCCGGTCGTCGCCGTTGCCGATCAGGCGGGCCCAGAAGGGCATCACCTGCATGTAGCCGCGCGCACCCGCGCTGCTGATGGCGTACTTGCGAAACCCGCTTTCCACCTGGATCAGGCCCAGCACCAGCGCGGTCTCCAGGCCCGCCCGGCGGCTCTCGTACCAGGCGGTTTCCAGGAATTCCAGCCGCACATGGTGCTCGGCCTTGCGCGGCTTGAGCCGCTCGCTGGCGGCACCCAGCCAGCGCAGATAGGCCAGCCGGTCTTCCATCTTGTCGAAGCTGGGATGCGGCGGGGCGTCGTCGGCCACCGCCGCGGCCAGCGCGGTGCGCACCGCATCGGCCAGGGGCTCCTCGCGCTGGGCGCCGGCCTGGGCCGCGCGGGGCAGCAGCAGGATGCAGGGCGCGGCCAGCAGGGCGCGCCGCGCCGGCCTCATGAGGCCAGGCGCGCCTTCACCAGCGGCACCACGTCGGCCAGCGGCACCGCGGTGGCCGTGGCGTCGCGGCGGCCCTGCACCTCCACCGTGCCGGCCTTCAAGCCGCGGTCTGACAGCACCACGCGCAGTGGCACGCCGATCAACTCCCAGTCGGCGAACATCGCGCCCGGGCGCTCGCCGCGGTCGTCCAGCACCACGTCCAGGCCCAGCGCCTGCAGTTCCTCGTGCAGGCGGTCGGAAGCGGCACGAACGTCTTCGCTGCGGTCGTAGCCGATGGGGCACAGCACCACCTCGAAAGGGGCCATGGCCGCCGGCCAGATCATGCCGCGCTCGTCGTGGTTCTGCTCGATGGCCGCACCCAGCAGCCGCGTCACCCCGATGCCGTAGCAGCCCATGATGAAGGGCTGGGCCTTGCCGTTCTCGTCCAGGAAGTTGGCGTTCATGGCCTGGCTGTAGCGGGTGCCCAGCAGAAAGATGTGGCCGACCTCGATGCCGCGCTGGATGGCCAGCACGCCCTTGCCGTCGGGCGAGGGATCGCCCGCCACCACGTTGCGCAGGTCGGCCACCACGTCGGGCTCGGGCAGGTCGCGGCCCCAGTTCACGCCGGTCAGGTGATGGTCGGCCTCGTTGGCACCGCAGACGAAATCGGACATCAGCGCCACGGTGCGGTCGGCCACGATCTTCAGCGGCTTGCGCGTGCCCACGGGGCCGAGGTAGCCGGGCTTGCAGCCGAAATACTCGTCGATCTCGGCTGACGTGGCAAAGCGGAAACCGGCCTTCAGCCCCGGCACTTTGCCGGCCTTGATCTCGTTGAGGTCGTGATCGCCGCGAACCAGCAGCAGCCACACGGTGGTGCCGGGCAGGTCGGCCGCGTCGCCCAGCTGATCGGTGGCCAGCACCAGGGACTTCACCGTCTGCGTCAGGGGCAGCCCGAGCAGCGCGGCCACGTCCGCGCAGGTGCTGGCGCCGGGCGTCGGCGTCCTGGCCATGGCCATCGCGGCCGGCGCCCGCGCGGGCAGCAGCGGCACGCCTTCGGCCAGCTCGATGTTGGCCGCGAACTCGCTGGTGGGGCAGTAGACGATGGCGTCTTCACCGGTGTCGGCGATGACCTGGAACTCTTGCGAGACGTCGCCGCCGATGGCGCCCGTGTCGGCTGCCACGGCACGGTACTTCAAGCCCATGCGGTCGAAGATGGCGCCATAGGCCTTGTGCATCGCGTCGTAGCTCAAGCGCCCGGCCGCCAGGTCCCGGTCGAAGGAGTAGGCGTCCTTCATCGTGAACTCGCGTCCGCGCATCACGCCGAAGCGTGGACGCCGCTCATCGCGGAACTTGGTCTGGATGTGGAAGAAGTTCTTCGGCAGCTGCTTGTAGCTGCGCAGTTCCTGCCGGGCGATGTCGGTGATGACTTCTTCGCTGGTGGGCTGGATGACGAAGTCGCGGTCATGGCGGTCCTTGACACGCAGCAGTTCGGGACCGTACTTCTGGAAGCGGCCCGACTCCTGCCACAGCTCGGCAGGCTGCACCACCGGCATCAGCAACTCGATGGCGCCGGCACGGGTCATCTCCTGGCGGATGATCATCTCGACCTTGCGGATCACGCGCAGGCCCAGCGGCATGTAGTTGTAGATGCCCGCGCCCAGGCGCTTGATGAAGCCCGCCCGCATCATCAGCCGGTGGCTGGCGATCTCGGCGTCGGCGGGGGCCTCCTTGAGGGTGGAGATGAAGGTCGCGGATGCTTTCATGGGCGGCAGGCTTGGAGTGGCGCCGGGTGGCACCGGACGGGGCGGCTGACAGGATTCAGGGGGGTCTGCACCGGGCCCGGAAGGCCCTCGCGATGACCGCGAAGCGCGTGCGGGTTAGCGAGAGTGCGCACTTCGCACTGCGACGGTGCAATAATGAAAATAGTCACAGAATTGGGGTTTGATTATGCTCGACCGGGAAGGCTTCAGGCCCAACGTCGGCATTGTCCTGCTCAACTCGCGGAACCAGGTCTTTTGGGGCAAGCGGCTGCGCACGCACTCGTGGCAGTTTCCGCAGGGCGGCATCCAGCACGGCGAGTCGCCCGAGCAGGCGATGTACCGAGAACTGCACGAAGAAGTCGGGCTGTTGCCCGAGCACGTGCAGATCCTGGCGCGCACTCGCGACTGGCTGCGCTATGAGGTGCCCGATCATTTCATCCGCAAGGATGCGCGCGGTCACTACCGGGGCCAGAAGCAGATCTGGTTCCTGTTGCGACTGCTCGGACGCGACAGCGACATGAACCTGCGCGCCACCGACCATCCCGAATTCGACGCCTGGCGCTGGAACGAGTACTGGGTGCCGCTGGACGTGGTGATCGAGTTCAAGCGCAACGTGTACGAAATGGCGCTGACCGAGCTGGCGCGCTTCCTGCCCCGCTCGACGCACCACAACCGCTACCTGCGCTCGGGCCTGCGGGGCCCGCGCCCGGCCGGGGAACACGATGGCCACTTGTCGCCCGGCCTGGGGCCCCAAGGCTCGGATCCTGAAGAGCACGGAGCCCACCCGGTGGCGATGGACGAGTCTCACACCGACTTCGGCGAGTCAGACACCCAGCCCTTTCACGACGCGCCCCGGCCGCCCCTGGCGCTGTCAGAGGGCAAGGGATCCAGCCTGAAAGGCCCCGGCAAGTAGCCGCAAGCCGGCGCTACATCAGCACCAGGTTGGTCCGGTGGATCAGTTCGGGCTCGTTCGCATAGCCGAGCATCGACTCGATCAGCGCCGAAGGCTTGCGTGCGATGAGGCGCGCTTCGGGCGCTGAATAGTTGGCCAGGCCGCGCGCAATCTCCACGCCGGACAGGGTACGGACCGAGATGACGTCGCCCCGCACGAAGTCGCCCTGCACCTCGTGCACGCCGATGGGCAGGAGGCTCTTGCCTTCGTCACGAAGCTTGCCCACGGCACCTGCGTCCACGGCCACCGAGCCGCGCATCTGCAAGTGATCGACCATCCATTGCTTGCGCGCGGCAAGCTTGGGAGTGCCGGCGCGCAGGGTCGTGCCGATGCGCTCGCCGGCGGCCAGGCGCAGCATGACGTCGGGCTCGCGGCCCCAAGCGATCAGCGTGCTGGTTCCGCTGCCCGCGGCGCGCCGTGCGGCCAGGATCTTGGTCAACATGCCGCCGCGCCCGATGCTGGAACCGGCGCCGCCGGCCATCGCTTCCAGGGACGGGTCGCCCGCGGTGGCCTCGTCGACGAAGGCTGCTGCCGGGTCCTGGCGAGGGTCGCTGGCGTACAGGCCGCGCTGGTCGGTGAGGATCAGGTAGACATCGGCATCGACCAGGTTGGCCACCAGCGCACCCAGGGTGTCGTTGTCGCCGAACCGGATCTCGTCGTTGACCACCGTGTCGTTCTCGTTGATGACCGGAATGACCTTCAACGACAAGAGGGTCAGCAGCGTCGAACGGGCATTGAGGTAGCGCTCGCGGTCGGCCAGGTCGGCGTGCGTCAGCAGCACCTGTGCGCTGGACATGCCGTGCTCGGACAGGCGTGTTTCGTACATCTGCGCCAGGCCCATCTGGCCCACGGCGGCGGCGGCCTGCAGCTCGTGCAGCTCTTTCGGGCGGGCCGTCCAGCCCAGGCGCTTCATGCCCTCGGCGATGGCGCCGCTGGAGACCATGATGACCTCCCGGCCATCGCGGGCCAGAGCGGCCAGTTGACGCGCCCAGTTGCCGATGGCTGCGGCGTCCACGCCCCGGCCCTCGTTCGTGACCAGGCTGGAGCCCACCTTCACCACGATGCGGCGGGCGCCTTGCATCACGCTGGTCATGCCAGGCCTACTTGCCGTCGGCGGCGACGGCCGTGTCGAAACGGGCATCGGGTTCGGGTTCAGGGCGCTGGTGTTCAGCCACCTGGTGCCAGATGCGCTCGACCAGCGGCTGCAGGCCGTCGCGCGCCAGCGCCGAGATGGAGAAGACCGGGCCCTTGTAGCGCAGGCGCCGCACGTAGTCCTTGACGCGGGCCTCGCGCTGGTCCTCGGGGACCATGTCGAGCTTGTTGAACACCAGCCAGCGCGGCTTGGCATGCAGGGCCGGGTCGTACTTCTTCAGTTCGGCCACGATCGCCCTGGCCTGGACCACGGGGTCCACCGACTCGTCGAAGGGCGCGGCATCGACGATGTGCAGCAACAGGCGGGTGCGCTGCAGGTGGCGCAGGAACTGGTGGCCCAGGCCCGCGCCTTCGGAGGCGCCTTCGATCAGGCCCGGAATGTCGGCCACGACGAAGCTGCGCTCCGGCCCCACCCGCACCACACCCAGGTTCGGGTGCAGCGTGGTGAAGGGATAGTCGGCAATCTTCGGGCGGGCATTGGAGATGGCCGAGATGAGCGTGGACTTGCCTGCATTGGGCATGCCCAGCAAGCCCACATCGGCCAGCACCCGCAGTTCGAGCTTGAGCTTCTTGGCCTCACCGGGCCAGCCCGGCGTCTTCTGGCGCGGCGAGCGGTTGGTGCTCGTCTTGAAGTGCATGTTGCCGAAGCCGCCGTCGCCGCCCTTGGCGAGGATCTCGCGCTGGCCGTGTTCGAGCAACTCGACCAGCAACTCGCCCGTCTCGAAGTCGGAAATCATGCTGCCCACGGGCATCCGCAACTCGATGTCGGGCGAGGCCGCGCCGAACTGGTCGGAGCCCCGGCCCGGCTCGCCGTTCTTGGCATCGTGGCGGCGGGCGTACCGGTAGTCGATCAGCGTGTTGATGTTGCGATCGGCCACCGCCCACACACTACCGCCGCGCCCGCCATCGCCGCCGTTCGGGCCGCCGAAGGGGATGAATTTTTCTCGGCGAAAGCTGACGCATCCGGCGCCGCCGTGGCCTGCCGAGATATCGATCGTGGCTTCGTCAACGAATTTCATCGGGTTCCGATGTTAGCGGCGAGTCAGCAGGCAAAAAAGCCCCGGAAGGCCGGGGCTTTCGGAGGGAGCCGGGCGAGCCCGGCCCTGAGGGGCCTCACGCGGAGGCCACCACCATCACAAGGGCGTGACGAAAACCGTCTGGCGGTTCAGGGAACCCTTGATGGCAAAGGACACCGAGCCA
Organism: uncultured beta proteobacterium; assembly: GCA_903822435.1. Classification (GTDB taxonomy): domain Bacteria; phylum Pseudomonadota; class Gammaproteobacteria; order Burkholderiales; family Burkholderiaceae_C; genus Rubrivivax. The sequence continues at coordinate 7,079 of CAIJPE010000418.1, read as the reverse complement.
TCGACCAGCGCGAACAGGGTGTGGTCCTTGCCCATGCCAACGCCCGTGCCGGCGTGGAACTTGGTGCCGCGCTGGCGGACGATGATCGAGCCTGCCGTGATGCGCTCGCCGCCGTAGGCCTTGACGCCCAGCATCTTCGGCTTGGAGTCGCGACCGTTGCGTGTGGAGCCGCCGCCCTTTTTCTGTGCCATGGTTGCGGCTCCTTCAGCCGTTGATCGAGCCGATGTGCAGCTCGGTGTAGGTCTGGCGATGACCGCCATGCTTCTGGTAATGCTTGCGGCGACGCATCTTGAAGATGCGGACCTTGTCGTGCTTGCCTTGCGAGACGACCGTGGCCGTCACGGTGGCACCGGCCACCCAGGGCGCGCCGACCTTCAGGTCGCCGCCGCTGCCCAGGGCGAGCACCTTGTCGAGCACGAGTTCCTGGCCGACGTCGGCCACGATCTTCTCGACCTTGATCTTCTCGCCCGCTGCGACGCGGTACTGCTTGCCGCCGGTCTTGATGACTGCGTAACTATCCACAATGGCCACCACTTTCTTTCCGTGTTCTCTGTCAGCGCGCCGCGAACCCGACGCGGATTCGACGCTCATCTGACGCTGCTCGTGCGATCTCGCCCATCCGAACCTCTTGCCGACACGCTGGTCGGGCAGCCACACACGCTGCATCGAATGCGAAGCCTTTGAGTATAGCATCAGCGTTTGCGTGTGGGACAGCCCACCCCCCCGCGTTCTCTGGCTTCCTATAATCGTCGATCGCTTGATACGTGCACCCAGTGCCTGAAACCCTCGCCCTTCAACCTGCCGAGCCCGACCCGATCGAACCGGCGATGCGGCGGGTGGATGTCGTGATCCGCGAACGGCTCGCGTCGCGCGTGGCCCTGATCGAGCAGATTTCGCACTACATCGTCAACGCCGGCGGCAAGCGGATCCGGCCGCGGCTGGTGCTGCTGTTCTCCGAAGCCCTGGGCTTCGAGGGCCCCGAGCGCTACGAACTGGCGGCCATCGTCGAGTTCATCCACACCGCCACGCTGCTGCACGACGACGTGGTGGACGAATCCGCCCTGCGCCGCGGCCGCGCCACGGCCAACGCGATGTTCGGCAATGCCGCCAGCGTGCTGGTGGGCGACTTTCTCTACTCCCGCGCCTTCCAGATGATGGTGGCGGTGAAGAGCCTGCGCGTGCTGGATGTGTTGGCCGATGCCACCAACGTCATCGCCGAGGGCGAGGTCCTGCAGTTGATGAACATGCACGACCCCGACCTGGCCGTCGAGGACTACCTGCAGGTCATCCGCTTCAAGACGGCCAAGCTCTTCGAGGCCAGCGCACGGCTGGGCGCGGTGCTGGCTGGCGCCGACCCTGCCATGGAAGAGCGCTGCGCCGACTTCGGGCGATCGCTCGGCACGGCGTTCCAGCTCGTCGACGATCTGCTCGACTACGAAGGCAACAGCGACGAACTGGGCAAGAACGTCGGCGACGACCTGCGCGAAGGCAAGCCGACCTTGCCCCTGCTGGTGGCCATGGAACGGGCCGAGCCGGCCGAGCGTGACCTGATCCGCCATGCCATCGAGCAGGGCGAGGTCCAGGGGCTGCCGCAGATCCTGGCCATCGTGCGGCGCACGGGCGCCTTGGCGGCCACGCGCGCGGCGGCCCAGGGCGAGGCAGAGCGTGCGCGGCTGGCACTCGAGCTGTTGCCGCCGTCGCGCGCGCGTTCGGCTCTGCTAGACTTGTGTCTGCGTTCGGTCAACCGCTCGTCCTGAGCCGCCCGTTGATCGCATGAAGCTCCCTGGGCTTGGCCTGGGAAACACCATCGGGGTGTAGCTTAGCCTGGTAGAGCGCTACGTTCGGGACGTAGAGGCCGGAGGTTCGAATCCTCTCACCCCGACCATTTCCGTCACCGCCGCACAGCCCACCCGGCACCGGGTCGCGCGGTGCACGGCGCCACCCCATCACCTTGCGCGACGTCTGCATGTCCAAAGCCCAGGATCGACAGGGGCTTGCGTGGTTATTCGGCGTTTACACTTCAAGGTCGATCCGTGATCATCTGGGGCTCATGAACATGCCACACCCGCTGCGATGGCTACCGAGACGCTGATCGAGCCGCCCCAATCCTCGCTTTCCGGCGTGGCGCGGGTCCTGGTCAACGCGGGCCGCCTGAGCGCCAGGACCGCCGAAGAGATCACCAAGACCGCCCGCGAGCGCAAGGGCAGTTTCGTGGCCACGGCCATCGCCGCGGGCGCCGTCAAGTCCGACGACCTCGCCCACACGCTGGCCACCTCCCTGGCGCTGCCGCTGATCGACCTGAACGCGGTCGATATCCAGAAGCTGCCGCGCAACCTGGTCGACCAGAAGATCGCCAGCCAATACCAGCTCATGGTGCTGGGCAAGCGCGGCAACCGCCTGTTCATCGGCGCGGCCGACCCCACCGACCAGGAAGCCGCCGAGCGCATCAAGTTCGCCACGCAGTTGACGCCGGAATGGGTCATCGTCGAGTACGACAAGCTCGCCCGCTTGCTCGACGCACAAGGCGCCAGCGCCAACGAAGTGCTCGAGACGCTCGCCAGCGCCGACTTCGACTTCGACGTCACCGAGGAAGACACCGCCACGCCGGAGAGCGCCGATGTCGCCACCGAGGTCGAAGACGCGCCGGTCGTGCGCTTCCTGCAGAAGATGCTGATCGACGCGATCAACATGCGCGCGTCGGACCTGCACTTCGAGCCCTACGAGTACACCTACCGCGTGCGCTTCCGCATCGACGGCGAATTGCGCGAGATCACGCAGCCCCCGGTGGCGATCAAGGACAAGCTGGCTTCGCGGATCAAGGTCATCTCGCGGATGGACATCGCCGAGAAGCGCGTCCCGCAGGACGGCCGCATGAAGCTGAAGTTCGGCACCAAGGCGATCGACTTCCGCGTCAGCACACTGCCCACGCTGTTCGGCGAGAAGGTCGTCATCCGGATCCTCGACCCATCCAGCGCCAAGCTGGGCATCGAGGCCCTGGGCTACGAGAAGATCGAGAAGGACCGGCTGATGCAGGCCATCGGCCGGCCCTACGGCATGATCCTGGTCACCGGCCCCACCGGCAGCGGCAAGACGGTGTCGCTGTACACCTGCCTGAACATCCTGAACGTGCCGGGCGTGAACATCGCCACGGTGGAAGATCCGGCCGAAATCAACCTGCCCGGCATCAACCAGGTCAACGTGAACGACCGCGCGGGCCTGACCTTTGCCGCTGCGCTCAAGTCCTTCCTGCGGCAGGACCCGGACATCATCATGGTCGGCGAGATCCGCGACCTGGAAACCGCCGACATCGCCATCAAGGCCGCGCAGACCGGGCACATGGTGATGAGCACGCTGCACACCAACGACGGTCCGACCACCCTCACCCGGCTGCTGAACATGGGCGTGGCGCCGTTCAACATCGCTTCCAGCGTGCTGTTGATCACGGCCCAGCGGCTGGCCCGCAAGCTGTGCGAGAACTGCAAGAAGCCGGCGGAATACCCCCGCGAGTCCATGCTGAAGGCGGGCTTCAAGCCCGAGGACCTGGATGGAAACTGGAAGCCCTACCGCGCCATGGGCTGCTCGTCGTGCAACAACGGGTACAAGGGGCGCGTCGGCATTTACCAAGTGATGCCCATCACGGAAGCCATCCAGCGCATCATCCTGTCCGAAGGATCGGCTCTAGATATCGCCAAACAGGCCGAAATCGAAGGTGTGCGTGATCTGCGCCAGTCCGGACTCATCAAGGTGAGGGCGGGCCTGACCACGCTCGAAGAAATCATCACGGTGACCAACGAATAGTCTCGCGACCCGGCCTTCATCCCCCTCGTTTTTGACGAAGCCCACACCCATGGCCACAGCCACTCTCGCCAAGCCCAGCAAGGAAGTCATCTTCGAGTGGGAGGGCAAGGACCGCAACGGCAAGATCGTTCGCGGCGAGATGCGCGCCGGCGGCGAGGCCGTCGTCAACGCGAGCCTGCGCCGCCAGGGCGTGCTGGTCACCAAGGTCAAGAAGCGCCGTGTCAGCGGCGGCCGGTCCATCCAGCAGAAGGACATCGCCATCTTCACGCGGCAGCTGGCCACGATGATGAAGGCCGGCGTGCCGCTTCTGCAATCCTTCGACATCGTCGCCCGCGGCAGCACCAACCCGCGGATGACCAAGCTGCTGACCGACATCCGCTCCGACGTCGAGACCGGCACGAGCCTGTCTTCGGCGTTCCGCAAGCACCCGCTGCACTTCGACGCGCTGTACTGCAACCTGGTGGAAGCCGGTGAAGCCGGCGGCATCCTGGAGGCCCTGCTCGACCGCCTGGCCATCTACCAGGAGAAGACGATGGCCATCAAGAGCAAGATCAAGTCGGCCCTGATGTACCCGGTGGCGGTGATCATCGTGGCCTTCATCGTGCTGACGGTCATCATGATCTTCGTGATCCCGGCCTTCGAGGACGTGTTCAAGTCCTTCGGCGGCGAACTGCCCTACCCCACGCAGATCGTCATCGCGATGTCCAAGTTCTTCGTGAAGTGGTGGTGGGCCATCTTCTCGCTGGTCGGCGGCGGCCTGTACTTCTTCTTCGAGAGCTGGAAGCGCTCGGAAAAGATGCAGATGTTCATGGACCGGCTGTTGCTGCGCATCCCGGTCTTCGGCGACCTGATCAACAAGTCCGTCATCGCCCGCTGGACGCGCACGCTGTCCACCATGTTCGCGGCCGGCGTGCCGCTGGTGGAGGCGCTCGATTCCGTCGGCGGCGCGTCGGGCAACGCGGTGTATGCGCAAGCCACCGAGCAGATCCAGAAGGACGTGTCCACGGGATCGGCCCTCACCTCCTCCATGACCGCCACCGGCGTCTTCCCGACCATGGTGCTGCAGATGGCGGCCATCGGCGAAGAGTCCGGCTCGCTGGACCACATGCTGGCCAAGGCTGCCGAGTTCTACGAGGACGAGGTCGACGAAATGGTCAAGGGGCTTTCCAGCCTGATGGAGCCTTTCATCATCGTGATCCTGGGCGTGCTGATCGGCGGCATCGTGGTGTCGATGTACCTGCCGATCTTCAAGCTGGGCTCGGTTGTCTGACGTGGGGGCATCGCTGGCCGGGGTGCCTCTGGAGATCCTGCTTTCGCCTTGGGCCTTGGGCGTCATCGGGCTCCTGGTGGGCAGCTTTCTCAACGTGGTGGTGCACCGCCTGCCCATCATGCTCGAACGGCAGTGGTGGGGCGACGTCAACGCCCAGCTGGGCGATCAGGAGTCCTTCCAGCGGGTCTTTGCCAGCGAAACACCGGCACCCCTGAAGCAGGCCGGCGGCCTGCTCGACAAGGCGCTGTCCGCCTTGCCCGCCATCGGCCTGGCCCGGCCTGCCTCGCGTTGCCCCTCGTGCGGCCACCGCATTGCCTGGTACGAGAACATCCCGGTGGTCAGCTGGCTGGTGCTGCGCGGGCGCTGTTCGGCTTGCCGCAGCCCGATCTCCGTGCGCTACCCGCTGGTCGAGTTGAGCACCGCCCTGCTCTTCGCCGCCTTGGCCTGGCGCGCCGGCCCGCACCCGAGTGCCGCCCTGTGGTGCGTGGCAGGTGCCGTGCTGCTGGCGCTGGCCTTGATCGACTGGGACACCACCGTGCTCCCGGACGCCCTGACGCTGCCGCTGCTGTGGGGCGGGCTGGTGGCCGCGGCCCTGGGTTGGCTGCCGGGCCTGAGCCTGCCGCAGTCGCTGTGGGGCGCCGCACTGGGCTACCTGTCGCTGTGGTCGGTCTACTGGGTCTTCAAGCTGGCCACCGGCAAGGAGGGCATGGGCTTCGGCGACTTCAAGCTGCTGGCGGCCCTGGGTGCCTGGCTCGGCTGGCAGGCCATCCTGCCGATCGTGCTGATGGCCTCCATCATCGGCGCGGCGGTGGGCCTGGTGATGAAGGCCACCGGTTCACTGCGTGAAGGCCGTTTCGTGCCATTCGGCCCCTTCCTCGCCGGCGGCGGCCTGGCGGTGGTGCTGGCAGGGCTGGACACGGTGCTGGGCTGGATCGGCTGGGCATGACCATGCGTGGCCATCCCGCGCTGCGGATGGCCCTGACGGGCGGCATCGGCAGCGGCAAGAGCACCGTGGCCAAGGTGCTGGTCGCCGCCGGCGCCCACCTCGTGGACACAGACGCCATCGCCCGTGAACTCACGCGCCCAGGCGGCCGGGCGATGCCGGCCATCGCAGAGGCCTTCGGTGCGGGCATGGTGGCCCCGGACGGCTCGCTCGACCGCGAGTCCATGCGCCTGGCGGTTTTCAGCGATGCCCAGGCCAAGGCGCGGCTGGAGGCCATCCTGCACCCCCTCATCGGCGCCCAGGCCCAGGAACAAGCCGACGCCGGCGCCGGCCGGCCCATCGTCTTCGACGTGCCGCTGCTGGCCGAATCGCATCGGTCGCGGCCGGGCGGGGGTTGGCGGTCGCGCGTCGACCGGCTGCTGGTGGTGGACTGCGAAGAGTCGACCCAGATTGCGCGGGTGGCGCAACGCCCGGGCTGGAGCGAGGCCGCTGCCGCCCGCGTGGTGGCCCAGCAAGCACCGCGCGCGGCACGGCGGGCGGTGGCAGATGCGGTCATCTACAACGAAGGTCTGAGCCTCCAGGCGCTGGCTGACGAGGTGCGCGCGCTGTGGTCGCTGTGGGCCGGCGGCCCTGCGGCAGAACGCCCCGCGCTTTCGTAGGGAGGTTTCCGGGCGTCGGTGTGGAACAATCCGCCAACGGTTTGAGTCGACCATCGCACTTGCCACCCGAGCCCCCCGCCTTGGTTCTTTACGAATACCCCTTCAACGAAGGCATCCGCACGATGCTGCGGCTCGAGCATCTCTTCGATCGCCTGGGGCAACTCGTGGCGCGCGATGCGCCCGTGGACCATCACTTCGCGCTGGCCACGATCTTCGAGATCATGGACGTCGCGTCTCGCGCCGACCTGAAGAGCGATCTGCTCAAGGAGTTGGAGCGGCACCGCGCCCAATTGCAAGGGTATCGCGGCCACCCCGGTATCTCCGAAGCGGCGCTGGATGAGGTGGTGGCGAAGATCGACCATGCCTTCAACGGCCTGAACCAGCTGCAAGGCAAGGCGGGACAGGCCCT
>CAIJPE010000417.1 GCA_903822435.1 uncultured beta proteobacterium | reverse complement strand
CGGGGGGGGAGCGCGACGGCGGGGGGGGGCCGGCGGGGGGGGCCGCCCGCCACGTCGATCCCCAAGATACCAAGGGGCACGGCGAACCCTGGGGCGAAGGCCACCTGGGCGATCTGCCCCCGCTGTTCGTGGCGGCCGATGGCACCGCCACCAACTCCGTGCCGGGCCCTCGCCTGAAGACGGCCGATCTGGCCAGGTGGTCCCTGATGGTGCACGTGGCTGGCGACAACCACGCCGACCAGCCCATGCCCTTGGGCGGTGGCGGGGCGCGAATGGCCTGCGGTGTGATCGGCAACTGAAGCTGCCTGCACTGTCTCGGACACCGACCTATGCTTCGGGTTGTTGCGCAGTTGAATTGCATGGATTCGCCGCAGGTCCTGTGTTACCTTTTGCGCAGTCCGACTGGGCCGACGAGGCCGCAGGACCTACACCCAAGCCTTGAAAGGAAATGAGGAAACCATGAACAGCGTTCACGAAAAGCTCGCCCGCGTCCGCAAGCCGCGTGTGCATATCACCTACGACGTCGAAACCGAAGGCGCGGCGATCGTGCGCGAGTTGCCTTTCGTGGTCGGGGTCATGGGCGACTACGCCGGCGACCCCACCGAACCGATGAAGCCGCTGGCCGAGCGCAAGTTCGTCCAGATCGACCGGGACAACTTCAACGACGTCATGGCCCGCGTGGCCCCGGGCTTGAAGCTCAAGGTCGACAACACCCTGGCCGGTGACGACAGCCAGATGGCCGTTGACCTGAAGTTCAAGTCGATGGAAGACTTCGAGCCGTCCCGCGTGGCCGCGCAGGTTCCTGCGCTGAAGGCCATGCTCGAGACCCGCAGCCGTCTGCGCGACCTGATGAGCAAGGCCGACCTGTCCGAAGAGCTCGAAGGCCTGCTCGAGGATGTCCTGCAAGACAAGTCCAAGCTCGACGCGCTGTCGGCTCAACTCGGCATCAAGAAGACGGAAGGCTGATCCATGGCTGCCACTGAATCCCAAGGCGCCGCGGCGTCGACCGTCACCACCACCACCGAGGGCGGCCTGGGGCTGCTCGACCAGGTGCTGGGCGCCACCAAGCAGACCGAGCGCGACCGCGCCGAGGAACTGATCCGCGCCCTGACCGAGGAAGCCCTGAAGGGCACGGTCACCTTCAACCGCAATCTGGTCGTCACCTTCGATCGCGCCATCGCCGAGATCGACCGCAAGGTCAGCGAGCAGCTCAACAAGATCATGCACCACGAGCGCTTTCTCAAGCTCGAGGGCAGCTGGCGGGGCCTGAACTACCTCGTGATGAACAGCGAGACCGGCACCAGCCTGAAGATCCGCATGTTCCAGCTCTCCAAGAAGGAGATGGCCAAGGACCTGCAGAAGGCCGTCGAATTCGACCAGAGCCAGCTTTTCAAGAAGATCTACGAAAACGAATTCGGTACCCCGGGCGGCGAGCCGTACGGCGCGCTGATCGGCGACTACGAGTGGACTGCCCACCCCGAGGACGTTGAAACCCTGCGCCTGGTATCCAACGTGGCCGCAGGTGCTTTCGCCCCGTTCATCTCGGGCGTGGGCGCCGGCATGTTCGGCTTCAACGACTGGAGTGAGCTGTCCAAGCCGCGCGACCTGGCCAAGATCTTCGAGACCACGGAGTACACCAAGTGGCGTGGTTTCCGCGAAACCGAAGATTCGCGCTTCGTCTCGCTGGTCATGCCCCGCGTGATCGCCCGCGTGCCGTACGGCGCGGCCACCAAGGCGGTGGACGAGTTCGGCTACGAAGAGGCGCCGACCAACGCCGACGGCTCGGCCAAGCAGATGGATCACAACGACTACTGCTGGATGAACGCTGCCTACGTGATGGGCACTCGACTGACCGACGCCTTCGCGCAATACGGGTTCTGCACGGCCATTCGCGGTGCCGAAGGCGGCGGCCGGGTCACGAACCTGCCCACCCACACGTTCATCTCGGACGATGGCGACGGCGATGCCAAGTGCCCCACCGAGATCGGCATCACCGACCGCCGCGAGGCCGAATTGTCGGCGCTCGGCTTCCTGCCGCTGCTGCACTACAAGAACACCGACTACGCCGTGTTCTTTGGCGCCCAGTCGACGCAGCTGCCCAAGAAGTATGACCGCCCGGACGCCACGGCCAATGCCGCCATCTCGGCGCGGCTGCCCTACGTGATGGCCACCAGCCGCTTTGCCCACTTCCTGAAGGTGATGGCGCGCGACAAGATCGGCTCGTTCATGGAAGCCACCGATTGCGAGACCTGGCTGAACCGGTGGATCCAGAACTACGTCAATCCGATGGAAGGCGCAGGCCAGGAGGCGCGTGCCAAGTACCCGCTGCGCGAAGCCAAGATCGAGGTCAAGGAGATCCCTGGCCGCCCGGGCTCCTACAACGCGGTGGCCTACCTGCGGCCCTGGCTGCAGATGGAAGAGCTGACCACCTCCATGCGGATGGTGGCGCGAATCCCGCAGAAGTCGTGATCGTCCGGGCACCCGCCGTTTCATGACGCAAGCGCCTGAGCAAACGCTGCGCGACGCAGTGTTGGCCGGGCGCTTCATGGGCCCGTCCGCCGTGACGGCAGGGGCCGACCTGGCAGAGTTGGTCGCTTCGCAGGACGCCGCCACCCACCTGCGGCTCTGGTTCGGCCCCCGATGGCTGGCCCACCTGCGAGCGCAAGACGATGCCGTCGGCTTGTTGCGCGCTGCGCTCGACCGCGACATCGCGGCCCTGGATGCCGCGATGTCGCGCCAGCTCGATGCCATCTTGTTGCACCCGCGTCTGCGCAGGCTGGAAGGCTCCTGGCGGGGTCTGCAATGGCTGGTCGAGGGGCTGCCGCGCACGGGGGTGCGCGTCCGCCTGCGCATGCTCCACGCCCGTTGGGTGGAGGTCTGCCGCGACATCGAGCGCGCCATCGAGTTCGACCAGAGCCATCTGTTCCGCAAGATCCACGAAGAAGAATTCGGCATGGCCGGCGGCGAGCCCTTCGGCCTGATTGCCGGCGACTACGAGGTCCGTCACCGTCCGGCACCCGGCAACCCGACGGACGACATCGGCGCCCTGGCAGGGCTGGCCGGGATCGCCGCGGCTGCGTTCGCCCCCATGATCCTGGGGGGCTCGCCTGAACTGCTGGGGCTGGGCAGCTACACCGAAATGACGCCCAGCTACGATCCGGCCGTCGTGCTGCAGGGCCCGGAGCACCAACGCTGGCGCCAGGCCGCCGTGCAGGAAGATCTGCGGTTCATCGGCATTGCCCTGCCCAGGGTGCTGGGCCGTGCGCCCTGGGTCGACGACGGCGCGCGGGTCGACCGCTTCCGGTTCCGGCACAGCCCGGGCAGAGCCGCCGACCGTGTCTGGACCAGCCCCGTGTACGGCTTCGCGGCAGCGGCCGTGCGGGCCTTCGAGCGCTACTCATGGCCTGCGGAGGTGCGCGGCGCCGATGTCTCCGAAGAGGCCCGAGGCGGCGTTCTGTCGAACCTGCCCTTCGAACGCTTCCACAGCGACCTGCCGTACCAGGCGCCAGCGCGGGCCCCGCTCGAGGTGAGCTTCACCGATCAGCAGGAAAACATGCTCAGCGACGCCGGGCTGATCCCGCTGTCGGCCTTGGATGGCCTGCCCGAGGCCTGTTTCGGGGCCTTGCCTTCACTGCACCGCCCTCCACGCATGACCACCGCTGCAGCCAACGCCAACCAGCGCATGTCGGCGCAGCTCAACACCATGCTGTGCGTCAGCCGCTTTGCCCATTGCGTCAAGCTGATGGGCCGCGACATGACCGGCAGCTTTCTCGACCCTTCCGATGTCGAGTCGCGCTTGCAGCGCTGGCTCAACCAGTTCATCAGCGGGGGCGGCCTGGCCAGCCCCCAGGTGACGGCCCGCTACCCTTTGCAGGACGCGCGCGTCGAAGTGCGCGAACGCCGCGGCCGCCCGGGCGTGTACAACTGCACCGTGCACCTCAAGCCGCACCACCAACTCGATGAGGTGGGCGCTTCGTTCCGCCTCGTCACCGAGTTCGCCCCCCACAACACAGCCACTGCCTGAAACCTCACACAGGACTGCCTCCGATGACCACAGCAGGTGATTTTCTTCATGCCGGCGACATCGCCGGTGCACTTGCGGCCGCCACGGCCGCCGTCAAGGCCTCGCCCACCGATGCCGATGCACGCTGGCTCATGGCCGAGTTGCTTCTGCTGACCGGCGAGGCCGAACGGGCCGACCGCATGCTCGATGCCGCGGCGCTGCACGAACCCAACCCGGCGGTGCTCGAGTTCCGCAAGCTGCTGCGCGCCGAAGTGCTGCGTGCCCAGGTGCTGCGCGAGGGCAGGGCCCCCAAGTACCAGGGCGACGACGCGACGCCCGCCCAGCAGGCGGCCCTGCGCGCCCGCATGCTGCTGCGCCTGGGCGACGTCGCCGGCGCCGACGCGGCTGCCGCCGAAATCGAGACCCTGCGGCCGCCCGCACCGGGCCATCTGGAAGCGCCCGACGGCACACAGACGGCCTTTGCCGACCTGCGCGATGCCGATGATCTGATGGCGGCTGAATTCGAGGTGCTGACCACTGCAGGCGACCACATGCTGGTGCCCGTTTCGCGCGTGCGTTCGCTGGCCTTCGACGCCCCGCGCCGTCCGCGGGACCTCGTCTGGCGCCGCTGCGCCATCGACCTGAAGGACGGCACCGAAGGCGTGGTCTTCCTGCCATCGCTGTACCTGGGCCTGGCGGCAGAGACCGACAACGCCTTGCGACTGGGGCGCGCCACCGACTGGACCGACCCGGCCGAAGGCCCCGTGCGAGGCCGTGGCCAGCGCATCCTGCTGGTCGGCGACGAGGCCGTGCCCTTCACGCAACTGGCCACGGTGGTGTTCGATTGAACGACCCTCGCGGACGGGCTGGCGGTCCCCAGCGTGCCCAGCTCCCCTTCCTGGACCGACTGCTCGACGCCGACCCGGACTCCGCCGAGGCGCCTGCCCCCACGGCCGCCGAGGCGCTGGAGCGGTTGCACATCGCCGTGCGCCGTGACGTGGAGTCGCTGCTCAACGCCCGGCGCCGCCGCGTGCCCCTGCCGTCGATCCTCGGCGAGCTGACCGCTTCCATCGTCAACTACGGCATCCCCGATCCGGCGTCCGGTGCCTATGCCGTGCCCGAGCTGCGGGCCGCGCTGGTGCGCGAGGTCGAAGCCACCATCCGCCGCTTCGAGCCGCGGCTGACCAAGATCAAGGTGGTGCTGGTGGGCACCGACGACGGCCTGGGCGGCACCTTGCGCATGAAGGTGGATGCCGTGCTGCGCGCCGACCCGGTGCCCGAGCCCGTGAGCTTCGAGACCCTGCTGGAACCCGTGACGCGCGACGTGACGGTCGGCGAGATCTGAGACCCCCCCATGGCTGACGCGCTGCTGCCTTACTACGACCGCGAACTGGCGGCCATCCGCAAGCTGGCCGGCGAATTCGCGGCCGCCAACCCCAAGGTGGCCGGCCGGTTGCGGGTGACCGCCGATGCCGTGGACGACCCCCACGTCGAGCGGCTGCTGGAGGGCGTGGCCTTCCTGGCCGCGCGCGTCCAGCACCGGCTGGACGACGACCTGCCCGAATTGTCCGACGCGCTGCTGGAGTTGCTGTGTCCGCACCTGCTGGCGCCCGTGCCGTCGATGACGACCATCCAGCTCAAGCCCAAGCCCGAAGCCAAGGGTGCTTCGCGCGTGCCCCGCGGCACGCCGGTGCAGACGCAGCCAGTCCGCGGCGAACCCTTGCACTATCGCACCTGCCATGAGGTCACCTTGTGGCCGCTGACGATCACCAAGGCGCGGCTGGCCGGGCTGCCCTTGCCGGCCCCGCCCAACCCGCACGCCCCGCGCGCCGCCGCCGTGCTGCGCTTGAGCCTGGCCACCACGGTGCCCACGCTGACCCTGGCCGAGCTCGCGCTGGATCGGGTGCGTTTGCACCTGCGAGGCTCGGGGCCCGCGGCCACGCAGCTGCTTGAGTTGCTGTGCACCTCGACGTTGTCCGTGGCCCTGGCCGACGGGCCCTCGGACCCCCGCCCCACCTTCCTGCCGCGCGAGTGCCTCGCCCAGGCTGGCTTCGAGCCTGAACAGGCCGCGCTGCCCTGGCCACAGCGTGCCTTTTCGGGCCACCGGCTCCTGACCGAGTACTTCGCCTTCCCCGAGAAGTTCCACTACCTCGATCTCTCGGGCCTGGAAGCGCGTACGCTGGTCCAGCGCAGCGGCAGCATGGAGGTCTACGTCTACCTGTCGCGTTCGGTGCCCGACCTGGAGCGCAGCGTCAACGAGGAGAACTTCATCCTCGGGGCCACCCCCGTCGTGAACCTCTTCCGCCAGGGCGCCGAACCGGTCGCCCTGGACGGCACGCAGTCCGAGTGGCTGGTGGTGCCGGATGCACGCCGCCCGGCCGCGCTGGAGGTCTACGCGGTGGAAGGCGTGCGCCTGAGCCGCCCGGATGCCCCCCAGCCGCGGCGCGTGCCGCACTTCCAGCGGCTGCGCCACGAAGAGGGGGCACAGGCCGATGCCGAAGGGCTGAGCTGGCTGGCCTCGCGCCGCCTGGCGCCGGCCATGTTGGGCGGCACAGAGACCCGATTGATGCTGCGCGACCCCCATTTCGACCCGGCCCTGCCGGCCGATGGCGTGCTCAGCATCGACACCCTGTGCTGCAACCGCGACCTGCCGTCGATGCTGCCTTTCGGCGGCGGCCAGCCCACCTTGCGAGTGACCGACCCGGCCGCGCCGGTCAGTGGTGCCGAGTGCCTGGCGCCGCCCACGCCGACGCTGCGGCCACAACTGCGTGAGCGCAGCGGCTGGCGCCTGGTCTCGCACCTGGCCTTGAACCACCTGGGCGTGACCGGCGGTCCGCAAGCGGCATTGGCCCTGCGCGAGATGCTGCGCCTTCACGACCTGCGCGACACCCCGGAAACCCGGTTGGCACTGGACGGCATCACCTCGATCACGGCAACGCCGGGCGTGGCGCGGCTGCCGGGCATCCGGCCGGGAAGCTTTGCGCGCGGCATCGACGTGGCCATCACCTTCGAACCGCAGGCATGGACAGCAGGCGGCCTTTTCGTGCTGGCGGGCGTGCTCGAGCGCTTCTTCGCCTTGCAGGTCTCGGTCAACGGCTTCGTGCGCACCAGCGTGCACCTCAGGGGCGGCAGCGGCAGCGTCGCGTCCTGGCCTGCGCGCAGCGGCACACGGGTGCTGTTGTGACTGCCGTGCCGCCGTCGCCCGCACAAGACGGACCGGCGCCGCCGCGTGCCCTGACGCCCCTGGAGCGCCTGGAGCGCGAACCCGGCCGTTTCAGCATCGACCAAGCCAGTGCCGTCATCGCGCCGCACCGCGACCCGACCGAGATCGCCTACCGCACCACGACCCGTCTGGGTGCGCCGGCGGGGGAAGTGATGCAGGCCGATCTGGCGAAAGGCGGGCTGGTCACGCCCACCTTCGGCCTGATCGGCCCCGGGGGCGTGCTGCCCCGCCATTACACGGCACTGGCCGATGCCGAGTCTCGCCGGCGCTCGACCGCGCTCCACGCCTTCGTCGACCTGCTGGCGCGGCGCTTCACGGGGTTGTTCGTCAAGGCCGGTTCCAAGTATCGGCCCACGCGCGACCCCCACCAGGCCGTGCAGGTGCTCGGCGCCGCAGTGGGCCTGGGCACGCCCCGGCTGTCCGACGCATTGGCCAGCCCTTTGCCGGCGGTGCTGTACCACGCTGGCGGCCTGTCGGCACGCACCCGCAGTGCCGAGCGGCTGCGCGGCATGCTGTCCGAAGAGACCGGCGCCGAGGTGCGGCTGGTTGAATTTGCCGGTGGCTGGATGCGCCTGCCCTCAGCTGAACAGACTCGGCTTGCCGCACCCGGCGTGCCCGGGCGTCACGTGCAACTGGGCGTCGACGCCGCGGTGGGGGCGCAGGTCTGGGATCCCTCGTCGCGCTTCCTGGTGAACCTGGGGCCCATGCCCTTTCGAGTCTTCGAGACACTGCTTCCAGGCACCGCCTTGCACACCCGGCTGGTCGAGCTGACGCGCTTGCAGGTGGGCCTGGAGCTCGACTTCGCCTTCAACCCCGTACTGGCTGCAGCCGAGGTGCCGCACCTGCGACTGGGCGCGCCGGGCACGGGCACGGCCCGCCTGGGCTGGACCAGTTGGCTGACTGCGTCGCGACCCAGGCGCAAACCGGCTGCCGAAGCCATGTTGCGCCCGCAGGCGCCGGCGGCCCGGGCTTTGCGGGCCAACCCTTGAGAGGATTTGATTTCCCATGAGTGATTCTGGCAACTGGTCGCGCGGCTATCCGGTCAGCGAGGCCTATCCGTCGTCCTGGCACGGCTTTCAGTCGCCGGCCCACCTGCGCGCCATCTGCGCCTTGATGGGCGTGGCCTGGGAGGTCGGCCCAGAAACACCGCTGTCGATCCTGGAGGTGGGCTGCGGCACCGGCTACACCGGCCTGACCCTGGCCGCCGCCAATCCGCACTGGCAGGTGATCGGCCTGGACTACAACCCGGCGCATATCGGCGAAGCGCGCAGCCTGGCCGCCGAGGCCGGCCTGGCCAACGCCCGCTTCCTGGAGCTCGATCTCGCCGACCTGGACGGTTCCGAACTGGACGCGTTGCCCGAGTTCGACCTGATCACGGTGCACGGCGTGTGGTCGTGGGTGGCAGATGCCGTGCGCGAAGGCGTCCTGCGCCTGATCAAGCAGCGGCTCAAGGTCGGTGGGCTGGTCTTCATGGGCTATAACGCGCTGCCTGGCGCTGCGGGCGGCCTGGGCCTTGCCCGGCTGGTTCGGGGCGCGATCCAGTCGGTCGATACCGCCGCCGAAGGCATGGCGGTCGCGGCAGGCCGGGTCCAGCGGCTGGTTGCTGCCGAGCCTTCGCACCTGCCTCCGTCCGGTTGGCGGAGCCTGATCACCGGCGAGATCAAGGGTGCACGGCCCGGCTATGTGCTGCACGAGTTCATGACCGAGCATTGGCGTCCCAGCTTCCATGCCGACGTCGCGGCGGCGATGGAATCGGTGCGTTGCGAGTACGTGGGCAGCGCCACCATCGACGAGAACTTTCCGCACATGTCGCTCACCGCCCCGCAGCGTGAGCTGTGGGACGAGGCACGCGAGCCCAGGAGCCGCGAATTGATCTTCGACCTGTGCGTGGCACGTGCCTTTCGGCGCGATGTGTATGTGCGCGGCCTGCGCCGCGTGCCGCGCGAGCCGGCCGTCGAATCGCTCTGGCTGGCTTCAGCCACGCACGCCATGGGTGAGGCGGTGCTCAAGTCGCAGGCAGGTGAGGCCCAGCTGCCGCCCGCGCTGGTTCATGCCGTTCGCGGCGCGTTGGCCGAGGGGCCCCACACGGTCGGCGCTCTGCGCGCGTTGCCGGGCTGCGGAAACGCCACCCCGTCCGAGCTGCTGGCCTTGCTGGTGGGGTCCGGGTGCGCCGTTCCGCTGTGGCGCATTCCGGGCGCCGGTGCCGACTGGCAGCAGGCCGTGGGCAGGGCCCGTCGATTCAACGAGGTGGCGGCCCGAAGGCTGGCGCCGCACGGCATCGGGTCCGGGCAATTGAGCCTGGCTGCGCCGGCCCTGGGTGGCGGGATGTCGGTCACGGCCATGGAGCTGGCGCTGGCCCGGCTGCTGGGGGAACCGCCGCAGCCCGGTCTGGATGCTGGCGATCCGCACGACCCGGTGACCCTGCTCGTGAACCAACTGCTGCCGCCGGGCCTGCAACCCGAGCCGCCGGTCTGGGCAGAGTTGCGGCGGGTCGTCGGCTCCATCCTGCAAGAGCGGCTCCCGGCTTGGAAGGCACTGGAAATGATCTGAAGCCGGGTCGTCATTGCCGAGCCAGGGCATGGCGCGGGAAGCGGCGTTGAGGAGAAGCCCGAATCGCGCGAAATGCTTGCTCTGCAAAGGTCGGCCCATTACCATCCTCCCGCACAGGGCCGTTCCGATCCAACGTCATGTTGACTGCCCGGCAGGGCGTGCGGAACGTCTCATGATCGATGTGTCTGTGTCCTTTTTTCGATTCAAGATGGGGGCTTTCCACCATGGGATTCACGTTTCAAGATTCCTACACCTCCGGCATGGTGCAGCCGCTAGAGGCCAAGCTCATGGATGCGCTGTCTTTGGCGGGTGCAAGGGCAACCGATGGAAGCGCCGCTGCTGCGCTGACCCGCTGGTTCGGCGATGCATCTCCGGCATTCGGCAAAGAGGTCGGACGAACGCTGCGCCAGATACGTTCGAACGTCAACGTGAAGCCCGTTGCGGTGGCTTTCATGCCGATGGTGGTCGTGTGGGAAGAAGATCCCAACGACCCCACGATGCTGAATTGGACGGTCAAGGGCCGGAGCACTGGCGAGAACGCAGCTGCGTTTCCCGGTCAGCGTCTGGCGATCGGCAGCGCGCTGAGCATTCCCTCGCACCTCGGTGTCAGCGCCGCCGTCTACATCAACGAGGCATTCAAGAGCTTGCCCATCTACCTTCCCAGAACCAATGGGCGGATCGATAGCTCGGGCTGGAACCAGAGCCGTTTCGAAACGATCATCCACGAGTTGTCCCACTTCTTCCTGCAAACGGTGGATGTCGTGGATTGGGGCAATGCGAATCCCAAGGAAAAGGCCTACGGGGCACAGCGGGCCGAGACCCTGGCCGCGAACGACCCGGTGGCTGCCAAGACCAACGCGGAGAACTGGGCGATATTCGTCGAAGCCGCTGGGGTCTGGAACTGCGCGTGATTCGCGGCCTGCTTGCAGGCCGCTGAGACCGCCCTCTAGGGCGATAAGCCCGCTCTCAACCCTGTGCCCACGCGTCGAGAAAGGCCTTGCGGCCAGCCTCGTCGGTGATCTGGCCGGATAGGCTTTCCCACAGGGCCTGTGGCGATGTGGCCTGGGGCAAGGCCCGCTTGATCATGATCTTGGCCATCGGCCCCATATGGAGGGCCAGCGCCCGTTGTACGCGTTCGATTTCAGCCGGCGAGACAGGGATGCTGGCGGCAGGTTGGGCGGTGAACTGTGTGCCTGCGGTGCTCGTGGCCGAGCCGGGCCGGATTGCCGTGGGGCCAAGGTGACGGCGAACTTCCTGTGCAAAAGCTTGGCGCGCTGCTGGCAGTTCGACCTTGCTTTCGAGATCGGCGCATAACCCTTCAAACGACGTGGCGCGGCGTACCGCGCTCTGCACGAGCATGGGGGCGATGGGCCCGACCAATTCGGCCAGCTTGCGCGACAGGGTGTCCAGCAGCCGGGGATCGAAGCTGCCTGTGCCGGTCATGGCCCCGGCTCGGGACGAGGTGATGGCGGTAGGCCGCGATTCCGCTGCGGACGGCCGCAGCGGGGCGATGATGGTGCGGTCGTCGTAGGCGGCCCCCACGGCGGCGGCGGCGGCCTTGATGGCGGCCGACATCTCGGCGGCGCTGCCGTATCGGTCGGCCACCGGCTTGGACAGGCTGCGGGCCACCACGGCGGCCAGGGCCTCTGGCACCGCCGGTGCGAATTGCCGCACATCGGGGGCGGGCTCGCGCAGGAGCTTGGACAGCACCTCGGTGGAATGCGAGCCCGTGAACGGCTTGCAGCCAGCCAGCATCTCGAACAACACGATGCCCGCCGAGAAGATGTCGCTGCGGGCGTCCACCACGTAGCCCCGGCACTGCTCGGGTGACATGTAGCTCGGCGTGCCGATGATCGCGTCGCGTTGCGTCAGGTTGGAGGTGTCCATCCGCGCGATCCCGAAATCGGTCACCTTCACGCGCGTGCCGCCGATGACCATGATGTTGGCCGGCTTGATGTCGCGATGGACGATGCCCGTGAGGTGTGCAGCCTGCAGGGCACCCAGCACCTGCAGCATGACGAAGATCGCGTCTTCGACCACGAAGCGGCCCTCGGCCGGCCGAGCCCGCGAGAGGGTCATGCCGTCGACGAACTCCATGGCCAGGAACGGGTTGCCCTGGTGCAGGGCAAAGTCGTAGATGGCCACGATGTTCGGGTGCGAGCAGCGCCCGGCGGCCTGGGCCTCGCGGCGGAACCGGACGATGAAGTCCTCGCGTTCCGCGCTTTCGAGCAGGTCGGCGCGGATGAGCTTGATCGCCACAGGGCGATCGATGTCGGGGTCGTGCGCCTTGTAGATGGAGCCCATGGCCCCGCGCCCGAGCGCGCCCTGGACCAGGTAACGCCCGATCGAAACCGGGTCTTCGTTCATCGCCGCCAGACTATTCGTTGAGCATCTTCATCGCATTGGCCAGGCTGCGGCGCATGCGGTTGAACGATTCGGCCAGCGAGCCGATCTCGTCCTTCGTGTGCACCACCACCTCGGGCGCGTCCATGTTACCCATGCTGACCGCCATGGCCTGGGCAGAAATCACACCGACCGGCTTGATGATCACGAAATGCAGCAGCAGGTTCAGCAGCACCATCATCACCGCGAAGACCGCGCCCAGGCCGATCATCAGCCGGGTGAAGGTCTTGTTGGCCTCGCCGAATGGCACGCTCATGGGCACGCTGACGATGCGCGCGCCGATCACCTCGTTGAGCTTCCAGCCGAAGCCATTGGCCGAGCCGTACAGGTCGATCATGGTGGCAGGGGCGGCGGCCGGCACCGAATGGCACTGCAGGCAGGCGCCGTTCGTGATGATGATCGGCTGGGCGATGGACAGGATGCGGCCCGTGGGCGTCTCGCGCTCGTGCACGATTTCCTTCTGGTCGGGCTGGGCCTTGAAGGTCTTGATCAACTCGGCCTGCCACTCGGCGGGCTTGTCATCAGGGTTGGTCGGGTTCTCGACTACCGTGCGGTATGAATAGTCGGGAAACTTGGTCTGCAGGTTCTTGAAGTTGGTCTGCGCCACCCAGGCCGGCACCGACTGGGGCAGGAAGCGCTGGTTGAACTGGCCCACGAGCAACGGGGCGACTTCCTTCACCGTGAAGTCGCTCAGCACGCTGGCCTGGGCGCTGAGGATGGCGGCATCGTTCAGCACCTGCCGGCGCGCGTTGCTGAAGGCCAGTTCGTACGACAGCACGCCGGCCAGCGCCCATCCGACCAGGAAGGCCACCAGCATGACCAGGTTGAACTTCGTCCTCAAACCCATGATGGATGCCCTTCGTTCGATATGGTTGACATTACTGGCTGTCTTTGAGCAATCGCTCGGATTGCTCTTTGGTGAGTTGACCGCTCATTTCTGCGCGCAACTCGTGCTGGAAGCGGCGAATGGCAGCCATGGTGTCCGACCCGACCACGCCGTCGACCTTGCCGGCGTAATAACCCAGACGCTGAAGTGCCAATTGGATGCGCCGGTAGTCGGCCGCGGTGAGGCCGCCTGGGTCGACCGAGGGCCGGGCAGCCTCGGCCCCGGGCGCGGTGGCGCCCGGAGTGGTCGTGGCCGCCGAAGCGCCGCTGGCTTCGACGGGGTCGTAGAAGACCGCCATGCGTTGGCCCGAATTGGGGAGCTTGGCGCGCAACCCCTTGAGCACGGCACGCCAGTCATTGCCGCTGCTGGTGATGCCGCTGGCCGCTGCGGCAGCCAACTCGGTGGTGCCGGCCGGAAACGCGCCTGTGGTCTGCACGGCGGCCAAGCCCCGGCTGCCCAGCAGGCTTGAATCGATCAGGGCTGCCAGGGGGAGGGCCGCCGGATTGCCGGGCAAGGCAACGGTATCGAGCAGCAACACGCCACCTCGGGCGCCGGAGCGTGCAACCGTGTTGACGAACAGCCGGCCGACGATGCCCTGGCTCAACGCATCGGTCTCCCGCGACAGGTTGGCCGAAGCGGGCAGCAGGAACAGCCGAGTGTCCAGTGCCACGGCATAGCCACAGACATACGCCACGGCCACGGCGTCACCGGCGCGGCCGATGGCTTCCCCGAACTCGGTGATCGCCGCGCCCATCTGTCCATTGGAAGGATTGAGCTTTTCGGTCACCTCGTAGCCGGCCCGCTTCAGGGCGCCCGACAAGGCGCTGACTGCCGTGCGGCAGGCTTCGAGTGCGGGCAGGCTGGCGTAGCTGCTGTTGCCGATGACAAGGGCCAGCCGCTTGGGCTCGGCCTGGGCCGCCACGGGCAGCAGGGCGCAGGCAAGGGCCGCGACCAGGCCCGCGGTCCGGCGCGCACGGCTGCGGGGGCACTGTGGCGGAAAAGGGTGCGCGGTGATCGAGTGGCTGAGCATCGCGTCAGCGCATGCACCGGACGTGCCAGCGGACATCAAGACTCCTCCGGCCGGATGCCCAGCCGCACCAGCATGCCATTGCGCACGGCCGCGTCGGGCAGGACCTCGGCGAGCAGTTCGGACAGGCTCATCCTTCCGCGGCGCACGGCCTCGTCCAGCGTGTAGGCCAGGGGTGAGTGTGGCTCGGTGCGCCGGAAGTAGTCCGCAATGCGATCGAGATCGCGCAGTGCGGTCTCGCGGGTCATGACGGCATTCGCCGGGGCGACTGCAGCCCCGCCGGCGGCCGCATCGGCAGCACCGGATCCTTCGGCTTCCGGAGGCGGTGCCTCGGCCTGGGCCACCACCCCGCCCAGTCGCGCGATGACCTCGAGCATGCGGTCGAGCAGGCTCGATACCTTGCGCACCGAGGGGGCCTCGGCGCCGAACCGGGCGTCGATCTGCCGGTCGAGTTCGCGCCAGGCTTCGATGGCGGCCGCGGTGGCACGGCCCATCCCGATGAGGTAGTTCTTGTCCAACCGGGCTTCGGCTTCCAACGTCTTGAGCTCGATGGCGCCGGCCGCGTACTTGGCCTTCTTGCGCTTGTCATCCAGCGTCGAGATCTGTTCGGCCTGATCCCATTGGTACAGGCCGATGGGTGTTCCATCGGCCCGCCGGAACAACGCAAGCCGCCGCAGCGGCTGCATGATGGTGCCGTCCTTTTCGCCACCGGCCAGGCCGCCGATGGGCGAAGCCCGGGCTTCCAGTCCGTCTTCGTCGGGCTGCGGAAAGCCGCCCTCCCAGAAGCGCTCGCACAAGCCCGCGATCAACTGGGCACCCGCTGTCAGGCCGGCCAAGCCTTCTGTGCGCACCAGGGCTTCGGTCAGCCATGCGGCGATCTCGAAATCCTTGCTCTGGGTGGCGAGCGCCTTCTGGCCCACCGACCGCACATCGCGCCACCCGGCGGCCTCGGGGCCCTCGCTGTCGGCCTCGGCATCGCGCGCGCGCTCTTCGGCGCGGGCCGCAGCACGGGCATCGCGCAATCGCTGATAGGGCGAAGTGGCCGAGAAGTCGGCCCGCAAGTCGCTACCCGCTCCTTCCACACCTGAATCCAGTGCAGCCAGCCATGCCGCCACGTCCATCGAGTCGCTCGCCATCCGTCCTCCAAATCGGCCCATCCACCGACCGCCATCATGCCGCTGGATGCGTGATGTGGCTCTGCGGTTCTGCATCCCCAAGTGGGGGGTCATGCACAGTAGACAGCGCGAAGCCTATCCGATATGGTCGTAATCATGAACATTTCTAAGTCGACAGTCCGCGTGTCCGCGGTGCCGATGGAGTAGGCGGACATGGTTGCGATCGATCTCAAAACCCTCGTGGCCCGGCTGTCCGATACAGCCCGCCGGCAGCTCGAAGCAGCGGCGGGGTTGACGTTGTCGCGAAGCCACTACAACGTCGAGATAGAGCACGTCTTGCTGAAGCTTGTCGAGACCTCGGGCTCCGACATCGCGGCCGTCCTGCGCAAGCAAGGCGTCGACGCCGGGCAGGTGGCGCAGGAACTCAACCGGGCCTTGGACAAGTTGCGCACCGGCAATGCGCGCGCCCCGGCCTTGTCGCCCGACATCGTGAGCTGGCTGCGCGAGGCCTGGATCATCGCTTCGCTCGAGGCGGGCGCCAACCGCATCCGCAGCGGCCACATGCTGGCTGTCCTGCTCGCCGACGAAACCTTGTCGCGCACCGTGCGCGACAGCTGCCCCACGTTGCTGGCCGTGCCGGCCGCCGCGGTGCGCGGCAACCTGGCCGAGATGGCCGCTGGCAGCGATGAAGCCGCCCAGGCCGAGTCCGCAGCCGCCGCAGCCCCGGCCGGTGCCGGCCCGGCGCCCGATGCCCCGCGCGGCGGCGGCCCGCTGGATCAGTTCTGCACCGACCTCACGGCGCAGGCCAAGGCCGGCAAGATCGACCCCATCCTCGGCCGCGACAGCGAGATCCGCCAGATGGTGGATATCCTGACGCGGCGTCGCCAGAACAACCCGATCCTCACCGGCGAGCCCGGCGTGGGCAAGACTGCGGTGGTCGAGGGGCTGGCCCTGCGCATTGCCGCCGGCGACGTGCCCGATGCCCTGAAGGGCGTCAAGCTCATGTCGCTCGATCTCGGGTTGCTGCAGGCCGGTGCCGGCGTGAAGGGCGAGTTCGAGAACCGGCTCAAGGGCGTGATCGACACCGTCAAGTCATCGCCCACGCCCATCGTCATGTTCATCGATGAAGCGCACACGCTCATCGGCGCGGGGGGTGCTGCCGGCCAGAACGACGCGGCCAACCTGCTCAAGCCGGCCCTGGCCCGCGGAGAGCTTCGCTGCGTGGCGGCCACCACCTGGGCAGAGTACAAGAAGTACTTCGAGAAAGACGCCGCGCTCACGCGCCGCTTCCAGGTCGTCAAGGTCGACGAACCCTCCGAGCCACTGGCCGCGGCCATGTTGCGCGGGCTGGTGCCCACGTTGGAGAAGCACCACGGTGTTCGCATCCTCGACGAAGCCGTTGAAGACGCGGTCAAGTTGTCGGCGCGCTTCATCCCGTCGCGTCAACTGCCCGACAAGGGCGTGTCGCTGCTGGACACCGCCTGCGCCCGGGTGGCCATGAGCCAGGCCGCCATCCCCGCACCTGTCGAAGACCGGACGCGCCGCATTGCGCTCATCGACACCGAGCTCTCGGCCATCGGCCGCGAGACGGCGACCGGCACCGACCACGTCGCACGCCAGGCGGCCCTGAAGGCCGAACAGGCCCAGGTGCAGGCCGAGCTCGAGGCCCTCAACACGCAGTGGGCCCGCGAGAAGGAATTGGTAGCGGCCATCCGCGACCTGCGCACCCGTGCGGAAGCGGCGTCGGTCAACCTGCTTCCCGCCGCCAGCGAGGTGCCGCCGGCCGAAGACCTGCCCGCCCTCAAGCGCGAGCTGGCCCAGACCATGGCCACCTTGCGCGAGTTGCAGGGCGAGGAGCCGCTGGTGCACCCGGTGGTCGACGGCCAGGCCGTGGCCGAGGTGGTGGCCACCTGGACCGGCATCCCCGTCGGCCGCATGGTGTCCAACGAGATCAAGACCGTCCTGGCCTTGCAGGGCAAGCTCATGGAGCGCGTGGTCGGCCAGGATCACGCACTCGACGCCATCGCACAAGCCATCCGCACCAGCCGTGCGGGCCTGACCGACCCGCGCAAGCCCATCGGCGTGTTCATGATGGCCGGCACCTCCGGCGTGGGCAAGACCGAGACGGCGCTGGCCGTGGCCGAACTCCTGTATGGCGGCGAGCAGAACCTCACCGTCATCAACATGAGCGAGTTCAAGGAAGAGCACAAGGTCTCGCTGCTCATGGGCTCGCCCCCTGGCTACGTGGGCTACGGCGAGGGCGGCGTGCTGACCGAGGCCGTGCGCCGCAGGCCTTATTCGGTGGTGCTGCTCGACGAGATGGAAAAGGCCCATCCGGGCGTGCAGGACGTTTTCTACCAGGTCTTCGACAAAGGCCAGATGAAGGACGGCGAAGGCCGCGACATCGACTTTCGCAATTGCGTGATCATCATGACCAGCAATGCGGGCACCGATACCATTGCAAAGCTCTGCGCCGACCCTGACCTCACGCCCGAGCCCGAACAATTGCGCGAAGCACTGCAGCCCGACTTGTTGAAGGTGTTCAAGCCGGCCTTTCTCGGCCGCTGCAACGTGGTCATCTACTACCCGTTGCGCGACGAGATCCTCAAGCGCATCTGCCTGCTCAAGCTCAACAGCATCGGCCGGCGGGTGCAAGAGACCTACGGGACGCCCTTCACCTTCGACGATGCGGTGCCAGACACCATCGTCTCGCGGTGCAAGGAAGTCGAATCCGGCGCCCGCAACATCGATAATATTCTCAGCCGTTCACTCCTGCCGGAGTTGTCGGCGCAACTCCTGGCCCGGATGGCTTCGGGCGAGAAGATCAATCGGGTTCAGGTCGGCATGGATTTGTCGTCTGGTAATTTCCGGTACGACCTCGGTTGAACGTTCCCGCGACCGAGCATGCAATGAGCGGGGACATCGGCGAAACCAATTTGAAAGGGTGAATCAACCATGGCTATTTTCATGAAGTACGGCGATATGAACGGTGAGGCCACCGCGACTGGCTACGCCCAGTGGATCGAGATGACCAGCATGCAGTGGGGCGTCGGCCGCGGCATCAGCGCTGGCGTCGGCGGTGCCTCCAAGCGCGAGGCCTCGGCCCCCAGCGTGAGCGAAATCACCTTGACCAAGACGATGGACTCGTTCTCGCCGTTGGCGCTGAAGGAAGCCATCGGCGGTGAGGGCGTCACGGTCAAGATCGACATCACGCGCACCGACGGCAAGGGCAACCACGTCGCTTTCCAGAAGTACATCCTGAACGGCACGATGATCAGCGGCTACAGCGTCAGCAGCGGCGGTGACCGGCCGAGCGAGTCCATCTCGTTGAACTTCACCAAGTTCGACAACGAGTACATCAAGGTCGACGACAAGTTCGCCGGGGTTACCACGGGCCATTACATCTATGACCTGACCACGGCCATGGAAGGCTGATCCCAAGGGCTGATGGTTGATGGACGTGCGCGCCGATTGCGCGCACGTCCTTGGCATTCCGCCCTGAGGCACTGGCTGGTATGGCGCTCGCGCGACTGCTGGAGATCACTTCACCGCTGGGTGCCGATGCGCTGGTGGCAACGCGGCTGCATGCCCGCGAAACAGTGGGCACGCCGTACACCTTCGAGGTCGACGTGCTGGCCGACGACGGCGCGATCCTGCCATCGGCGTTGCTGACCAAGGAAATCACCGTCACGGTCACCCAGACCGTGGACGACGCCGAGCACAAGCGGTACTTCCACGGCCTGGTGTCCGAATTCATGAAGCTCGGCCCCGGCCCTGGCGGCAAGGCGGCCTATCGGTTGGTGGCAGTGCCGGGCTTGTGGCGCCTGGGGCTCAAGCGCAACTGCCGCATATTCCAGGCCAAGAGTGCCAAGGACATCGTCGATGCGATCGTCGGCGAGTACGGATTGACGGCCGCCAGTTGGGGCATCCTGCCCACCCTGGAGCCGATGCCGTACTGCACGCAGTTCAACGAGAGCGACCTGCATTTCATCTCTCGCCTGCTCGAAGAGCACGGCATGGGTTACTACTTCAGCCACACGGCCAGTGCGCACACGCTGCATATCAGCGCCACGGCCCCCGGGTTCCCCGCCTTCGAGGGCGGCGATGTCGTCGCCAAGGCCGTGACCGCCAACTCCCTCGAACTCGGCGATTGGCAGCGCGCCAGCCGTGCACGTTCGGCCTCGGTCCAACTCGAGGACATGGACGGCGAGCGCAGCCAGCCCTCCGTCGTCCAGACCAAGTCCAGCGACACGCGCACCTACGCTGGTGAACCGGCGATGTGGGCTTCCGGCAAGGTCTTCCGCTGGCCCGGCGGCATGGCCACGCGTCCCGGCCTCGACCCTGCAGCCGTCGAGATGGGCGGGCATGAGACAGCGTCCGAACACTACTCGGCCACCACCATCGACCCGCGCTACGGGGCCGGGGCCCGGGTGTCCATCGGCGTCGAAGCCGAGGACGGAACCGAAGACCGCAAGAGCTTCGTCGTGACCACGGCCGAGCATGTGGCCACCGATTCGTCCAGGCTCGGCGCGGGCTCGGGCGGCACCGAGAGCTACAACTGCTCGCTCACCCTGGTGGATGCGGCCCGCACGTGGATGCCCGTGCGCGAGCACCGCCGGCCCATCATGACGGGCCTGTACTCGGCCAAGGTCACGGGCCCTTCGGGCGAGAAGATCCACGTCGACGAGTTCGGGCGCATCAAGATCAAGTTCCGCTGGGACCACCTGGGGGCCGACGACGACACCACCTCGTGCTGGGTGCGCGTGGCGCAGTCGGCGGCCGGTGCCTGGGGCGGCACATGGTTCCTGCCGCGGATCGGCGACGAGGTGATGGTGGCCTTCCTCGATGGCGACCCTGACCGGCCCATCGTCACCGGCTCGGTCTACGGCAAGGATGCCAAGCCCCCCTTCCTGCCGGGCACCAACCCCGCGCAAAGCGGCATCAGCACGCGCAGCCACAAGTCCGACAGTGCGGACGATGCCAACGTGCTGCGCTTCGAGGACAAGAAGGATTCCGAAGAAGTCTTCGTGCATGCCCAGAAGGACCTGAACGTCGAGGTCGAGAACGACGAGACGCGCAAGATCGACCACGACCAGATCGAGACCATCAAGAACGCCCGCACCGTGACTGTCAAGCAGTCGCACGACACGCTGACGGTCGAGCAGGGGAACCGGCTGGTCACGGTCAAGCAGGGCAATGACACCCACACGGTGGAGACCGGCAACCGGGAAGTCACGATCAAGACCGGCAACGACACCACCTCGGTGGACACCGGCAACCGCGAGGCCACCATCAAGACCGGCAACGAAACCGTCACGGTGAACACCGGCAACGCCACGCACACGATCAAGATGGGCAACATGACTATCAAGTGCAGCCTGGGCAGCATCACGCTGGAGGCGATGCAGAGCATCACCTTGAAGGTGGGCAGCAACACGTTGGTGGTGGACCAGACGGGCATCACCATCAAGGGCACCATGATCAGCGAGGAAGCGCAGGCCATGCACAAGACCAAGGCGCCGATGGTGCAGGTGGACGCCGATGCCATGGTGATGGTCAAGGGCGGCATCGTGATGTTGAACTGACCGTGACGGCAACCCTGCCCAAGTTGGGTGCCCCGCTGGCACCCTTGCTGCCGCGGCTGGAGCTCGAGCCGCCGGCGCAGGCCGCGCTGGCTGGCGCTCTGACTGCCGCCGACGGCGTGGCCCGGCTCGAAGCCGCCGGCTTCCACAACGAAGCCGCGCGCCTGTCGGCCCACGCGCTGCACAAGCGCGAGGCCGTGTGGTGGGCTTGCATGTGTTCCGCGGCCGTGCCCGACCCCGCGTTGCCGCCGGCCGATGCCCAGGCCCGCGCCGCGGCCGAGGCCTGGGTGCGCAAGCCGACCGACGATGCCCTCCGCCGCGCGGCCTGGGAGGCCGCCCAGAAGACGGAGTTCCGCAGCCCCGAGGCCTGGGCTGCAGTGGGCGCCTTCTGGAGCGGCGGCAGCATGTCGCCCGAAGGCCAGCCCGTTGTCCCGCCCGCCGAACACCTGACCGGCGTGGCCATCAGTGGGGCGGTGGTGTTGGCTGCCGTGCGCAGCAAGCCCGAGCGTGCGCCGGCCCGCCTGGTGCGCTTCCTGGCCGCCGCGCGCGACATCGCCGCCGGCGGCGCCGGCCGCATCCCGCCGGAAGAGCCCTGACATGCCCGGTCCCCCCGCCGCTCGCCTGACCGACATGCACGTGTGCCCGATGGTCACGCCGGGTTTGCCGCCCATTCCTCACGTTGGCGGGCCGATCGTCGGTGGCGCCCCCACGGTGTTGACCGGCAAAATGCCGCAGGCGAGGGCCACCGATCAATGCGTGTGTGTCGGGCCGCCAGACATGATCGCCAAGGGCAGTGCCACCGTGCTGGTGTGCAAGCTGCCCGCGGCGCGCATCGGCGACCTGTCCGGCCATGGCGGTTCGGTGGTGATGGGCTGTCCGACGGTCCTCATCGGCGGTTGATCGCCCCTGGTGGCGGAGCCGATCCCCTGAGCACGAGAGCGAATTCACAGCGATGTCGACCCTGACCCTCACCGTGCTGCGGTGTCCCGACTCCGTGACAGCCGAGCAGCGCCAAATCCAGGGCGGCGAGCTCACGGTCGGCCGCGGCGTCGAATGCGACTGGGCGCTGCCCGATCCCTTGAAGTCGCTGTCGCGCAAGCATTGCACGCTGGAGTTCGTGGGCGGCTGCTGGCAGGTGCGCGACCTGTCCACCAACGGCACCTTCGTCAACTTCAGCACGGGGCCGATCGGGCGCGATCAGGCCCAGCAGCTGGTGGACGGCGACCGCCTGCGCCTGGGGGCCTATGAGATCGAGGTCGCGATCTCGCAGTCCACCTTCATGCCCAGCGGCCCGACCGACCTCGACCCGTTGTCCAGCCCCTACGCGCTGCCGCCGGTTGCCAGCCCCCACCCCGGCTTTGCGGCGGCCCGCTTGCCGGGCTTGGACGACGCCCCCGTCCGTGCGGACGCGAGCCCCTTCGGGCAGCGGCCCGATCCGCACGCCGCCATGCCGGACCATGCCGCCTCGGCCGCCGATGCCTTCGTGCCGCCGGCAGCGGCGTCCTCGGGCAAGCCCATCATTCCGGACGATTGGTACCACGATCTCCTGCCTCCGCCGCCCCCCGCCCCCCCGGCGCCAGCGGCCATGCGGCCCACGGATTCGCCCTTCGACGAGTTGCTGGCGCCTCTGCCGCCGCCCGTGCCCATGGCGGCCCGCCCGGCCGTGCCGGTGACCGCACCGCCCGTTCGGCCCGCGGCCGCGGTGCCTTCGGACGAGGGCGAACTCCCCACCAGCCCGCCCGTCGTGCCGGCCCGGCCGCCGGTTGTCCCCATGCCGCCGGCAATGCGCGCGGCTGCGGTGCCCGCACCGGTGGCGCGCGCGTCCGAGCCCCCACCGGCCCAGGCCGGTGCCGCCGATGCAGCGGGCGCCCTGGCGGCGCTGCTGGCCGGCGCCGACCTGCCCCCCGAGATGGCCGCTCGCGCGGTGGCCGACCCCGAGGCCGCTCTGCGCACGGCCGGCGCGCTCCTGCGCGCTGCGGTGGCCGGCGTGCGTGCGCTGCTCATCGCACGGGGCACCGTGAAGCGTGAGTTCCGCATCGAACAGACGATGTTGCGTGTCACCGACAACAACCCGCTGAAGTTCGCCGCATCGGACGAGCAGGCGCTGGCGGCACTGATCGACCCACGCTCGCCGGCCTTGTGGGCCATGCGCGAGTCCATCGACGACCTCACCCTGCACCAGGTGGCGGCCCTGGCGGCCACGCAGGCGGCGGCCAAGGCCCTGCTGGAGAAGCTGGCCCCAGCCGACCTGGAGGCCGAAGAGCCCAGCGGCGGAGGGCTGTTTTCGGGCAGCCGAGAAAAGCGCCTTTGGGAGGCCTACAAGCGGCGCCACGCCAAGCTGCTGGAGCAGTTCGAGGACGATTTCGAGAGCGCCTTCGGGACCGCTTTCGCCCGAGCCTACGAACAGGCGGCCGAACGGGTCAAGAAGTGAGATACAAACCGGGCATGAGCAACCCTGCGCGCCGCCGGGCACCGGCGGCCGGATTGCAACAACCGCGCCCAAGCGCCGAGGAGCCGAATGGTCTGGCATGACAAGGTGGTGTGGCAGGAAGGCATGTTCCTGCGGGCCCAGCACTTCCAGCAGCAGGACCGTCACACGGCGCACCAGTTGCAGGCCCGCACGGCACCGCTGCGCGCCCATCCCTGGGGACTGACCGAACTCTCGGTCGACCGCGACCTGCTGGCTGCCGGTCGTTTCGCCCTGTCGTCGGCCGCCGGCATCATGGAAGACGGCACGCCCTTTTCCATTCCCGGCGGTGCGGACGCGCCCCTGCCGCTCGACCTGCCCGAAGGCACCCGCAATGCCGTGGTGTACCTGGGCCTGCCCCTGCAGCAGGATGGCAACCCCGAAGTCAGTGCCGGCGACGGCGCCCCCGAAGAAGTGCGGGCGCGCTACGCCTTGCGCACTTTCGAGGCCTTCGACACCCACTCCGACAGCCCCATCGCAGCCGAACTGGGCATCGGCCGGCTGCGCTTGCGCTACCTGCTGGATGGCGGCGAACTGGCCGGCTATTCACGGCTGGGCCTGGCCCGCATCGTCGAGGTGCAGGCCGACCGCCGCGTGCTGCTCGACGACCGCTACATCCCGCCCAGCCTGCGCGTATCGGCGCACTCGTCGCTGGGCAACCTGGCGGCCGAATTGGTGGGCATGCTCGGCCAGCGTGCCGAAGTGCTGGCCGCCCGGCTTGGCCAGCCCGGGGCCCGGGGTGTGGCCGACGTAGCCGACTTCCTGCTGCTGCAGGCGGTCAACCGCTGGCATCCGCTGATGGCGCACTGGGCCGACTCGGGCCACGTACATCCCGAGGAACTCTACGCCACCCTGGTGCAGATCGCAGGCGAACTGGCCACCTTCACGGCCCCCGACAAGCGCGCCAGCGTCTACCCGGCCTATCGCCACGACGACCTGCAGCGCAGCCTTGCGCCGGTGGTGGCCGATCTGCGCCGTTCGCTGTCGATGGTGCTGGAGACCAACGCCGTGGCCATCCCGCTGCAGGAGCCCAAGTTCGGCATCCGGGTGGGCCCCATCAGCGACCGCAACCTGCTGCGCGCCAGCCAGTTCGTGCTGGCCGTGTCGGCCGATATCCCGGGTGAGCAACTGCGCCGGCTGTTCCCCAACAAGGTCAAGATCGGGGCGGTGGAGCACATCCGCGAACTGGTCAACGTGTCTTTGCCCGGCATCGCGGTCAGGCCCTTGCCGGTGGCGCCCCGGCAGATTCCCTTCCAGGCCGGTGCGGCCTATTTCGAGCTCGACCGCGGCAGCCCGCACTGGCAGCAGATGAAGAGCTCGGGCGGATTCGGTATCCACGTGTCCGATGAATTCCCGAACCTCGTCCTCGAACTCTGGGCGATACGGGCATGAGCGCTTCCAGCGCGTAGGGCCTTGACATGAGCGACAACCCCTTCAGCGAACCCGAGGACAACGACCGCACCATCCTGCGCGGGCCGGGCGGTGCGGTGCCGCCCGTGCCGCCGCCTGCGGCGCAACCGTTGCCACCGGTGGCCATGCCGCCCGCCGCGGCCCCCATGCGGCCCGCGGCCGCCAGGCCGCCGAGTGGCTCCTCGCCGCGCATGGCGGGCGAGGCCGAGGCCCTGCCCAAGGTCGGCAAGTCGCCCATGGCCGCCGCTGCGGCGCCGCTGCTGGACCTGCTGGGCCGCATCGGCGCCGGGGGCCCGACGGCCCAGGTGGCCAATGCCGAGGAACTGCGCGACCGCGCCATGCGCGCGTTGCAGACCTTCGAGGCCGAATGCCGCGCTGCCAAGGTCCCCGACGACCAGCTGCGCGCCGGCCACTACGCCCTGTGCGCTGCGTTGGACGACACCGCGCTGGCCACGCCCTGGGGGCAGGCCAGCAGCTGGGCATCGCGTTCACTGAGCTCCACCTTCCACCAGGACGTGCGCAGCGGCGAGCGGTTTTTCGACCTGCTGGCCGGCATGCAGAAGGAGCCGGGGCGATACCTGCCCGCGCTGGAGGTGTGCTACCTGTGCCTGGCACTGGGTCTGCGCGGCCGCTACCGGCTCGATGCGCGGGGCAGCGCCGAGCTCGACCGCATCCGCGAGAGCCTGTATCAGTTGCTCTCGCAGCTCAACGGCGCCTGGGAGCGCGAACTCTCGCCCCGATGGCGCGGGGTGGACGCGCCGCACCGCGGCCCGGCCCGCGCCGTGCCGGCCTGGGTGGCCGGCGCGGTCGCCGTGTTCGTGCTGGCCGTGGGTTATGTGGCTGCGTCGAGCCACGTCAATGCGGCGGGCGATGAGTTGCAGTCCCGGCTGACGCAGCTGCCCCCGCTTCAGCCGCCGACCATCCAGCGCGAAGTGGTGGCCGTGGCACCTGCCGCCGCCGCCCCCGCCGCGTCCGACCTGGTGACCACGGTCTCGAAGTTCCTCGCCCCCGAGATCGCCGAAGGGCTGGTCGGCGTGCAGGGCGACGCCCAACGCCTGGTGGTGCGGATCAACGGCCGAGGCATGTTCGAGCCCGGCAGCGCCGAGCTCGAGCCCCGCATGGTGCAAGTGCTCAAGCGCATCGGGCAGGCGCTGGCCAACGAGACCGGTCGCGTGACGGTACTGGGCCATTCCGACAACCAGCCCATCCGCACCGTGCGGTTCCCTTCGAACTTCCAGCTGTCGGCGGCGCGGGCCGATGCCGCCAAGGCCGTCCTGGCCGCTGCGGCCGCGCAGCCCGACCGATTCACCTCTGCCGGGCGCGCCGATACCGAGCCCCTGGCCAGCAACGCCACAGCCGAAGGTCGTGAACAAAATCGCCGCATCGAAGTCGTCCTGGCCCGCAATGAAGGGACCCTGAGGTGAAAGGATTCCTGGCTGCGGTTGTTTCCTGGTCCGGCATCGGATCCCTGGTCGGGGCCCTCCTGCTGGCGGTGGTGGTCTGGCTGTTCGCGCCTGCGCTGGGTGTGAACGCCACATGGCTGCTGGTGTTGCTGGCGGCCTTGCCGGTGCTGATCTGGCTGGGCGTGATGATCTGGCTGGTGCGGCGCGCCCAGAAGCGTGATGCGGCGTTGGTGGCCGGTGCCACCCAGACCGATGAGAAGGCGGCCAAGGCCGAGGCTGCGGCAGCCGCCGCGGCCGAGGAAGAGCGTGCCGTGAGCGGCCGCCTGGCCGATGCGCTGGCGGCCATGAAGGCGGCCGGTGGCGGCAAGGGCGGCTACCTCTACGAACGCCCGTGGTACGTGATGATCGGCCCGCCCGGATCCGGCAAGACCACCGCCATCCGCAATTCGGGGCTCGATTTCCCGCTGGCAGAAGGTCGGGTCTCGGGCGTGGGCGGCACGCGCAACTGCGACTGGTGGATCTCCGAGCAGGCCGTGCTCATCGACACCGCCGGCCGCTACACCACGCAGGACAGCGACGCCGCCTCCGACAAGGCCGGCTGGGAGCGATTCCTCGAGCTGCTGCGCCGCGAACGTCCCCGGCAACCGCTCAATGGCGTGGTGGTTGCCTTCGGCGTGGACATGCTCAGCCGGCTCGACCCTGCCGGCCGCGAACAGCATGCCCAGGCCGTGCGGCGCCGGGTGCGCGAACTCGAGAGCAAGCTCGGCCAGCGCCTGCCGGTGTACTTCGTGGTCAGCAAGGCCGACCTGGTGGTGGGGTTCACCGAGTTCTTCGACGACCTGGACCGCGAGGCGCGCAACCAGGTGTGGGGGATGACCTTTGCCCCCGAGCAGGCGCCCGAAGGCCCCGGCGACGCGTTCTCGACGGAATTCGGCGGCCTCGTGCAGCGCCTGCAAGACCGCCTGCTGGAGCGCCTGCAGGCCGAGCGGGGCGCCGAACAGCGCGCCCGCATCGCGGGCTTCCCTGCGCAGTTCGCTTCGCTCGAAGCGCCACTGTCGGCCTTCATCAAGGCTGCATTCGGCGGCTCCAAGCTCGACCCGGCGCCGTTCCTGCGGGGCGTATACCTCAGCTCGGGCACCCAGGAGGGCACGCCCATTGACCGCCTGACAGGCGCGCTCTCGCGTGCCTTCGGGCTCGACCCGCGCCGCCCGGCCGCGGTGATGGCGCAGAAGGGCCGCAGCTACTTCCTGGGCCGCCTGTTGCGCGACGTGGTCTTCAACGAGGCCCGCCTGGCCGCGCGCGACCGCCATGTGGAAAAGCGCCGCCGCATCGTGCAGATCGCGGCCTGGTCCACGGCCGCGGTGGCGGTGCTGCTGGGCTTGGGCCTGGGCTGGCGCGCCACGGGCATCGAATCCGCCCGCATGCAGCAAAGCTCGGCGGCACTGCAGGCCGCCGAAGCCAGTGCCAAGACCCTGGGGCTGCCGCTGGACAAGGCCACCCCGCGCGACGACCTGGCCCGCCTGCTGCCTTACCTGGACAGCGCTGCGGCCCTGCCGTCGGCCGCGGAAGGCGGCAGCGGGCATCTGGGCCTGAGCCAGGAGGCCAAGCTGGCGGGTGCGGGTGACCTGGCCTACAAGCACGCGCTGGAGCGGATGTTCTTGCCGCGCCTGCTGGCCCGCCTGGAAGGCCAGTTGCGGGACAACATGCAAAAGCCCGCATACCTCTACCTGGCCACGCGGGTGTACCTCATGCTCGGGCGCCAGGGCCCGCTGGACCCTTCGCTGATCAAGGAGTGGATGGCCGCCGAATGGGCGCAGGCCTACCCGGGTGCGATGGGCCAGCCGGTACGAGACAAGCTCATGGCGCACCTGGGCGCCTTCCTCGACCAGGACTTCACCACCTATGCACTGGACGGCGCGCTGGTGGACCAGGCACGCCGCGTGTTCTCGCGCATGCCCATGGCCGACCGTGTGTACGCCCGGCTGCGCGGCACCGCCACCGACGTGCCACCTTGGCGGCCGGCCGAAGCGCTGGGCCTCGCGGGGCAGCGGCTGTTCGTGCTGCAGTCCGGTGCGCCCGTCACCGAGGCCGCCGTGCCCGGGCTGTTCACGGTTGACGGCCTGTACCGCAGCTTCTTGCCGCGCCTGCCCAAGGCCATGGTCGAAGCCGCCTCTGAGAGCTGGGTGCTGGGCCCCGAGGCGGCAGCCTCGGCCTCGGACCCCCAGCTGCTCGAAGCCGCGGTGGTGCGCCTGTACGCCCAGGACTACATCGGCGAGTGGCAGAAGATGCTCGACAGCATCAGCCTGGCGCCACTGGGTGGCCCCGCCAAGGCCGCCGAGGCCCTGAACCTGCTGAGCGCTCCCAATTCGCCGATGCGCGACCTGCTTCAGGGCGTGGCGCGGCAGCTTTCGCTGGGCACGCCGCCGGCAGAGCCGGCCGCGGCCAGCGGTGCCGCGGCATCGGCCGCCGCGGCGCTCGTCAAGGGCGCCGCGAAGACCGTCACCTCGGCGGTCAAGGTCGTTCCGGGTGCCGGCAACCGCGTGACCGAAGCGCTCGGCCTGCAGCCGGCAGCCAATTCCGCCAGTGTGGTGGCGCAGATCGTCGAAGAGCGCTTCAAGGCCCTGCGCGAAGCCGCGGGCAAGCCGCTGGACGGCACGCTGGCCGTGCTCAACGCGCTCTACGTCCAGGTGGCCAAGCTGGCTACCCTGGCACCCGGTGCAGCACCGCCGCCGCCTGCCGCGGGCCTGGACCCCGGCCAGCAACTGCAGGCCGAGGCCCAGCGCGCCCCCGAGCCCCTGTCGCGCTGGCTGCGTTCGCTGGCTTCGACCTCCTCGGGCGTCGTCACCGGCGGCACGCGGGCCGCGCTGGCGGCCGCGGGCAAGCAGCAGCTCGCGCCGTTCTGCCAGGGTGTGGAGGCGCGCTTCCCGTTCCGCCGTGAACCGGGCGCCCCTGACATGCCGATGGTCGATTTCGCGCGGCTGTTTGGCCGCGGCGGCGCCTTCGAACAGTTCTTCGCGCAGAACCTGGCCACGATGGTCGACCGCAGCCAGAGCACCTGGAAGGCCGTGTCGCCCGATGGCGGCACACCGCCGATCTCCGCGGGCGACCTGGCGCAGTTCCAGCGGGCCGAAGTCATTCGCGAGGCCTTCTTTCCGCCGGCCTTGCCCAACCAGGCCGGTGCCGGCTTCACTTTCGAACTGGTGCCGGTGTCGCTGGACGGCGGTGCAAAGGGCGCGGTGCTGGATATCAACGGCACCAAGACCCCGATTGCAGCGGGCGCGGTGGGCGGGCGCACGGTCACCTTGCAGTGGCCCTCCCAGGGCAACATCAGCCTGAGCTTCGATGGCGAGCAGGCCGCCGGGGCCCTGGGCAACGACGGCCCTTGGGCCTCGCTGCGCTTCGTGGCCCGCGGCAAGCTCAGCCCCACGGCCGATGCCACCCGGTTCCGCCTGAGCTTCCAGCAGGGCCTGCGTACGGCGGAGTTCGAACTGCGCACCAACTCCCGGGTCCACCCTTTCGGGCTGCGCGAGCTGGCAGAGTTCCGCTGCCCGCAAATGGCGCCCTGAGCGGCCAGCACACCATGACCGGCATCTACGGCAAGCTGCCTTCTTACGGCGACTTCGTTCGCCGAGAGTTGCCGCAGAGCTTCGTCCAGCCCTGGGACGCCTGGCTGCAACACTGCCTGGGCGCGCTGCGCGAGACTTTCGGCCCCGATCTGGCGCCGCTCTGGGCCGCGGCGCCGGTATGGCGTTTCCGGCTTCCAGCGGGCGTATGCGGCGATGCGGCGGTGGCCGGCGTGCTGCTCACCAGCGAAGACTCGGTAGGCCGCCTGTTCCCGCTGACCCTGGCTGCGCTGCTCGGGCCCGAAGAGGCGCTGCCCAACGAGGCCTGGTACTCGGCCCTGGAGAGCGCGGGCCTGGCGGGCCGCGACCAGGGCCACACGGCCGATGCCCTGCTGGCCACCTTGCCGCCTGCGTCGGCTGGTCGCAACCTGTCTTCGCTGGAAGGCGTACCCGATGCCGGCTGGTGGACGGCAGGCGGCCGCCGCTTGCGCCTGTATGCGCTGCCCACCATCGAGCAGTTTCGCGGCCTTCTGGAAGGCGAGATCAAGCCCTCGGCGGCAGGGGCCCGTCTGGCCTCCATGGCCGTCAGCCACCGCGGGACCGTGCGCACGCGCAACGAAGACGCCTTCGTCGACCGTGGCGACATCGGCCTGTGGGCCGTGGCCGATGGGGCTGGTGGACACGGCGCAGGCGACGTGGCGAGCGCTGCCGCTGCGGCCGCCCTGGCCGACATCCCCCCAGGGCTGTCGGCCGCCGAGATCCTGGCGCAGGTGAGGTTGCGGCTGGGCGCGGTGCATGCCGACCTGCAGCGGCGAGCCACGGTCGGTGGCAGCGACATCATGGCCACCACCGTGGTGGTGCTGATGGCGCGTGGCGATCACTTTGCCTGCCTGTGGGCGGGCGATTCCCGGGCCTATCTCTTGCGCGATGGCGCCCTGTGCCAGATGACGCACGACCACAGCCTGGTGCAGGAGATGGTCGAGTCGGGCTCGCTGGCGCCCGAGCACGCCGAGAGCCATCCGCAGGCCAACGTGATCACGCGGGCCATCGGCTCGCTGGAAGAGTCGTTGAACCTGGACAAGGTCTCGGGCCGCATCCAGCCGGGCGACGTGCTGCTGCTGTGCACCGATGGCCTGTTCAAGGCCCTGTCCGAATCCGAGATCGCGAGCGTCCTCTCGTCGGGGCAGGGCGCCGAGCAGTTGATCGAAAAGGCCTTGCAGCAGGGCGCGCGCGACAACGTCACGGCGCTGGTCGTTCAGGTCTAGCCACTTCGGCGCGGTACGGCACCGGGCGATCAGTACAGCCGCACGGCGGTGTCGAAGTGCCAGTTGCGGCGGATCTCGATCACGTCGTATTCGCGTGCCAGGGCCGGCTGGAACGCTGGATAGGGCACCTGGCTCATGACGATGCGCCGGATGGCATCGTCGATGGCCGGCACGCCGCTGGACAGCACGAAGCTCACCGATTCCACGGACCCATCGCTGCGCACGGCCACCGTCACCAGCGGGTCGGTGTAGGGCTGCCGGATGAGGTCGCGGACCAGATCCAGGGTCATGTTCAGCTGGATCTTGCGGGCCCAGGCTTCGGCGTAAAGGACGAGTTCGGTGTTGGGGTCGCTGCGCCCGAACAGGCGGCCCCGGCGGGCACCGCTGGACGATGGCGCCAGCCTCGAGGTCAGTGCCGCCGACGGCGAGGCCGCATCTCGCCGGGCTGCTTCTTCGTCCAGTTGGCGCCCGATGGCGCGCAGCACGGCGTCCCGCCGGGCCTCCTCGGACGGGGTGGTGCCCAGGCGAGCAGCTTCCTGGCGCGCGGCCTCTTGTCGTGCCGCTTCCTGGCGAATGGCTGCTTGGCCGGCCGCCTCCAGGCGCGCCGCTTCTTGCCGAGCCGCGGCCTGGCGCGCGGCTTCCACGCGCTCGGCTTCAAGCCTGGCGGCCTCGGCGCGCTGGGCAGCCAGCCGGGCGGCCTCCTGACGGGCAGCCTCTTGCCGCGCAGCCTCTTCCTGTGCGGCTGCCAGACGTGCCGCATCGCGCCGGGCGGCCTCCAGGCGCTGCGTTTCCAGCCTCGCCGCTTCCGCGCGTTGGGCCTCCAGGCGGGCCGCTTCTTGCCGCGCGGACTCTTGACGCTCAGCGGCCTGGCGTGCGGCTTCCAGGCGTTCGGCTTCCCGTCGTTCGGAATCCACCCGCTGCGCCTCTTCTCGCTGGGCCTTCAAGCGCGCGGCTTCGGTGCGTGCGGCTGCCTGTTCCAAGGCTTGCCTGCGTGCTTCCCGTTCGGCCAGATCGATGCGCAGTGGCACGGCTGTATCGGACGCGGGCGGCGTCGGCAGCACGGCCTGCGGGCTGGATGCCGGTGGCGCCGGGGCTGGCGAGGGTGCCGCCAGAGGGATCGGCACGGGCAGGGTCGACGGCACCTTCAAGCCGCTCGCATCGGCTGTTCCCATGGTGATGAGCGAAGGCTCCGGGGCCGGGGTCGGCGGCACCTCGCGGGTCGCTTCGATGCGCGGTGGTTCGGTTGCAGGCGGC
Source organism: uncultured beta proteobacterium (assembly GCA_903822435.1). GTDB lineage: Bacteria > Pseudomonadota > Gammaproteobacteria > Burkholderiales > Burkholderiaceae_C > Rubrivivax. The sequence continues at coordinate 4,196 of CAIJPE010000417.1, read as the reverse complement.
TCCGGGGGTGCCGGGTCCTCGGCTGGCGCGGACTTCGGTGCGGGCGCGAGCCGCGGCGCCGTGCGCGCCTTGGCCGCGCTTGGCGCCCCGGCATCGGCCTTCGGTGCCGCGGGTGGTTCCACCCAGGCGAGCACCGTCAAGATCCGCTCTTCGGTCTCGGGCCGCTGCAGGGACGAGGGCGCCGATGCAGCGCCGGCAGGGTCCGGCACCCTGGCTGATTCCGGCGGTGCGAGCGGCTTCGGCGGGGGAATGGGTGGTGGTGCGGGAGCAAGAACCACGCTCACATCCGGCACCTCGGCCCGCCGTTCCTGCCACGGAAGCCCGAAGCCCGGCAGCCCCACACCGTCGCCACCGAAGGTCAGGCTCAGCAGCATGCCGTGGAACAGCAGCGACAGCAGCAGCCCGAGTGTCAGCCGCCGGCTGTCCGGGCTCACGGGCCCGCCCTGCATGCTGCGCCTGGGCGGGCCACAGTCCGCACAGGCCGGGCCGCCGAGCGCGCCAGCATTCGTGCAGCACGGAGCAGCGTCCGCCCGTGGGGCACCTCGTCAGGCTTGTCCGCCCCAAAGACACTCGTGATCCGCATCCTGCCTTCGTCCATGCCCGGCCCGCGCACGTCGGGCCCGGGGCTGGATTCTCGCCGCTCGTCAGGCGGACCGTTGCCACGACGCCGCACTGTCACAGAACATTGATGCACCGCAACACGGTGGCGCGCGGCCGCGCTTCAAATAGCCCTGGAGGCATCGAGGCCTCTTGCCCATCGAAAGAGGCTCAATGATGAAGAAGATTGCCCAGCAGTACGCCGCGCTCGCCTTCGCCGTGGCCGCGGGGCTGGCCCCTTCCTCTGCCGCACAGGCCCAGGGCAACCCGTGGCGGGCGCACCTGTGTGCCATCGACTGCATGCGCGACAACGGCGGCTCCACCACGCACCTGAACTTCGACGTGAAGAAGGTGCAGTTCCGCACCGACGCGCAGTCCGCGGGCAACAAGACCGGCGATCGGATGATCGCCCCGTTGCTGGTGGGCCTGGGCATCGGCTCGCGTTCCTGACCCCGTTGGCTCGCATGGAGTTCTCCGTGGCCTCGACGACCGCCGACCCATCGGCCATCCCGCCGCGCCGGCTGATCCGCTCCTGGCTGGTGCCCCTTTCGGCCCGCAGCACGCCCCGCGCCCTGGCCCTGGTGGCCATCGACGTGCTGCTGTTCGTGGCGTGCACGGTGCTGGCGGCCCGGGTCGGCCCGGCCGGCTTGCAGTTGCTGGCCGGCGTGCTGGGCGGCTTCGTCATCGGCCGCCTCTTCATCTTGGGCCATGACGCCTGCCACCAGAGCTTCACCGCGCACCGGAGCCTGAACCGGTGGCTCGGCCGCATCGTCTTCCTGCCGTCGCTCACGCCCTACAGCCTGTGGGAGGTGGGGCACAACGTGGTGCACCATGGGTACACCAACCTCAAGGGATTCGATTTCGTCTGGGAGCCGCTGACCGTGCCGGCCTACCAGGCGCTGCCGCGCTGGCGCCGGCTGCTCGAGCGCGTGTACCGCAGCGGTTGGGCACCGGGCCTGTACTACGGCGTTGAGGTGTGGTGGAAGCGGTTGTGGTTCCCGTCGGCACGCACCATGCCGACGCGGCGCGCGGTGTTCTTCCGGGACAGCCTGCTGGTCACCGTGTTCGCCTTGCTGTGGATCGGGGCCCTGGTGGCCTGGGCCCTGGCCAGCGGCCAGTCGGCGGGGTGGCTGGTGTTCACCGGCTTCATGGTGCCCTTCGCGGTCTGGAATGCGCTCATCGGCTTCGTGGTGTACGTGCACCACACCCACACGGGCGTGGCCTGGTATGCCGACAAGCCCACGTGGGCGGCGCAGCAGCCGTTCGTGTCGACCACGGTGCACCTGACCTTTCGCTCGGCCATGGGCGCTGCCCTGCACCACATCATGGAGCACACGGCCCACCATGTGGACATGGGCGTGCCGCTGTACCGCCTGAAGGCCGCGCAGAAGCTGCTGGAAGACCGCCTGCCCGGGCAGATCGTGATCCAGCCCTTTTCCTGGCGCTGGTACGCCGACACGGCGCGTTGCTGCAAGCTCTACGACGTGGAGCGTCGGGCCTGGCTCGACTTCAGCGGGCAGCCCACCGTGGCAGCCACTGGGCGCAAGACTTGAAGGCCTGACGTGGCAGCATGGGCGCCATGCTGGAACAAGCGCCGCTGCCACACCACTTCACGCCCGAGCACGAACAGTTCCGCGCCACGCTGCGCGCCTTCGTCGCGCGCGAGATCACGCCCCACGTGGACGCCTGGGACGAGGCGGGCACCTTCCCGCGGGCCTTGTACCGGCAGGCCGCCGAGATCGGTGCCACGGGCCTGGGGTTCGCCGAAGCCTTGGGCGGCACGCCCGGTGACGTGTTCTACAAGATCGTGCTGGCCGAGGAGTACTCGCGCTGCGGCTCGGGCGGGGTGGTGGCCTCGCTCAACACCCACGGCATCGGCCTGCCGCCCATCGCCGCGGCGGGCTCGCCGGCGTTGCAGCAGCGCGTCATACCGCCCGTGCTGCGCGGCGAGAAGATCGCCGCGCTGGCCGTCACCGAGCCCGCTGGCGGCAGCGACGTCGCGGCGGTCAGGACCACGGCCGTGCGCGATGGCGACCATTACGTCGTGAACGGTGAGAAGACCTTCATCACCTCGGGCCTGCGCGCCGACTTCATCACCGTGGCCGTGCGCACCGACCCGCGCAGCCCGGGTGCGGCCGGCATCTCGGCCCTGGTGGTAGACGGCGACACCCCAGGGCTGACGCGCAGCCCGCTGAAGAAGATGGGTTGGTGGGCCTCGGACACGGCCCACCTTCGCTTCGACGGTTGCCGGGTGCCCGTGGCCAACCGGGTGGGCGTGGAGCACCAGGGTTTCAAGGCCTTCATGGTCAACTTCAACGCCGAGCGCCTGTTCATGTCGGCCCAGGCCTACACCTTCGCGCAGGTCTGCCTGGACGAGGCGCTGGACTGGGCGCGCCAGCGCCGCACCTTCGGGCTGCCGCTGTCCGAGCGTCACGTGATCCGCCACAAGCTGGTGGACATGGCCCTGCGCATCGACGCCGCGCGCTCGCTGGTGCATGAACTGGCCTGGCGCATCGAACACGGTGCGGACGATCCGCAGGCCCTGGTGGCGCGCATCGCGATGGCCAAGGTGCTGGCCACGCAGGCCATGCAGTTCTGCGCCGACCAGGCCGTGCAGATCCTGGGCGGCATGGGTTTCATGCGCGGCACGAAGAGCGAGCGCATCTACCGCGAGGTCAAGGTGATGATGATCGGCGGTGGATCCGAAGAGATCATGAAAGACCTGGCGGCCCGCCAGTGGGGCATCTGAGCAACCAACCATGAGCACCGCCGCACCGAGCATCACCACCGACCTGCTCGACGAGGCCCGCGATCTGGCCGCCTTGTGCGTCGACCTGTCTGCGGCCGATTGGCGAAGGCCCAGCGCCTTCTACGGTTGGTCTGCCTGGGACGAGATCGCGCACCTGTGCTTCTTCGACGAGACCGCGCTGGTCTCGGCCACCGAGCCCGAGCGCTTCGTGCGTGAGGCCGCGGCGCTGGGCGCCCGCATGGCCGCGGGCGAAGAACTGAGCGCCATCGCCCGGCAGGTCTACGGGCACCTCGACGGCCCTGCCTTGCTGGCGTTGTGGCGCGCGCGTTTCGAAGCCCTGGCGGCCGCGCTGGCGCCGCTCGATCCGAAGGCGCGCCTGGCCTGGTATGGGCCGCCGATGAGCGCACGCTCCTTCGCCACGGCCCGCCTCATGGAGACCTGGGCCCACGGCCAGGACGTGTGGGACGTGATGGACCGCAGGCGGCCGGGCAGCGCGCGCCTGAAGCACATCGCCCACCTGGGCGTGAGCACTTTCGGCTGGACCTTCCACAACCGCGGCCTGCCGGTGCCTGAAGCGCCGCCTTTCGTGGACCTCCAGGCGCCCGACGGCAGCCGCTGGACCTGGGGCGACGCGCAGGCGGCCAGCCGCGTGACCGGCACGGCGGATGATTTCTGCCTGGTGGTGACCCAGCGCCGGCATGTGTCCGACACGGCGCTGATGGTGCACGGCGATGCCGCCGTGCGCTGGATGGCCATCGCCCAGTGCTTCGCGGGGCCCCCGGCCGACGGCCCCGCGCCCGGCACGCGCAAGAGCCCCGGCGCGTGATGTCGCCTGCCGGGTCCGCTGCCG
>CAIJPE010000416.1 GCA_903822435.1 uncultured beta proteobacterium | reverse complement strand
GCGAATGTAGTTCTCAGAGGCCTAGACAGAATGGCTTGGCAAATTAGGGTGGCCCGTCCCCTGCAATAACGTAGGTTGCATGCCAGAGGCGTGCCGAGCTACACCAATGCACCTGACCGGCAGGCGGTCAGATCGTTGCGAACTTGCAAGGAGACGGGCCATGAAGGAATCTAGCACTGTCTACGTCGGGTTGGATGTACACAAGGAGAGTATCGACATCGCCACCGCGCTGGCCGGCCGCGACAGCGAGGTGCGGCATGTGGGCAGTATCGGCGGTGACCTGATCGGTCTGGATAAGGCGTTGCGCAGGCTGATCAGCGCGGGGCATGTCCTACATGTTGTGTACGAAGCAGGTCCGTGTGGATTCGTGATCTGCCGCCACCTCCGCGCACAGGGCATCCAGTGCGAGGTTGTCGCGCCCTCGTCGATCCCCAAGCGTTCGGGCGATCGAGTCAAGACCGACCGGCGCGACGCGCTCATGCTGGCCAGGTTGTCGCGTGCGGGCGAGCTGACTGCGGTGCGGGTGCCCGACGAGGCCGACGAGGCGATGCGCGACCTGGCGCGTAGCCGCGAGGACGCCGTGCGGGAATGCCGCAACGCTCGGCACCGGCTCAAGGCGCTGCTGTTGCGCAGTGGCATCCGCTACAGCGGCAAGAGCGCCTGGACGGCGGCGCACCTGCGCTGGTTGGCCACGCTGAAGATGGCGCACGCGGCGCAACAGATCGCGCTGCAGGAGTATCTGCACGGGGTGACCGAAGCCACCAACCGGATCGCCCGGCTGGAGCAGGCCATGCGAGACATGCTGCCGTTGTGGGGGCTGGCACCGGTGGTGCAGGCGTTGCAGGCCATGCGGGGCGTGCAGATGGTTGCGGCGATGACGCTGGCCGCCGAGCTGCAGGACTTCCTGCGCTTCGACAACCCACGCCAGTTGATGGCCTACGTGGGCTTGGTGCCCGGCGAGCACTCGTCGGGTCCCAAGCGGCGCCAAGGCAGCATCACCAAGGCGGGCAACAGCGCGGCGCGGCGCATGTTGGTGGAGGTAGCCTGGCATTACCAGCACAGCCCCCGTGTGAGCCCGATCATCGCGGCACGGCAGGACCAATTGCCCAAGGAGGTGACCGACATCGCGTGGAAGGCTCAGTTGCGGCTGAACGCCAAGTTCAAGCGCTTGGTGGCGCGCCGGGTGCTGAAGAACAAGGCCGTGGTGGCCGTGGCGCGTGAGCTCACGGGGTTCGTCTGGGCCATCGGACGCGAGGTGCAGATCTCGGGCTGGAAGGGCACCGAGGTGGAGCCTGCAGGCACGCCGGCGCACTGAGAATGAGAGGACCGAAGGCCAATACCGCTGACCAAGGGCACAAGACAGGAGGTGCGTGATCCAGAGACTGACTCAGATGCCGGAGGGGGAACGCGGCGCAGCCGCGGCCATTGGGGAATCCTCGAGAACGTTATTGGTGGGCCGGGCGTGCGGAAACGCAAGTCGGGCGATCTCAGTTCCTAGACAGCAGGCAGCCCCGCGACGCAAATTTGTCTTGAGGTAACCAACCCTCGCATATCAGCATGAGCAACCGTCGCACATCCATTACGGGTGGCAACTAAAGGCTCCGTCGCGTTCCCCGTCCGGCAACGGGATCTATGCAAACTGCAATTGCAGAGGGACAACTTCGGCCTCTTGACACAGAGAAGCCATATCAACGTTCGAGGTAAGCCGCACGCGACAGCAGGGCGTGCCGGCCGCGTGGTGCAACGTTAGCATGGGCGCCGCGCGGCCGGTGCAGCCTGCCGTTGCGTGTCCGAGGGGTTAGGCGCCGCCCGGAGCGGCTTGCGCGTGAAGCCTTACGCCGAGCGCTTTAGCCACCTTCAAGATGGTAGCGAAACTCGGGTTGCCCTCCGCACTCAGCGCGCGATACAGGCTCTCGCGGCTAAGGCCTGCATCCTTTGCGACCTGGGACATGCCTTTCGCACGAGCAATGTGCCCCAGTGCCCTGGCAATGCCGGCCGCATCATCGGGCGCTTCGTCAAGCCAGGCATCAAGATAAGCAGCCATCTCTTCCGGTGTACGTAGATGTTCAGCGACGTCATAGGACGAGGTCTTGGTCTTCCCAGTCTTCTTTGCTGCAACCTTGGTCATTCCTTCTTCTCCACGAAGTTTCGGATCAATTCAAGCGCCAAGGCGATGTCTTTGGCTTGCGAGGCCTTGTTGCCGCCGGCTATGAGCAGAAGCAATCTGGTGCCACGAAGCGAGTAGTACACACGATAGCCAGGCCCCACATCGACCTTGAGTTCAGATATGCCTTCAGTCAGGTTCCGATGTGAGCCTGGATTGCCATGTATGAGGCGATCTACCCGCATCAGGATCCGCGCTCGTCCGGCTTGGTCCTTCAGGCCGTCGATCCAATCGCGATACTCATCGGTCTTCTCAACTCGCATGCCACAAGTGTAGCCCATGGGCTACTAGTGTGCAAGTGTGAGTTGCCTGAGGCGCCTAACGTTCGAGGTAAGCCGCACGCGACAGCAGGGTGTGCCGGCCGCGTGGCACAACATTACCATGGGCGCCGCGCGGCCGGTGCAGCCTGCCGTTGCGTGTCGGCTTGACCGAGGGGTTAGGCTCGCGCGCGGGAGGCTTCATAGTGCTGTGGC
>CAIJPE010000415.1 GCA_903822435.1 uncultured beta proteobacterium | reverse complement strand
GAGGGCCGAGCCCCAGGTGGCCGAGCTGCGCTGAGCGCACAGCGGCGATGCCGCATGAAAAAAGGGTCTGCAAGACTTGATCTGCAGACCCTTTTTAATATGTTGGTGCCGGTGAACGGAATCGAACTGTTGACCTTCGCATTACGAATGCGCTGCTCTACCAACTGAGCTACACCGGCTTGGCCTGTTTCGGAATGAGGGCAGCCAACTTTGCTCAACCCCCCCGCCAAACAGCCTTAAATTCTAGCATCCCCAGCGCAGCGTCTTCCAGCGCAGCGTCTTCCAGCGCGACGAGCGTGAAAGATCACCGGCCGCCCAGCGTCCGGCCGCTTGCGCCCCGGTGTCACGCGCCAGACCACCCCCGCCTTGCCACAGCTCGTCAAAAAAGGGCCGTGCTTGGTGTGCGTGGCTCACCAACACGGCAGGGCAACACGCAGGCGGGCATGTCGCCGGCCAATCTGACTATTTAAACAGTAGCTCACGCTGTGAGCCTGTAGGGCCAGACACTGACTGCAGATCCCGGGCGCCCCGCCCGGGCCGATGCCGGAGGCCCCCATGAACCAGGTCCTGCTCGATCTCGAACCGCAGCGCCCCGAAACCACCGCCCCAGCCCAGGCCGCCGCCGGGGCTGCGTCCTGCGCCCGCACGGACGAGCAGGTGGGTTTCCAGATCGGCTGGGACCACGCCCGGCACGGCCTGGTGCCTCCGCCAGAATGGCTGGAAGGCACGCCGCTGGGCCAAGGCTGGCGGGCCGGCAAGGCCGTGCAGGGTGGCCGCACGATGCCGGCGCCCTGGGTCACGCGGCAGTGGCTGGCCCTGCGCGCCCAGGCGTGGCGCGAGGGTGCAGCCTTCGACACCGAACACCTGACTGCCGTGCGCCTGGCCCGCCTGCACGGCGCGCGATGCCCCATCACCCGTGCGGCGCTGGGCGGCGCCCGCGGCACACCCGACGCCCCCGTGGTCGAGCGGCTCGACCCGGCCCGCGGCTACGCGCTGGACAACGTGGCCGTCATCAGCCTGGCTGCGTCCCGTGCGCGGGCGGGGCTGAGTACCCTGGACGCCCTGCGGCGCGCCCACCGTCTGCAGGCGGGCGAACCTGCGGACGGCGGGCTGGACGCCGCCGCATGGACGCGCCTGGCCGCGCTGCGCGCCTTTGCCACGCCCCTGCCCTTTCACGAAGCCGCCCGTCTGCCGCTGACCGTGCTGCCGCCGCCGGGCGTCGTGCTGGTCAACCCCGTGCAACGGCTGCAGGTGCTGCTGACCCTGCAGTTCGGCAAGCCGGGCTGGAGCAACCGCACGCGGGAGATCGCCCAGGCCTTGCCCGCGCACACCGCCCGGCAGGACTACCACCTGTTCATCGGCGCACTCGCGCCTCGGGTGGTGGAAGCCGGGTCCACGCCCGGTGCCGCCGGTCACCAGGCGGCCCTGGAAGACGCCTGGCTGCACGAACGTGTGCTGCGCCGCTGGCAACACTTCGTTCTCAGCCTGGGAGAAGCCGGCGTTCAGGCCCTGATCGAGCACATCGGGTCGATGGGCACCCGGACGGTACTTCGCATCACGGGCACCGCAGCAGTGGCGCCGCGCACGCCGCGCGGCGACAGCCGGGTTCTCAACGGCCCGGGTCGGGCACCTGCTTGCCGATCGGCAGCCCCTCGACCAGTGGCTTGCCCTTGACGGTGTACGAGCGGCCGCGAAAGGCCGCCACTGCCAGCCCGCGCTGGTTGCACACGTCCACGTCGTAGACCCCCGTGCGTCCGGCCTTGCTGAGCTCGCGCGCGGTGGCCGTGAGCACGTCGCCCAGGCGGGCGGGGGCCAACAGGTGGATGTCGAAGCCCGAGGCCACCGACAGCTCGTTGTAGGCGTTGCAGGCAAAGGCGAAGGCGCTGTCGGCCAGCGTGGCGATGAGGCCGCCATGGCAGATGTCGTGGCCGTTGAGCATGTCCTCGCGCACGGGCATGCTCAGCGTGGCCGTGCCGGGGCCCACCGCCACCAGGGCCATGCCCAGGCCCTGCGTGACGCGGTCGTTGCGCCACATGGCCTGGCCCGCGGCCTCGGCCACCTGCTGCGGCGTGGCAGTTGCTGTCATGGCCCTTCAGCGATCGGTGAAGACGGGCGGCCGCTTGGCAAAGAAGGCTGCCACGCCTTCGCCGAAATCGTGCGCCTTGCCCAGTTCGCGCTGGGTATCGGCCTCCAGCGCCAGGGCTTGCGAGAAATCCATCGGCATCGCCGCATCGATCACGCGGCGGGTCTCGGCCAGGGCATGGCTGGGCATGGCCGCCAGCCGCTGCGCCAGGGCCACCGCGGTGTCCATCAGGGCCGCATCGTCCACGCACTGCCAGATCATCCCGATGCGCTCGGCTTCGGCTGCGGGCAGCTTGTCGGCGGTCATCGCCAGGCCCATCGCGCGGGCCCGGCCCACCAGCCGCGGCAGCAGCCACGTGCCGGCGCAATCGGGCACCAGGCCGATCTTGCTGAAGGCCTGGATGAAGCTGGCGCCGCGCGCGGCCACCACCAGGTCGCAGCACAGCGCAAAGTTGGCCCCGGCGCCGGCGGCCACGCCGTTGACGGCGGCGATCACGGGCACGGGCATCGTGCGGATGCGGGTGGCCAGCGGCCGGTAGAAGCGCTCGATCACGGCGCCGACGTCCACGCCGCCCACCATGGCCGGGTCGTTCAGGTCCTGCCCGGCGCAGAAGCCCCGACCGGCGCCGGTGATGACCACGGCGCGCACGGCGTCGTCGTCGGCGGCCGCCTGCAGCGCCGGCAGCAGTTCGAGGTGCATCTGCGCGGTGAAGCTGTTGAGCGTGGCCGGCCGGTTGAGCGTCAGGATGCGCACCGCGCCCTGGGTGGCGACCAGCACGGTGGATGCCGACACGGCAGCAGGGGTGGTTTCGGGCAAGGGGTGCTCCTTCGGGATGTGGCCAGGCGACCGGCGCACCCCAGTTTACGGAAGGCCGCCGGCCGCGCCCGTCGGTGTGATCCCGCAGCGCGGCAGCGGCTCGGGCATCATCGCGCCCGATGCCTTCGCCCACGCACCTGCCCTTCGCACCTCGGCCCCTGGCAGCACCGCGGCTGATCCTGCTGGCACCGATGGAAGGCGTGCTGGACCACAGCCTGCGCGACGTGATCACCCGGGTGGGCGGCATCGACCGCTGCGTGTCGGAGTTCGTCCGCATCACCGACCAGCTGCTGCCGGCGCGCGTCTTCACCCGCATCGTCCCCGAACTGCTGCAAGACAGCCGCACGGCGGCCGGCACGCCCGTGCGACCCCAGTTGCTGGGCAGCGACCCCACCTGCCTGGCCGAGAACGCCGCCCGCCTGGCCACGCTCGGGCCGGCCGGCATCGACCTGAACTTCGGCTGCCCGGCGCCCACGGTCAACCGCCACCGCGGCGGCGCCGTGCTGCTGGACGAGCCCGACCTGGTCCACGCCATCGTGGCGGCCGTGCGCCGCGCCGTGCCGGCCGGCATCCCTGTCTCGGCCAAGATGCGCCTGGGCCACCGCGACGAAGACCGCATGCTCGATTGCGCCCATGCCATCGCCAGCGCGGGCGCCAGCGAACTGGTGGTCCATGCGCGCACCAAGCTGCATGGCTACCGGCCGCCGGCCTACTGGGACCGCATCGCGCAGATCCGCCAGGCCGTGGCCGTGCCGGTGGTGGCCAACGGCGAGGTGTGGACGGTGGAAGACGCCCACCGCTGCCTGGCCGTCAGCGGCTGCGACGCGCTGATGATCGGCCGCGGGCTGGTGGCCGACCCCGGACTTGCGCTGGCCTTGCGCGGCGCCAGCGCGCCGGGCTGGGACACCCTGCTGCCGCTGATCGCCTCGTTCTGGCAGCGCACAGCCGGCCACGTGGCCCCGCGCCACCGCGCGGGGCGGCTCAAGCAGTGGCTCAACCTGCTGCGGCGGCGCCATCCGCAGGCCCAGGAAGCCTTCGACGCGGTGCGCGAGACCAACGACGCCGCTGTGGTCGGCGCGCGGCTGTTCGGACACCTGAACGCGCAGATGCCAGCCCTGCGCGACTACGCCGAGGTGTAGCGCGACTCCAGGTACGCCAGCAGCGTACGCAGCGTCTGCGCTTCGCCGCCCACGGGACGGCCCGGGCGGGCGGTGTCGTTCCAGGCGAAGAGGTCCAGGTGCAACCAGTCGATCCCGGCCGGCACGAAGTCCGCCAGGAACAGCGCCGCGTTGATGGCCCCGGCCTGCGCGCTCTTGCCGGTGTTCACGATGTCGGCGATGTCGCTCTCGATGCCGGCGTGATAGGCGTCCCACAGCGGCAGGTGCCACATCGGGTCGTGAAGGGCCAGGCCGCGGTCCACGAGGTCGCGGGCCAGGTCCATGCGGCGGCAGAAAAGCGCCGGGAGCTGGCCGCCCAGGGCCACGCGGGCGGCGCCGGTGAGCGTGGCCATGTCGATCAGCAGATCGGGCCTGGATTCGGCCGCATAGGCCAGGGCATCGCACAGGATCACGCGGCCTTCGGCATCGGTGTTGCCGATCTCGATGTGCAGGCCGTTGCGGGTCTTGAAGACGTCGCCGGGCCGGTAGGCGTTGCCGGCGATGGCGTTTTCCACGGCCGGGATCAGCAGCTGGAGCCGCACCGGCAGCTTCATCGCCATGATCAGTTGCGCCAGGCCCAGCGCGTTGGCCGCACCGCCCATGTCCTTCTTCATCAGGCGCATGCCGTCGGCGCCCTTGATGTCCAGGCCGCCGCTGTCGAAGCACACGCCCTTGCCCACCAGGGTCACGCGCGGGTGCTTGGGTTCGCCCCAATTCAACTCGATCAGGCGCGGCGCCCGCACGGCGGCGCGGCCGACGGCATGGATGGCCGGGAAGCCGGCCCCGAGCAGCTTGTCGCCCACGGTCTGCTTGAAGCGCGCACCGTGCTGCCTGGCCACCAGACGCACGGCCTCGGCCAGCTCTTCGGGGCCCATGGCCTCGGCCGGCGTGTTGACGAGGTCGCGCGTGGCGGACACCACGCCCGCGGTGATCAGGCCGCGGTGCGCGGATTCGACCGAGGGCAGGACCAGCTGCGCCGGTTCGCGCCGGCGGGCCTTGTACAGGTCAAAGGCGTAGCTGCCCAGTTCCCAGGACAGGGCCGCCGCGGCCGAGTCCATGGCCAGGCCCTGGCCGCTGAGGTGGTAGTGGCCCGGCGGCAGCGCCTTGGGCAGCGCGGCCAGCGCCCAGGGGTGGGCCGCATCGTGCACGCCGGCCCACACGCCGGCAATGCGGCCGTCCGGGCCGGGCAGCAGCGCGTGGGTATCGGGTGCGCCGTTGAACCCCACCGATTGCAACCAGCGGCGCGCGGGAGCGTCTAGCTGCGCCGCATGGGCAGCGAACTGCGCGCTGGCGGTCGTGTGGATGGGGATGCTGTCGCGGGGGGGCTTGGCGAGACTGACGGTCATGGGATGGGCCTCGGGAAGGTCATGCGCAAGGAATGCAATGCGGGATTGTGCGGCCGGGATCTCCGTTCTGCGGGCGATGGCGTCGATTCACGCCACCCAGGCGCAATCCGTCGCAAGCGGCGTGTGCTGCGGCTTGCGCCAGCCCATCCTCGTGTCCTCGGCAAACCCGAAAGGCCACCATGAACCCCCTGCGCTTCGTCTTCAGTCCCATCACCGATCTGACCCGCGCCGTGCTGCTGCCCTTCAAGGCGCTGTTCGTCGTGGGCCTCACGGGCACCATCAACGCCCTGACCTACAGCGGAGTGTGGTGGTTCAAGTGGGTGGCCCTGGGCATGGGCATCGCGGTGCTGATGGCCTTCGCCCGTGCCGCGCGCACGCTGCTGCTGCTGGCCCTCGTGGCCTGGGTGGGCTGGAAGCTGTACCAGCGCCACGGCGAGGAAGCCCGCCGCCGCTTCGAGGACTGGGTCGCGCGCACCCAGCCCAAGGCCGCCGAGGTACTGACTGCGCTGCAGGGCAGCCGGCCTCAGGGCAGCAGCGCTTCCTGAGCGGAACAACCCGGCCGCGACGGCCGCGGCCGGCCGCTCAAGCCCAGACTTCGGCGGCGGTCTCCACGACCAGGCGCAGCTTGGCCCGCTGCGCTTCCACCGCGATGTTGTTGCCGTGCACGGTGCTCGAGAAGCCGCACTGCGGCGACAGGCACAGTTGGTCCAGCGGTGCGTACTTGGCCGCCTCGTCGATGCGCCGCTTCAGGTCGTCCTTGCTCTCCATCTGGCCGAACTTGGTGGTGACCAGGCCTAGCACGACGATCTTGCCCTTGGACAGGTGGCGCAGCGGGCGGAAGTCGCCGCTGCGGTCGTCGTCGTACTCCATGAAGTAGGCGTCGAGCTTCATCTCCGAAAGCAGCGCCTCGGCCACCGGCTCGTAGTTGCCGGCGGCGGCGTGGGTGCTCTTGAAGTTGCCGCGGCACAGGTGCATGGCCAGCACCATGCCGGGCGGCTTCTTGTCCACGACCTTGTTGATGAAGGCGGCATAGCGGTGCGGCAGCTCGTTGGGGTCGTCGCCGCGGGCACGGGCCGCTTCGCGCATCTTCTCGTCGCAGAGGTACGCCATGTTGGTGTCGTCCATCTGCACGTAGCGGCAGCCGGCGTTGTAGAGCGAGCGCAGTTCTTCGCCGTAGGCCGTGGCCACGTCGTCGTAGAAGTCGGGGTCGAGCTCGGGGTAGTGCTGCTTGCTGATCCCCGCGCGGCCGCCGCGGAAGTGCAGCATGGTGGGCGAAGGGATGGTCACCTTGGGCGTCATGCCCGGGGCCACGTGGCGCTTGAGGAACTCGAAGTCGGCGCGCTGGATATCCTTCACGTGCCGCACCTTGTCGATCACGCGCAGCACCGGGGGGGCCAGCTCTTCGGTGCCGTCGGGCTTGACGATGGTCACCGGGATGTCGGTCTTCACGCCGCCCAGTTGATCGAGGAAGTCGATGTGGAAGTAGGTGCGGCGGAACTCGCCGTCGGTGATGCTCTGCAGGCCCACGTCCTGCTGGAAGGCGATGATTTCGGAGATGGCCTTGTCTTCCACGGCACGCAGTTGCTCGGCGTTGATCTCGCCCTTGGCCTTCCGGGCGCGGGCCTCGAGCAGGTAAGCGGGCCGCAGGAAGCTGCCGACGTGGTCGGCGCGGAACGGGGGGATAGTGCGCATGGTCATGGGAGGGTCTCCTTGCAGGTGTAGGGGTCAGTGCTGGACGTTCACGCCCAGCCAGGCGTCCAACGGCGCGGGGTCGCGCAGCAGGGCTTCGCTGGTTGCGCGGTAGGCGATGCCCCCGCGGTCCAGCACGACGGCGTCGTCGGTCACGCCCAGCACCATCTGCGGGTGCTGTTCGACCACGATGGAGGTCAGGCCTTCCTCGCGGCAGACGCGGCGGATGGCGCGCAACAACTCTTCCACGATGATGGGCGCCAGGCCCTCCAGCGGCTCGTCCAGCAGCAGCAGGCGCGGGTTGAGCACCAGGGCACGGCCGAACGCCAGCATCTGCTGCTCGCCGCCCGAGAGCTGGTTGCCCAGGTTCTTCTGGCGTTCGGCCAGGCGAGGGAAGAGCTCGAACACCCGGGCCAAGGTCCATGGGCCGGCCCGGGCCACGGCGGTGAGGTTCTCGGCCACCGTCAGCGACTTGAAGATGTTGCGTTCCTGCGGCACCCAGCCGATGCCGGCCGCGGCTCGCAGGTGCACGGGCATGGCGTGCAAGTCCTGCCCGGCCAGCGTGATCCGCCCGGCGTGGCGGCGCGTCACGCCGACCAGCGTGTCGATCAACGTGGTCTTGCCAGTGCCATTGCGCCCCAGCAAGGCCAGCGAGCGCCCGGCCTGCACCTGGAAGCTCACGTCCGACAGCACCACGGCTTCGCCATAGCCGCAGCTCAGGCCCTCGACGTTCAGCAGAAGCTCAGCCATGGCCCGCCGCCCCATCGCCGAGGTAGACAGCGCGCACTTGCGGATCGGCCGCGATCTCTGCAGGCGTGCCTTCGGTCAGCACCGTGCCGTTGACCAACACCGTGATGCGCGTGGCAAAGCTGAAGACGAGGTCCATGTCGTGCTCGATCAGCACCACCGACACGTCGGCCGGCAGCGCGGCCACGGTGGCCAGGATGTCCTGCCGCTCGGCCGCGGGCACCCCGGCGGCCGGCTCGTCCAGCAGCAGCACGCTCGGGCGCTGGGCCACGGCCAGGGCGATCTCCAGGAGCCGACGCTTGCCGTAGGGCAGCTCGCGCGTGGGACGCTCGGCGTGCTGTTCCAGCCTGAACTGCGCCAACAGGGCTTCGCACTCGGAAGCGATGGCGGCGTCCGAACCCACGGGCTGCCAGAAACGGCGCGCCGCATCCAGCCGGCTGGCCACCGCCAGCGCCAGGCTCTGCAGCGGCGTGAGCGACGCAAAGAGCTGGCTGATCTGGAAGGTGCGCACCAGGCCCAGGCCCACGCGCTTGTAGGGGGTCATGCCGGTGATGTCACGGCCCTGCAGTTCGACACGCCCCGAGGTGGGCGCCAGCACGCCCGTGAGCTGGTTGATGAGCGTGGTCTTGCCGGCGCCGTTGGGCCCGATCAGGGCGTGGCGCGAACCCCGCGTGACGGTCAGCGACACGTTGTTGGTGGCCGTGATGCCGCCGAAGCGCTTGATCAGCGCCTGGGTGCGCAGGACGGTCTGGCCGCTCTCGCCCGTGCCGCTCATCGGCGCCGCCACCACGTCCAGGGCCTGAACAGGCGCTCGCGGCCCACCAGCATCAGCACCACCAGGAACAGGCCGATCCAGAAGGTCCAGTACTGGGCCGTGAAGGCCGAGATCAGGTCGTGCAGCACCTTGAAGGCGATGGCGCCGATCAGGCCGCCCCATAGCCAGCCGGCACCGCCGATGACCAGCGCCAGCATCACATCGGCGCTGCGGTGGAACTCGAACACGTCCAGCGAGGCGAACCCCGTGGTCTGCGCCAGCAAGGCGCCCGAGGCGCCCGCCAGCGCCGCCCCCAGCGTGTACACCGCCGCGAGCCGGCCCTGCACCGACAGGCCGATGGCCGCCACGCGCAGCCGGTTGTCGCGCAGCGCCTGCATCGACAGGCCCAGCGGCGAATGCACCACGCGGCGCATGAGCACGAAGGCCACGAACAGCACGCCCACCGAATAGAACGAGGCCACGCGCGCGCCCAGGTCGAATTCGAAGCGCCCCAGCAGCGGCCCCATCACCACGCCCTGCAGGCCATCGGCGCCGCCGGTGATGCCGTCGAACTTGTTGGCCAGCTCCAGCAGCACCAGCGCCACGCCCATGGTCACCATCAGGCGCGTGAGGTCGGTGCCGCGCACGATCATCGGGCTGGTCAGCAGGCCCAGCAGCGCGGCTACCGCGGAGCCCACCGCGAGTCCCACCAGGGGGTCGGGCATGGCGTACTTGGCGAACAGCGCCGCGGCATAGGCCCCCACCCCGAAGAAGGCCGCATGGCCCAGCGAGACAATCCCCGCATAGCCCAGGATGAGGTCGAGCGACAGGGCGAAGAGCGCCAGGATCGCGATCTCGTTGACCAGCGCGGCGTGGCTGCCCAGCAGCACCGGCGCCAGGCCGATGGCCAGCCAGAGGGCGACCTCCCAGGAGCGCCAGCGCGAAGCGGCGCGCAGGCTGTCTTGTGCACTCAAGCGCGAGACTCCCGCGTGAACAGGCCCTGCGGGCGCCACAGCAGGATGGCGATCATCAGCACGTACACGATGAAGCCGCCCAGCTTGGGCGCGTAGTACTTGCCCATCACGTCGGCAATGCCCAGCACCAGCGCGGCCACCAAAGGGCCGGTGATGGAACTGGTGCCGCCCACGGCGCAGACGATCAGGAAGTACACCATGAACTTCAGCGGAAAGCTCGGGTCCAGGCCCAGGATGTCGGCACCCAGCGCGCCGCCCAGGCCGGCCAGCCCGGAGCCCACGGCGAAGGTCAGCATGAACACCCGGTCCACCGGGATGCCCAGGCCTGCAGCCACGCGCGGGTCGTCAACGGCCGCGCGCAAGCGGCTGCCGAAGCGCGTTCGGGCCAGCAGGGCCTGCAGCACCAGCGCCAGCGCCACGCAGCTCAGCACGATGAAGAGGCGGTAGGCCCCCACGCCCAGCTGCCAGGCCCCGCTGCCGAGCTCGAAACGGTGGCGGAACATCTCGGGCAGCTGCACGTTCTGCTGTTGCGAGCCCAGGCTGTAGTCCACCGCAGCCACCGCCATGAACGTCAGGCCGATGGAGAACAGCACCTGGTCGAGGTGCGGCTTGCCGTACATCGGGCGGTAGAGGGTGCGCTCCAGCACCGCGCCCGCCAGCGCCGTCAGTACGAAGGCCGCCGGCAGGCAGGCCAGGAAGGGCCAGCCCGCCCGCTGCATGAGCAGCACCAGCACATAGCCGCCGGCCATCGCAAAGGCCCCGTGCGCCAGGTTGATGAAGTTCATCAGGCCCATGGTCACGGCCAGGCCCAGCGACAGCACGAACAGCAGCATCCCGTAGGCGACGCCGTCGAAGAGCAGGGTCAGCATGGTGTGGGGGCTTTTGGGCGTTACCGACCCTGCGAACGCCGCGGAACCGGCTCCGCCGGGCCGCTGGCGATGCCCCCTGGGGGGAGGCGCCAAAGGCGCTTCGGAGAGGTCATTTCAACTTGCCCGGGTCCTTGACCGCCTTCTGCACGTCGAATTCGACGTTGTAGAGCTGCCCGTTCACGCGTTCGACCTTGCGGATGTAGACGTCCTGCACGATGTCGCGCGATTGCGCGTCGATCAGGATGCTGCCGCGCGGGCTCTCGAAGATCTGACCCTTCATCGCTGCCAGCAGCGCGTCGCCGCCGGCACCCTTGGTGGTATCCAGGCCCTTGAAGATCAGGCGCATGCCGTCCCACGCCCCCACGGCCATGAAGTTCGGGCGGAATTTGTTCATGGCCTGGAAGTCGGCCACGAACTTCTTGTTCATCGGGCTCGGGTGGGCCGCCGAGTAGTGATGCGAGGTGACCACGCCCAGGGCCACGTCGCCCATGTCGGCCAGCTGGTCGTCGTCGGTCACGTCGCCGGTGGCCAGCAGCCGGATGCCGGCCTTGTCCAGGCCGCGCTCGCCGAACTGCTTCATGAACTGCGCACCCTGCCCCGACGGCAGGAAGACGAACAGCGCGTCGGGCGCGAGGTCGCGCACCTTCTGCAGCACGGGTGCGAAATCAGGCGCGCGCAGCGGCGTGCGCAGCTTGTCGGCCACGGTGCCGCCGTTGAGGAGGAAGCGCTCTGCGAAGTACTTCTCGGCATCGTTGCCAGGGCCGTAGTCGGCCACCAGCGTGACCACCTTGCGGATCTTGTTCTTGGCCGCCCACTCGGCCAGGCCCACGCTGACCTGCGGCAGCGTGAAGCTCGTGCGCAAGATGTAGGGCGAGGCCTCGGTGATGATGGACGTGGCCGCGGCGGTCACCACCATCGGCGTCTTGCTCTGGGTGGCGATCGGCGCAGTGGCCAGCGCGATGGGCGTCAGGCCAAAGCCGGCCAGCGCCACCACCTTGTCGTTGACGACCAGCTCTTGTGCCAGGCGGCGAGAAGTGTCGGCCACGCCGCCATCGTCCTTGATGAGGATCTCGACCTTCTTGCCGCCGGCCTTGCCGCCGCTCTGCGCCATCCACAGCTTGATGGCCGCATCGATCTGCCGGCCGGTGCTGGCCTGCTGCCCGGTCATGGGCACGATCACGCCGATCTTGATGGTGTCGCTTTGCGCCTGGGCGCCGGATGCGGCCACGCCGCCGAGGGCCAGCGCGGCCAGGATGTGTCTGCGGGGGATCATCGTTGTCTCCTGTCGTTGTGCGAAAAGGGATGTTGGAGGGTTCAGCGGTGGGCCGGTGCCGGCCTCGGGGGGTCGGGTCGCCAGGCCGAGTCGATGACGATACCGCCACCGCACACCCGCGAGACGCAGGCGCACAGCCGCCGATTGTCCTGCCGCTCGGGCCCGCTGAGAAAGACGTCGCGGTGATCGATGCGGCCCTCGAGCTCCAGCACGTCCACGGCGCACAGGCCGCATTCGCCGCGCCGGCAGTCGGCCAGCGTGTCCACGCCCTGCTCGTTCAACACATCGAGCAGGCTGCGGCCGGCCGGCACCTCGAAGGCCAGGCCCTGGCGTGGCACGCGCACCCAGAAGGCCTGCGCGGCCTGCGTGCCGCTGGAACCGAAAGTCTCGAAACGCAGATGGGCCGCCGGGCGTCCGGCCGCCCGCCACGCCGCCTGCGCAGCCTGCAGCATCGAGGCCGGGCCGCAGATCCACAATTGCGCGCCGGCAGGCAGCGCCGCGACCTCGCGCGCAAGGTCCAGCCGCTGCCCGAGCGACGAGACATGGGTGCTCAGCCGGTCGCCCAATGCGCTGCGCAAGGTATCGACCCAGACCAGCTCGGCCGGCTCGCGCACGGCGTAGCAAAGGCGCACCGGCGCGCCCTGGGCCGCGAGGAACTGGGCCATGCCCAGCAAGGGGGTGATGCCGATGCCGCCGGCCACCAGCAGCACCGGCCGATGGGCCGCACCGGCGGTGGCAGGGGCCAGGCCGAAGTGGTTGTCGGGGCCGGCCACGCGCAGACGGTCGCCGGGCTGCAGCTGCCACATGGCCCGCGAACCGCCGCGGCCCGGTTCCGCCCGCTTGACCGCGATCTGCCAACAGCCGGCAGCCAGGCTGTCCTGCGGCAGGCCGACCAGCGAATACGAGCGCACCTCTTCACGGCCATCCACCTGCACCTGAACGCGCACATGGCTGCCCAGCGTCCAGGGCTGCACGCCCTGTGCCGGCCGCAGCCGAAGGCCGCGGACGGTGGGGCTCAGCGGCTGTACCGAGTCCACCACGGCATCGGCCCAGCGCTCGTCGAGCTTCATGACCGTGTGCCCCTCATGACCGTCCACCCCGCCGGATCAGGGCCACGCCGGGCACGCCGGCATCGCCCTGGCGGGTGGCCAGGGCATCGCTCAGCCCCAGGTGCGCGATGCGGGCGTGCTCGCGCATGACGGCCTCGGCCCTTGCGCCTTCGCGCTGTTCGACGGCCTGCAGCACCGCGCGGTGCTGGGCCTGCGCCACCACCAGCCGGTCGCGTGTCTGCGGTCCGGCGTGCTGCGTCATCACGAAGGCGCTGGGTGAGGCGAAGGGCTGTGCCGCCGCGCGCTCGACCTGGCGGCTGAGCACGCTGCTGCCGGCCATCGCGCACAACAGACCATGGAACGCCGCATTGGCATCCACGTAGCCGCCGAACGAGGCGCTGCTCAGCGCGGACGGGGTCAGCAGCGCGTCGATGGCGTCCAGGCAGGCGCGGGCCTGGGCCAGCAGGGAGGCCGGCGCACCGCGCTCGGCAGCCAGCCTCGCCGCCAGGCCCTCCAGCGTGCCACGCACCTCGATGGCATCGCGCACCTCGGTTTCATTGAAGGCCTTGACGGCGTAGCCTCCGCCCGGCAGCGCATCCAGCAGGCCCTCGTCTTTCAGCGCCTGCAGCGCGGCGCGAACCGGCGTGCGCGAGACGCCCAGCCGCTCCACCAGGGCCAGCTCGGCCAGGCGGGCGCCGGCGGGCAGCTCGCCGCCCAGCACGAGCTCGCGCAGGCGCAGCTGGGCCTTGACGGTCTGGTTGGACTCGCCGGGCGCCTCGGCGGCCGGGGTGGGCCTTTCGGCCTGCAGCGTGGCCATGGGTTCAGGCCGCCCGCAACGGGATCACGGTGCGCTCGCGCTGAAGCATGCCGTCGATCATCTTGCGGGCCCACATCGCCCCGGCGTCGATGTTCAGGTTGTAGAAGCGGTAGCCGGGGTGGTCGTCGATGGCCCGCTGCTGGGCTTCGAGGATGGCCTCGTCTTCGCGGAAGATGCCGGCCACGCCTTCGCGCAGTTCGTGCGTCAGCCGCTGCTCGTGCAGGCTGTAGTTGCGGGCAAAGGCCCAGAAGTAGTGGCAGCTGCCGGCGGTTTCGGGCGTGATCGTGTTCAGGACCATGCCGGTCACGCCCTGGCTGCGGTCGCCCTGCGGCGCGCCCGTGCCGGCAGCGGCCACGCCCACGTCGATGCTGACCGTTCCGGGCGCCTCGAAGCGGATGATCTGCCAGCGGTCCACCCGGCCCTGCCAGCCCAGGGCATGGCGGATCTGTCCGGCCCAGAAAGGCGGCGCCTCGATGTCTTCCATCCACCGCGTGACGGTGGCGGTGCGGTCACCGTGCGTGGCCACGAAAGGCGCCTCGGCCACGGCCCGGTTGCCGATGGAACTGCCGTGCACGAAGGTCTCGTGCGTGAGGTCCATGAGGTTGTCGATCACCAGGCGGTAATCGCACTTCACGCCGATGCGCTTGCCGTCACCCGCCCAGGCGGGGTCGTCGTTCCAGTGCAGGTCGGGCACCAGGGCCGGGTCGGCCAGGGCGGGGTCGCCGGGCCACACCCACAGGAAACGGTGCCGCTCCACCACCGGGAAGGCGCGCACGCAAGCCGAGGGGTTGAGCGTCTGCTGAGAGGGCATATGTGTACAACGACCTTGGTCATTGAATACCAAACCGTGGTAGCCGCACACCACCTCATCGCCTTCGAGCCGGCCCAGGGAGAGTGGCAGCAGACGGTGCCAGCAGGCGTCTTCCAGCGCAGCCGGCAGGCCGTCCGTCCTGCGGTAGAAGACCATACCGATGTCGCAGATGCGGCGCGGCAGCAGAGCACGCCCCACTTCCACGTCGTAGGCGGCTGCATACCAGGCGTTCAAAGGAAACATGGCACCCCTTGGCAATGCGTTCTGTATACAAGTTGCATACTAAATCGCACCCCAGGGGACGAAAGTCCGGGCAAACCCTGAGGCCTGACCCCGGACTTCGGGTGGGTCAGGACAGCGCGGGGGCGGCGCCGTTGGTCGCCGGCGCGGGGGCGTGGGTAACGGCCGTGCGCTCGACGTGCCAATCCACCAGGCGGCGCATGTTGCCCAGCGACACCCAGTGCAGGTGCACCAGGCCCAGGATGCCGTTGCGGTGCAGCTCGCACACCACCTCGTCGGGCAGCTCGGTCATCTTCTGGTCGTCCACCGTCAGGAAGCCGTCCACCGCATGTTGGCGGCCGTCGGGCAGCGTCACGTCGAAGCGCATGTCGCGCAGCACGCCCAATTCCAGCAGGCGCTTGCCCACCAGGCGCGTGCGCTGAACCTCGCCTTCCAGGGTTTCCAGGTGCGTGGTCATGCCCTTGAGCAGTTCGGCCGGCTGGCCGTCGGCCTCGAACAGGGGCTGGCCTTCGACCACGCTCGTGCCGGCGTAGGCGGTGTCCAGGCACACGGCGAAGCGCTCGTCGTCCAGGCGGGCGATGCAGAACGGGTAGGCCCGCAGGATGGCCGGCATGTACTGCGCGCGCCAGCGCTCGCCGCTGAGATAGAGGTTCTGGTGCTCGGTCAGGCCGAACACCGCGATGGGGGCGATGGCATCACTGCCGTCCGGTTCCTTGCCGGCCCGCACGAAAACGATGGGGAACTCACGGCAGACGTCGCCGAATTCCGCGGCCGCCACGAACATGGCGTTGAGCTTGTCGGCTAGCGACCAATCGGTGATAGGCAGGCGCAGCTTCACGTTGCGGTGCTGGGTGCTGTCCAGCGCCGTCGGCTGCCGGTGCAGGTTCTGGTTGATCAAGTTTCTTCTCCAGGGGGGGTGATGCGCTCTACGAGCACCTTGTCGACGCGCTTGCCATCGAGATCGACGACCTCGAAGCGCCAGTCTTCCCACTCGACCGTGTCGGTGGTCCTGGGCAGGCGCCCCAGCAAGAGCATGATCATGCCAGCCAGGGTGTTGTAGCGGCCTCGGTCTTCCTCGGGAAGCGTGCGAATCTCCAGGCGGTCCTTGAGTTCGGGCACCGGAATCAGGCCGTCCAGCAGCCAGCTGCCGTCGGCCCGGCGGATGGCCCAGGCGTCCTCGTCGCTGGGCGCGCCGAACTCGCCGGTGATGGCCTCGAGCAGGTCACGCTCGGTGATCACGCCCTGCACGGCGCCGTATTCGTCCACGACGAAGACGATGTCGGTGCCGTCGCTGCGGAAGTGCTCCAGGAGCTCCATCCCCGACAGCGTCTCGGGGACGAACACCGGTGGGGCCATGTGCTCGGTCAGCAAGGGGGTCTCGCCGCGCGCCAGGGGCTGCAGCAGGCTCGTCACGCCCAGCACGCCCTGCACGTCGTCCAGCGAGCCGCGGCACACCGGGAATCGGGTGTGCCCGCTGTCGGCGATGCACTGCAGCAGCTTGTCCAGCGGATCGGCCACGTCCAGCCACACGATCTCGGCCCGCGGGATCATCATCGAACCGATCTGGCGGTCGTCCAGGCGGAACACGTTGCGCACCATCTGGTGCTCCTGCGCCTCGATCACGCCGGCGTCCACGCCCTCTTCCAGGCTGGCGGCGATCTCTTCCTCGGTCACCGCCCGTGAAGGCCCGCCGCGGATGCCCATCAGGCGCAGGATGCCCTGGGTGGTCATGCTCAGCACGGTCACCAGCGGGCGCGTGGCGGTGGACAGCAAGTTCATCGGCCGTGCCACCAGGCGGGCCACGGTCTCTGGGTACATCTGCCCCAGGCGCTTGGGCACCAGTT
>CAIJPE010000414.1 GCA_903822435.1 uncultured beta proteobacterium | reverse complement strand
CCGCCGACCAGTTCCAACGTCTTTCAGACGTTCCTGCAGAAGCGGAGTGGTTCGCCAATCTGGGCAATGCAGCGACCCGACGGGCCTACGAGCACGCGCTGCGGGACTTCATGCGCTTCACGGGCATCGCGCAAGCTGGTGAGTTCCCTGCGGTGACACGTTCCCACGTCATCGCCTGGCGCAGTGACCTGGCCGGTCGGGTTCCGTCCTTGAGCAGCCAAACCATCCGGCATCGCCTTGCGGCGCTTTCATCGCTTTTCGAGTACCTGTGCGAGCGCAATGCCATCACTCACAACCCAGTCAAGGGGGTCCAGCGCCCGGCGGTCGAAAGCTATGAAGGGAAGACGCCCTCGCTGGGTGAGCAACAGGCGCTTCTGCTGATGAATGTCCCGGATGGAGACTCTCTAAAGGGCAGGCGGGATCGCGCGATATTGGCCACCTTGCTCTTTCACGCGTTGCGCCGGGATGAGGTGTGTCGCCTGAAGGTCAAGGACTGCAAGCAGATGCGGCGCGGCGTGACGCACCTCAAGGTGTCGGGCAAGGGCGGCAAGGCCCGCTACCTGCCCTTGCATCCCGAGGCTGGCCGGTTGGTGGGCGAATATCTGTTGGCCGCTGGTCATGGGAGCGACGAGCAAGGTGCGCTGTTCAGGCCCCTTCATCGGGGCCGCGCTCCGGGTGGGGTCAAGGCGATCTCCTCAGACGGGGTTTACAAGCTCGTGCGCGGCTACTCTGCCGCACTGGGATTTCAGGTGGGCGCGCATGCCCTGCGAGCGACTGCCGCAACAAACGCGCTGGACCACGGCGCCGATATGGGCATGGTGCAGGAGTGGCTCGGCCACGCCAGCATCTCGACCACGCGCATGTACGACCGGCGCAAAGGCCGAATCGATGAGAGTCCGACGTTCAAGGTGGCGTATGGACCGACATGATCGTCCGGCTGCCGATGAGCAATCTGTTCAGCGTGGCCGTCTGGATCGGCTTTGGCGGCGAGGTCGGGGGACAGCCATGCGCGTGACCGTGAGCTCGACGACCCGTGGGTCCAGGCTAATCGGGGGAAGGGCGCTTCGGTTCCGAGGTTTGAGCTGCGGGCGAGCTTTGAGGTCAGCTGGGTTGTAAGGCCTGGCGCGGGAGCGGACGATGGAAGATGGGGCCCGGTTCGGTGAGGCGGTGTTGACGCAGGATGCGTGTCAGCCCGGGCGTGTCCCCGCTGCGCGAGGCCGGGCTGTTGCGTTGCGCGTCGAGCCAACGTCTGCGACGTCGTCTCGGCCCGGACGGGCGGCCATCCCTTACGCGACGCAGTCAGGACGCCGGAGCTGACTGCAGCATAGCGTGTCCTACTCCCGAGCCCGGGATCGCGGGCTGGGGAGGCTACGCCGCAGTGGTCCAGGACCCGGCGCGAATCTCGCAACCTGGGTGCGCGCGGTCGCGTCTGCAGCGCTCCAGCCCTTGCGCTGCCGCTCCCGCCTGGGGCCGTCACTTGTCCAAAGGACTGCGCACGCCCAGGCCACCACGGTTGAGCACGTGGGTGTAGATCATGGTCGTGGCGACGTCGGTATGGCCAAGCAACTCCTGCACAGTCCTGATGTCGTAGCCTGCCTCCAGCAAGTGGGTGGCGAAAGCATGGCGCAGGGTGTGGGGTGTGGCCGGCTTGACGTTCTTGGCGG
>CAIJPE010000413.1 GCA_903822435.1 uncultured beta proteobacterium | reverse complement strand
CGTCGCCGCCAGATACAGCGTGTCGTCTTCCAGTCGCGGGGTCATCAACCTGCGCCGCCGGTAAGGGTGGAGCCGAGATAGGAGGCCCCGAACATGATCACGATGCCGCCGATCACGCCCGCGATGAGACCGAGCGAGACGCGGCCGAACATCCAGGATAGGCCGATGCCAATAATGCCCAGCACGGCGAGGGATTGGCCAAACGGGCCGAGGATGAAGGTGCAGATGTTGTTGATCATCGTCGCGGGGGACGCACCGCCGGTGACGGTCTGGGCGAGGGCGAGATTGGGAAAGGCAGCAACCGCGAGGAGTGCCAACGCAGCACCGGTGAAGGCCGGATTGGTGTTGCTGCGAGATTGGGGAGCCATAATGACCTGCGTGTTCATGGGTTACCTTTCGAGGGGCTGATCAGAGGCGGGATCAGCAACGGCCAACACCGCTGCCGCCGTCACTGGAACGGGCACGGTGGGGGCTGCACTTTCGGGTCGACCAGCGTGCCGTCGGCGGCCTGGGCGATGGCGTTGATGGTCAGGTCGCGCCGCGCCAGGTCCTGCTCCAGCGTGACCTCCGGCGCGGCATGGAAGGCAAAGCCGTGGTAGCCCGGGGCGGTCTTGCGCTCGGTGCGGGCCAGGGCCACTTCCTCACCGGTGCGGGGGTCGATGAAGACCGGAAAGTCCTTGCCCACGGGTTTGTAGCCCTGGGCGATCAGCGCTTCGGGCGTCGCGCCCACCACCACCCAGTCGCGGTCGCTGCTGGGCAGGCCGAGCAGGGCGTCGCGCACCGCCCCGCCCACGACGTAGAAGGCTGCCGTCACCGGTGCTGGCGGTAGGGCTCCTCGAAATCGAGGAAGTCCTTCTCGGCCAGGGCATCCGTGATCCAGGCGGCCACGCCTGGCGTGGACAGCACGCGCTGGATGTAGGCCTGCGAGAGCGCCGGCACCGGGAGGGCGTAGGTTTTCAGGCGCGTGCACACCGGCGCGAACATGGCGTCGACCGCGCTGAACTCGCCGAACAGGAAGGGCCCGCCGCTGGCCAGCAGTGCGTCCGCCCACGCCAGCTCGATGCGCGACACATCGTTGCGCAGTTCTTCATGCTCGGCCCAGAGGCGCGCGCCCACCTCGGGCAGCCGGGCTTCGATGTTCATCGGACAGTGGTTGCGCAGGGACCGGAAGCCCGCGTGCATCTCGGCCGCCAGGCTGCGGGCCCGGGCGCGTTGCCGCATGTCATCGGGCCACACGCCGTGGCCGGGGAACTTGTCGCTCAGGTATTCGCAGATGGCCAGGGTGTCCCACACCGCGAAGTCGTCGTCCAGCAGCACCGGCACCAGCCCGGCGGGGCTGTAGTGCGCCACGGCGCGACGGAAGGCCGAATGCGGCGCGAAGTCGAAGCGCAGCTTGACTTCCTCGAAGTGCAGGCCGAGCTGGCGCATCAGCACCCAGGGCCGCATCGACCAGGACGAGTAGTTCTTGTTGCCGATCACCAATTGCATGGCCTGCTCCGCTCAAGGGGTGTGGTGGGGGATGCTACGGGCACCACGCACGCAGCGGGATGCGGCTTTGTCATCGGCCCGATGCGCCGGACGCATCGGTGGGTCGGCGCGGGCCTACTCGCGGCCGGCGGCAGCGCGCCAGCGGTCCAGCCGCGCCCGGGCATGCCCGCTGCCCAGGTAGCTCGGTGCGATGGCTTCCATGGCCGAGGCGGTGATGCCCAGGTCGGACAACCCGGGCAGCTGGCCGGTGGCCACGTTGGGCACCTTCATCGAATCGAGGTTGTCGCGTGACATCAGCGGCTCGCCGGGCAGCATTTCCATGGCCAGCGCCTGCAGCCGGCCCAGGAAGTCGGGCAGAGGGAACTGCATGCGCGCCTGGCTCGACCAGCGGCCGGCGAAGGCCACCAGCTCGGACAGCGTGTACACGGTGGGGCCCACGCACTCGTAGGTCTGACCGATGGTTTCGGACCGGTCCAGGCAGCGGACGACGGCCTCGGCCACGTCGTCGACCCACACCGGCTGGAAGCGCGCGCCGCTGCAGGCCAGCGGCATGATGGGCGCCACGCTCTGCAGGCTGGCAAAGACATTGAGGAAGCGGTCTTCCTCGCCGAAGATGACCGAAGGCCGCAGCAGCGTCAGCGCCAGGTCGGCTGCGGTCAACACGGCTTCGCCTTCGGTCTTGCTGCGCAGGTAGTTCGAGGGCGCGCCGGGCCCCACGCCCAGGGCGCTGACATGCACAAGGCGGCGCACGCCGGCGGCCTTGCAGGCCTGGGCCAGTCGCCGTGGCAGCGCCACGTGCACGTGCTGGAAGTCGGCGGCGCTGCCATGCAGGATCGCCACCAGGTTGATCACGGCGTCGCAGCCGGCTACCAGGCGGGCCAGTTCGGCGTCGTCGTGCACGTTGGCCGGCACCGGGTCCACCGTGGGCAGCGAGCGCACGCGGTTGCCATGCTGGGCCCGCCGCGTGGGCACGAGGATGCGGCCGTCGGCGCCACCGCTGCGATTGACCAGGCGGGCGCACACCGCGCGCCCCACGAAGCCGGTACCGCCGAGGACGAGGATGGTTTTCATGGGGTTGCCGAAGTCAGGGAAGATCGCGATCGGAGGGGCCGGGAGCGGGTTCGCGCATGCCGATGGGCGGGCCCAGGCGGGCCTTGAGCGTGGTGCCTGGACTGGGTGCGGCCACCGGGCCCGATGGTGCCGAGCCCGTGGCCGCTGCGGCCGGCGGAGGCCCGCCCAGCAGCGCTGCATAGTAGACGCTGTTGGAAAGCACCTTCTTGACGTAGTCCCGGGTTTCGTTGAAGGGGATGCTCTCGGCCCAGGCGGCCGGCTCCATGACGGCCGGACTTTCGCGCCAGCGGCGGGGCCGGCCGGGGCCGGCGTTGTAGGCCGCGGTGGCCAGCGGCAGGGAGCCGCCGAAATCATCGAGCACGCGCTTGAAGTAGGCCGAGCCCAGGCGCAGGTTCACGTCGCGGTCGGTCACCTGCTCGGGCCTGAAGTCCAGGCCGATCTTGCGCGCCGTCCAGCGGGCCGTGGCCGGCATCAGCTGCATCAGGCCCGAGGCGCCCACGTTGGACCGCACGTCGGTGACGAAGCGCGATTCCTGCCGGATCAGGCCGTAGAGCACGGCCGGGTCCAGGCCCGCCTCCCGCGCCCGTCCCACCATCTGCTCGCGAAAGGGCATGGGATAGCGCAGGGTCACGTCGACCTCGGTGCGGGCGCGCTCGCTGGTGTTGATGCAGCGGTCGTAGACCTCGCGTTCGCAGGCCCACTGGGCGGCTGCCAGCAACTCGCGGTCGCTCATGCCCCGCAACGAGTAATTCCACTCGCGGATGCCCTCGCCGCGCAAGCCCAGGCCGATCATCTGCAGGCCGCGCACCAGGCCGGGCTGGGCACGGGCGGCCTCGCGCTCGGTGGCCGTTTGCGGCGCCGGCAAGGTGGGCATCAGGGGGCGGCCGCCGAGTTCCTCGCTGGCCAGCTTGCCGTAGAAGCTCATCTGCGGGGCGATCGACTCCAGTGCGTGGCGGGCTGCAAGCCGGTCGGCGTCTCCCTCGGCGCCCGGCGCGGCCGTGGCCGTCAGCGCCCTGGCTCGCCAGTAGACCCAGGTGGCATCGCGCTGCTCGGCCGGTGACATGGCGTCGATGGACCGTTCCAGCAGGGTCCATCGGTCCTTTTCGCTGGCGGGCTGGCGCAGGGCTGCACGCGCGTGCCAGGCCAGCAGCTCGTCGCTCCAGGGCGGCGCCACGCTGGGCAGGGCCGCGGCGTCCCAGAACAACCAGGCACGGCGCGCGAAGTGCGGCGCCTGCGGCAGCAGCTTGAGCGCAGCCTGCTTGCCCACCTGGGCCCAGGCCGTGGCGGTGAGCGCGACGGGCAGCTTCTGGCCCCAGGTGCTGTCGAGCTGCCCGGCCGCGTATTCCGGGTCGTTCGCGGCCATGCGCATCAGGGCCAGCAAGGCCAGTTCGTGGCTGGTCTTGGGTGTGCCCGGGGGCTTGCGGGCCAGGAAACGCACCGGGTTGTCGAACAGCTCGCCCACGGCCGCACCCAGCGCGGGGCTGAGCAGGGATACCGCGGCCCGGGCCACGCGTGGGCGGTTGTTCTCGACCGCCAGGCGAGCCACGGGCCAGACATCGTCGGCATCGAAGACCTTGGCCTCGTACAGGGTGCGGGACAGCAGCACACAGCCGTCGTCGATGTCCTTCTGCGCGAGCCAGGCGGCACGCGCCGCGGCGCGCACGTCTTTCCCTTCCAGGAACTGGCCGACCAGCGCATAGCAGGTGACCTCGCGGTCGTCGTTCATCCGAAAGCGCGCGTACTCGGTGCGCAGGTTGGCCCAGTCACGGCGCTTGCCCAGCTCCAGCAGCCAATCGTTGCGCAGCCGGTCTTCCACGTAGGTGCCCGGCCAGCGCGCATCGAAGCCCTCCAGCTCGGCCTGCTGGGCTTCCGGCAGCCGGTTGCTCAGCTCCCAGTACTCCACCCACATCGCCAGGGGATGGCGGGCCTGGTTGATGGCCATTCGGGCATTGGCCAGGGCTGCGCGGTCCTTCTTGCGGAAGGCGTCGCGGGCCTGCACGACCACGTCGTCGCCCGTTTGCGCGGCCGCGGGGTGCGGCCACGCGGACCCCAGCAGCGCGGCGCTGAACAGCAGCCCGGCCAGGCGCAGGCCGGCGGCCAGGGCGGGGCGTGTCAAGGGATTGAACATGGTGTCCGAATCTAGCGCAGGCCGCCACGGGGTCGCTTGCGGTTGGTCATGCCGGGCTCTGGTCGGCCAGCGCAGCGCGGGTGGCTTCGGCCCGGGCCAGGATCCAGCGTTCGAAGGCGGCGACCACCGGTCGCTCGCGCCGCACGGGCCATCGCACCAGCCAATACGCATAGGGCGAGACGATGCGCATGGACGTGCCGAAGGGCTCCACCAGGTCGCCGCGCTGGATGGATTCGATGGCCAGGGCCATGCGCGCCAGCGCCACGCCCTGGCCGGCCAGGGCAGCCTGGATGCGCTGGTAGGTGAAGTTCAGGTAAATCCAGCCGCGCGGTTCCAGCCCGGCCGGCGAATGCTGGTCGAGCCAGCGCCGCCAGCTGACGTACTCCGCGCTGGGCTTGTGGTCGTCTTCTTCCAGCAGCGTGTGGTGCGCCAGGTCGGCCGGGGTCTGCACCGGCAGCCGCGCCAGCAGTGCAGGGCTGGCCACGGGGGTCAGCACCTCGCCGAAGAGCTGCGTGGAGCCCGGCGGCGCGTCCTCGGGCCGGCAGTAGCGCAGGCCGAGATCGACCTCGGGGTCGTCCGCCTCCGCGAACTCGTCGTTGGCCGAGATGCGGATATCCGACTCCGGGTTGGCCGTCTGGAAACCCTGCAGTTGCGGCAGCAGCCACATCGAGGCGAAAGAGGCAAAAGTGGTCACGCCCACGGGCTGGCGGCGCTGGGCCACCCGGATGTGACGCACCGTGCCGTCGAGTTGCGCCAGCAGCGGCTCCACCGTGCGCAGCAGGGCCACGCCGGCGCCGGTGAGCTCGACATGGCGCGTGCCGCGCAGGAACAGGGCCGTGCCGAGCTCGTCTTCGAAGCCGCGGATCTGCCGGCTGATGGCCGGCTGCGTCAGGTGCAGCTCTTCGGCCGCAGCCCGGAAGCTCAGGCGGCGCGCCACGGCCTCGAAGGCCCGCAGGGGCCCGATGGCCAGGGGGCGGTGGCGTGGTGTATTCATGTTCAAACATTATCAATCACGGTCCCAGACCGCATTGGACGGAAGGGGGTGAAAACCCGATGATTCTCCTGTGTCGAAAATCTGCTGGAGAGACCGTGATGAATTCACGAGCGATGTCCAACGTGCATCAAAACGAAGCCCCGTGGGCGGGCTGCCTGGCGCCCCACCGCGCCGCGACACTCGATGCCCAGGCCACGGCGCGCTGGCTGCTGGTGGGTGATGGCCGGGTCTGGGCCACGCGCACCGACGTGGCCACGCAGGCCGAAGACCATTGGCTGGGCGCCGGCGAAAGCCTGGCCCTGCCGCCTGGCTCGCGCTGGGTGCTCGAAGGCTGGCCGCAGGCAAGTTTCAGCCTGGTGCAGCAACCGCCGGCGCAGGCGCGACAATAGGGGCATGAGCCTCGACATGCCTTCCCTGGAGCCCTCGCGCGACAAGAAGCTCCTGCGTCGGCAGTTGCAGGCTGAGCG
The DNA here is from genome assembly GCA_903822435.1 of uncultured beta proteobacterium. GTDB lineage: Bacteria > Pseudomonadota > Gammaproteobacteria > Burkholderiales > Burkholderiaceae_C > Rubrivivax. Next base: position 261 of record CAIJPE010000413.1, on the reverse strand, counting down.
CCAGAGCCTGATCGACCGCCACCAGCGCGCCATGCATCTGCAGGAAGTGCTGCGCGTCTGGCTGGTGCAGCGGCCGGATTCGGCCATTGGCGCCTACTGGCCGATCAAGGGCGAGTTCGATGCCTTGCCGGCCCTTTATCGCTGGACGGAGGGTGGTGAGAACCGCCGCATCGGCCTGCCGGTGATCGAGAAGACCACCAAGCAGTTGGCCTTCCACGTGTGGTACCCGGGCTGCGAGATGGAGGAAGACGCCTACGGCAT
>CAIJPE010000412.1 GCA_903822435.1 uncultured beta proteobacterium | reverse complement strand
GCGAAGTCGATCATCATGATCGCGTTCTTCTTCACGATGCCGATCAGCAGCAGGATGCCGATAGTGGCGATCAGCGTCAGATCCTGCCCGAACAGCATCAGGGTGGCCAGCGCGCCCACCGCGGCCGAGGGCAGGCCGGCCAGGATGGTGATGGGGTGGATGTAGCTCTCGTACAGCACGCCCAGCAACACGTAGATCACCAGCAGCGCGGCCACGATCAGGATGGCCTGGCTGCCCTGCGAGCTCTTGAACACCGCCGCGTCGCCGCCGTAGGTGGCGATGATCGACGCCGGCAGGCGGATGTCCTCGCGCGCCCGGTCGATGTGGGCCGTGGCATCGCCCAGCGCCGCCCCGGGCGCGAGGTTGAACGAGACCGTCACCGCCTGCAGTTGCCCCACGTGGTTGATGGCCGTGGCACCCACCGTGCGCTCGACCGTGGTGAAGGCCGACAGCGGCACCAGCGCGCCCGTGGACGACCGCACGTAGATGCCGCCGAAGGCCCGCTCGTCCTGCTTGGCGTCGGGCGAGACCTCCATGATCACCTGGTAGCTGTCGGTGGGCAGGTAGATGGTGCTGACCTGGCGTTCGCCGAAGGCGCTGTACAGCGCGGTGCGCACCGCGTCGATGGACACGCCCAGCACGTTGGCACGGTCGCGGTCGATGCGCAGCTGCGCCTGCAGCGCGCGCAGCTGAGCGTCGCTGGTGACGTCGCGGAACAGCGGATCGGCGCGCAGCTTGTCCTGCAGCTTCACGGCCCAATCGTTGAGCTCGTCGGCACGGATGCTCTGCAGGATGTACTGGAACTGCGCCTTGCTCGGGCGCCCGCCCAGTTGCAGGTTCTGCACCGGCCGCATGAACACGTTCAGGCCGGCCACCTCGCGGAACTTGCGCCGCAGCCCCTCCACGACGCCCTTCATGGCCTGCCGGTCCTGGCGGGGTTTGAGCGTGATGAACATGCGGCCCGTGTTCTGCGAACCGCTGCCGCCGTTGAAGGAGCTCACCGCCGCCACGTTCGGGTCGGCACGGGCGATGGCCGCCGCACGCTCCTGCAGGCGGACCATCTCGGGGAACGAGGTGTCCTCGCCGGCTTCGGTGCTGCACTGGATCTGGCCGATGTCTTCCTCGGGGAAGAAGCCCTTGGGGATGACGGTGAACAGCCACACGGTGGCGATGAAGGTCAGCAGGGCGACCATCAGCACCACCACGCGGTGGCGCAGCGCAACGTCCAGCGTGCGGCTGTAGCCGGCCAGCAGCAGGTCGAAACCACGCTCGAAACCACGCACCAGGAAGCCCGGCGGCTTCTTGTGGCCTTCGTCGGTCAGGAAGCGGCTGGCCAGCATCGGCACCAGGGTCAGCGACACGAAGGCCGAGACCAGGATGGACAGCGCCACCACCACGGCGAATTCGTGGAATAGCAGGCCGATGACGCCGGGCATGAAGAAGATCGGGATGAACACCGCCACCAGCGAGGTGGAGATGGAGATGATGGTGAAGCCCACCTCGCGCGAGCCGCGCAGCGCCGCCTGGAACGGCGGCATGCCCTCTTCGACGTGGCGGATGATGTTCTCGAGCATCACGATGGCATCGTCCACCACCAGGCCCACGGCCAGCGTCAGACCCAGCAGCGAGATGTTGTCCAGGCTGTAGCTCAAGCCCCAGAGCAGCGCCACGGCGCCCACCAGCGACACCGGCAGCGACAAGGTGGGGATGACGGTGGCCACGAAACGCCGCAGGAACAGGAAGATCACCAGCACCACCAAGGCGATGGTGCCCATCAGCGTGAGGGACACGTCGTGCAGGGCGTCGCGCACGGACACCGAGCGGTCGTTCACCGGCGTCATGTTCACCGAGGCCGGCATCTGGCTCTTCAGATTGGGCAGCGCGGCGCGCACCGCATCCACCACGCGCACGGTGTTGGCGCCCGGCTGGCGCTGGATGGCCAGGGTGATGGAGTTCTCGCCGTTCAGCGTGGCCCAGCTCTTGACGCTTTCCACGCTGTCTTCCACCTGCGCCACATCCTTCAGCCGCACGGTGTTGCCGCCGCGCTGGCTGACGATGAGATCGGAGAAGTCGGCCGCGTTGCGCAGCTGCCGGTTGGCTTGCAGCGTGAGGGTCTGCCGGGGGCCGTCCAGCGTGCCCATGGGGGTGTTGACGTTGGCCAGGCGCAGCGCCGAGCTGAGCTCGTCCAGGCCGATGTTGCGCGCGGCCAGCGCGTCGGGCTGCACGCGCACGCGCACCGCGAAACGCTTCTGGCCATAGACGTTGACCTGCGCGATGCCGTCGATGGTGGACAGGGCCGGGGAGATCAGGTGCTCGGCGTAGTCCTGCAGGTCCGACGGCGCCAGCGAGGGCGAGGTCAGGGCGATCAGCAGCACCGGCGCGTCGGCCGGGTTGACCTTGCGGTAAGCCGGCGGCTGGGTCATGTCCTGGGGCAGCGAGCGCTGTGCCCGCAGCAGGGCGGCCTGCACGTCGACGGCCGCGGCGTCGACGTTGCGGCCTTCGTCGAACTCCAGCGTCAGCGAGGTGTTGCCCAGCGTGCTGGTGGAGCTGATGGTCTTCAGGCCGGGGATGGTCTGGAACTGCTTTTCGAGTTGCAGGGCCACCGAGCTGGCCATGGTCTCGGGACTGGCGCCCGGCAGCGCCGCGAACACGTTGATGACGGGCGTGTCGTAGCTCGGCAAGGCAGCCACCGGAATGCTGCGGTAGCCGATGACGCCGGCCAGCACGATGGCCAGGTTCAGCAGCACCGTCATCACCGGACGGCGGATGAACAGCTCGGACAGATTCATGGCGAAGGTGCTCCCTTGACGGTGGCGCTGGCCGTGCCGGGGGCCCCGCTGGCAGCGCCGGAAGCAGCGCCGGCCGCAGCCCCGGTCCCGGCACCGCCCGGACGCGCGCCGGCGGGGCGCTCGCGCTCGACGACGGGCACGCCCGGCCGCAGGTTCTGCCGGCCGTCCAGCACGATACGCTCGCCCGGCTTGACCCCATTCACGGCGGCGTCATCGCCCTGGGCGTAGATCACCTGCACCGGCCGCGGCGCCGCCGTGCCTTCCTTGACCGCATACACGATGGGCCCGCGGGCCGTCTGGATGATGGACGCCTGCGGCACGACCACGGCGCCCTTCAGCGTGCGCGCCGTCATGGCCACGTTGACGAAGGCGCCGGGCCAGAGCTTGCCCTGCGGATTCTCGAACACCGCCTTGACGCGCACCGTACCCGAGCCGGCATCCACCGCGTTGTCGACGAACTGCAGGCGCCCGCTGGTCGTCCCGCCGCCATCGGGCTGCGTGGCGGTGACCGCCGCACCGCCGTCCTTGAGCGCGGCCAGGGCGTCGCCCAGGTTGCGCTGCGGCAGGCTGAAGGCCACGCTGATCGGGTCGAGCTGCGTGATGCTGACCAGGGTGGTCTGGTTGGCCTGCACCGAACTGCCGGGGTAGACCACGATGGTGCCCAGCCGGCCCGAACCCGGGGCAGTGATGCGGGTGTACGACAGGCCCAGCTTTGCGGCGTCCAGCGCGGCGCGGTCGGAAGCCAGGGCGGCCTGCTGCGAGTCCACCAGGGTCTGGTTGGTGTCCACCGCTCCCTGCGAGATGAAGTTCTGCGCCAGCAGCTCCCGGCTGCGGGTGAGCTGGCGTTGGGCATCGGCCAGGGCGGCCTGGTCGCGGGCCAGCTGGGCCTGGGCCTTGGCGACGTTGGCTTCGTCGGCGCGCGGGTCCAGGGTGAAGAGCAGCTCGCCCTTGCGCACGAACTGGCCTTCCTTGACGTGCACCCTGGTCACCAGGCTGGTGGTCTGCGGACGGACGTCCACGCTGGACAGCGGCGCCACGGTGCCGGTGGCCGTGATCAGCACGGCCAGGTCGCGCTGCTGGGCCCGCACGGTGGTCACGCCCACCGGGGGCGCCGAAGCAGCCGGGCCCGGTGCCGATGCGGCCGCCAGGGCCGGCGTCGAGGCCGACGAGGCAGCGGCCGAACCCTGCGGGGCCGCACCGTCGGGGCTGCCCTTGCAACCGACCAGCAGGCAGGCCCCGAAGAAGGCCATCCAGGGACTCAGGCGAAACATCGTCGTGCTCATGGGGAATGCGTGGAGGGTGGCGTGCAGGATGGACATGGCGTCAGGCAGTCTGGAAGGCGCGGCGCAGGACGGCCAGGCCGTCGCGCAGCGCGTTCAATTCGGCGGGCGTGCAACCGGCCAGCGCGTGGGCGAATTCCACCCTCGCCCCGTGGCGAATGTGTTCGATCTGCGCCAGCCCCGCCGGCGTCACGTGCAGTTCGGAGCGCCTGCGGTCGGCGGCCGCGGTGCTGGGTGCCACCGCGCCGGCACGAACCAGCCGGTCGACCATGGCCGAGGCCGTGGGCACGGTCACCCCGAGGAAGGCCGCCACCGCACTGACCGAACTGCCCGGCCGCTGGGTGATGAAGTTCAGGCAGCGGAACTGCGGCACCGAGAGCTGCTCGCCCACCTGGTGCCGCATGGCGCCGCGCATGGCGTCCATCACGGCCGGCATCACTTCCAGCACTTCGGCCGCGCAGCCGTCGGGGCCGGCAGGATCTGCGGGATCGGACGGCCCGGGAACGCGCCGGAGCACAGCGGTGAGGGATCGGGACATGGCTGCCGTCAATACTTCGCTTAGCTAAATGATTGGCGAGCTTAGCATTCGACAGGCGCATCCGGCGTTCAGGCCTGCTTCGGCACGCCGCGCTTGTGCGGTCGGCGCGGGCATGGCAGCGTCATGCGGCGGCCACCACCTCGCAGACGACGGGCCTGGGGGCATGCACGCTTCCCAAAGGCCCCAGCGTGAAGGCGGCTGCCAGCGCCTGGCTGGCCTGCCGTGCAGCGGCGGCGCTGGCGGCATGCACGCGCGCCATCGGCTCGCCTGCCTGCAGGGCGGTGCCCAGCGGCTGAACGTGGCTGAAACCCACGCGGGGGTCGATGCGGTCGCCGGGCCGGGAACGGCCCCCGCCCAGCGCACCCACGGCCAGGCCGATGGCCCGCACGTCGGCCGCGAGCAGCACGCCAGCGGCCGGCGCCGGCACGTCGCACTGGACGGGGGCGCTGCCCATGCCCGTGTCGGCCAGTGCGTCGGCAGGGCCGCCCAGGGCGGCCACCATGCGTGCAAAGCGCTCGGCCGCCGCGCCGCTGTCCAGGGCACGCTGGGCCAGCGCCTGTGCCGCCGCCAGGTCGGCCGCCAGGCCGCCCAGGCACAACAGGTGGGCAGTGAGGGCCAGTGTCACCTGATGCAGCCGGGGCTCGCGGCGGCGGCCGGTGAGGTAGTCGATGGCTTCCCGCACCTCCAGCGCGTGGCCAGCCGTGTCGCCCAACACCTGGCCCATGTCGGTGATCAGGGCCCGCGCGGGCAGGCCGGCGCCGCAGGCCACGTCCACCAGGCTGCGCGCCAGGGCACGGGCGGCCTCGGGCTCGGGCATGAAAGCGCCGTTGCCCACCTTCACGTCCAGCACCAGCGCCTGCAAGCCGGCAGCACGCTTCTTGGACAGGATGCTGGCGGTGATCAGCGGCAGGCTTTCGACCGTGGCCGTGACGTCGCGGATGGCATACAGCCGCCGGTCTGCAGGGGCCAGGTCGGCCGAGGCCCCGACGATGGCGCAGCCCGCGCCGCGGAGCACCGCGAGCAGGGTGGCCCGATCCACGTCCACGCGGTAGCCCGGCAGCGCTTCCAGCTTGTCCAGCGTGCCGCCGGTATGGCCCAGACCGCGGCCACTGATCATGGGCACCACGCCCCCGCAGGCCGCCACCATCGGCGCCAGCATCAGGCTGACCTTGTCGCCCACGCCGCCGGTGGAGTGCTTGTCCAGGACGGGGCCGGGCAGCCCGGCGCCCGACCAGTCGAGCACATCGCCGGAATGGGTCATGGCCTCGGTCAGGGCCACGGCCTCGGCCGCATCCATGCCGCGCAGCAGGATGGCCATGGCCATCGCCGCCGCCTGGCTGTCGCTCCAGCTGCCGTCCACCAGTCCCTGCGCGAAGGCGTGGATCTGCGCGGCCGACAGCGCGCCGCCGTCGCGCTTGACGCGGATGATCTCGGGCGCCTGCACGCCCGGCCTAGTAGCTGCTGCCCGGGCTGGGGCGGTGCGCGCCCGACAACACGGCCTCGATGTCGCTGAGCAGGCCGCTGGCCCCGATGCGAAAGCGCGCCGGCGTGACGGCGGTGGGGCCCAGGTGCGCTCGGGTCAGCGCGATGTACACGGCGGCGTCGGCCACCGTGCGAACCCCGCCTGCCGGCTTGAAGCCCACCCGATCGCGGGCGCCGGGGTCGGCTGCGATGGCCTCCAGCAGCAGCACGGCGGCCTCGGGCGTGGCGCTGCGCGCGGTCTTGCCCGTGCTGGTCTTGAGGAAGTCGGCGCCGGCATCCAGCGCGATGCGGCAGGCCCGCTGGATGAGCGCCGGGTCCTGCAGTTCGCCCGTTTCCAGGATCACCTTCAGGCGCAGGCTGCCGCAGGCGCGGCGCACCGCGGCCAGCAGCGTGGGTGCGGCCGGCAGGTCGCGGTAGGGCATCACCACGTCCACCTCCTGCGCGCCGGACTGCACGATCTGGCCCGTATCACGAACGGCCCGCTGCACATCGATGCTGCCGTCCGGAAAGTTGGCCACCGCCGCCACGGCGATGCCGGGCGGCAGCAGCGAGCGCGCCAATGCCGCGAACCGCGGCCACACGCACACCGCGGCGGTCGGGCCGTGCGGTCCCTGGGCCTTGGCGCAGAGCTTCTCGATGTCGGCCGGGGTGTCGGTGTCGTTCAGGCTGGTCAGGTCCAGGCAGGCCAGGGCGATGCGGGCGGTGGCCTGGGCTTGGGCGGCATCCATCGCTCAGAGCTCCAGGGCTTGCACCACGGCAGCCAGCACCGCCACCGCGCGGTCGCTGGCGGCATTGGCGGTGGCCAGCGTGTGGGCGTGGCTGAGGGCCTCGGCCTGCATACCGGCAGCCATGTTCGTGAACAGCGACAGGGCCAGCACGCGCAGGCCGGCGTGGCGGGCCAGGATGGTCTCGGGCACCGTTCTCATGCCCACCGCGTGGCCGCCCAGCGTGCGCAGCATGCGGATCTCGGCGGGGGTCTCGAACTGCGGGCCCATGAACCAGGCATACACGCCCTCGTGCAGCGCCGAGCCGTGCCCCGTGGCGTCGGCCGCGGCACGGGCCTGCGCGCGCAGGCTGCGGTCGTAGGCGTTGCCCATGTCGATGAAGCGGCCGTCGCCGGGCTCGCCGAACAGCGGCGAGCGCTGCGAGATGTTCAGGTGGTCGCTGATCAGCATGAGCTCGCCGGGCCGCATGGCCGGGTCCATGCTGCCCGCCGCGTTGGTCTGCACCACCACCTTCACGCCCCAGGCGGCCAGGCTGCGGATCGCACCCTTCATGCCGTCGGCCTCGCCGGTTTCGTAGGCATGCTTGCGGCCGCCCAGCACCGCCACCGCGGTGCTGCCGATCCGCCCGGTCTTGAGCGTGCCGCTGTGCCCGCCCACCCCCAGCACCGGGAAGGCCGGCAGGTCGGCATAAGGCACCACGGCGCCGCCCTGCACCTGATCGGCGAACGGCGCCCAACCCGTGCCCAGCAGGACCGCGATGGCCGGCGCCGGCCCCAGCCGCTGCTGCAGCAGCGCGGCCGTCGCCTCGATGGCCGTGGCGGGGCCGGCGGGGGCCGGAGAAAATTCAGTCAGGTTCAAAGTGTTCAAGCGGTTCTCCGAGGTGCGCAAACGCGATGATGGCTGTCGCCAGATCAAGCTTCTCGCCGCGCATCCGGCTCCGCCGGTCCGCCAGCGGACGGCCCTCCTGGGGGGTAGCGAGCGCTGGCGAGCTTGGGGGCCAACACCTCCGGCCCGAAGCTGAAGGGCAACAGCGCCCCGAGCGTGTGGGTGCCCAGGACGGTCTCGGTGTCGACGATCCAGATCGGGCAATCGTCGGCGGCGAATTCGCGGAGTTTCTGCCGGCAGCCGCCGCAGGGCGTCACGGGCTGGTCGGAGACGCCGCACACCGCCACGGCCGTCACTCGGCGGCCGCCGGCCATGACCATGGCCGCCAGGGCCGAGGTCTCGGCGCACCAGCCCTGGGGGTAGGCGGCGTTCTCGACGTTGCAGCCGCCGTGGATGCGGCCGTGCTCGTCCTGCACGGCGGCGCCCACGGCAAAGCGCGAGTAGGGCGCATGGGCCTGCGCCCGCGCCGCCCGGGCCGCGGCCAGCAGGGGCCCGGGGGCTTCGTCGGCCCGCGGTGACGGGCTTTCATCGTTCCTTGACATAGGGCCTCCCCAGCGCAGCCGGCGCCACCGCATGGCCGATGAAGCCAGCCAGCAGCACGACCGTCAGGATATACGGCAGGGCCTGGATCGCCTGCACCGGCACCGGGCCGCCGCCGAAGAAGGCCGGCGGCAGGTCCACGCCCTGCAGCCGGATGGACACGGCGTCCAGGAAGCCGAAGAGCAGGCAGGCCCACAAGGCGCCCAGCGGCCGCCACTTGCCGAAGATCAGGGCGGCCAGGGCCATGTAGCCGCGCCCGGCGGCCATGTTGGGGATGAAACTCGGGTTCTGCGCCAGCACCAGGTAGGCACCGGCCAGCGCGCTGAGCACGCCATTGAGCGCCAGGGCCTGATAGCGCAAACGCTTGACCGAGACACCCGCGGCATCGACCATGGCCGGGTTCTCGCCGGCGGCCATCAGGCGCAGGCCGAAGCGCGTGCCACCCAGCAGCCACCACACGACGCCCACCAGCGCCAGAGACAGGTACACCAGCACGTTGTGGCCGAAGAAGGCCAGCGCCAGCGCGCGGCCCACCAGCGGCACCTGGGCCACCCATTCACCCGCACCCACGAACCATCGCGACAACCGCACGCCATCGGGCACGGGCGGGGTCTGGCCCCCCTGGGCGAACCAGGCGATGCCCAGCACCACCGTCAGGCCCGCCGCAGTCATGGTGATGGCCATGCCCAGCACCACCTGGTCGCCGCGGTGGCTGACGCACGCGTAGCCATGCAGCATCGACAGGGCCACGCCCACCGCCACCGCCGCGGCCAGCGCCAACGGCAGCGATCCGGTGGCCACGCCCACGCTGGCCGTGGCGAAGGCCGTCATCAGCATCTTGCCTTCCAGGCCGAGGTCGATCACGCCCGAGCGCTCGCTCAGCACGCCAGCCAGGGCGCACAGGATCAGCGGCACCGACACCCGCAGGGTGCTGCCGACCACCGTGCCGATCAGCACCTCATCCATCGCGGGCATCCCCCAGCGCGTGCGTCCACACCACCACGCGCTGCAGGGCGGGCGCGGCCACCTGCGCCATGGCGCCGGCAAACAGCACGATCAGGCCCTGCATCATGAACACCATGTCGCGCGAGAAGCCGTTGATCTCGAAGGCCAGCTCGGCCCCGCCCTGGTACAGCGCGCCGAAGAGCACCGCGGCCAGCACGATGCCCAGCGGATGGTTGCGACCGATCAGGCTCACGGCAATGCCCGCGAAGCCGGCTCCGGCCACGAAGTCCGACAGCAGCCGGCCGTGCACCCCGGCGATCTCGTTGACACCCACCAGTCCCGCCAGCGCGCCGCTGGCCGCCATGGCCACCACCGTGAGCCGGCGCGGTCGTATGCCGGCATAGAGCGCCGCGTCGGGCGCGAAGCCCACGGCGCGCAAGGCATAGCCCCCGCGTGACCGCCACAGCACCAGCCACACCAACACCGCCGCGGCCAGGGCGATGAAGACGGTGAGGTTCAGCGGCGTGCGAGGCCACTCGATGCCCAGGCGGGCCAGCAGCTCGTGCACGCCGGGCATGTGCGCCGCGGGCCCGAATCCGCGGCTCTCGGGCGTCATGTTGCCGGGCTCTTTCAGCGGCCCTACCAGCAGGTAGCCCAGCAGCGCCGCGGCGATGAAGTTGAACATGATCGTGGTGATCACGATGTGGCTGCCGCGCCAGGCCTGCAGCGCGCCCGGCACCGCCGCCCAGACGGCGCCGAACAGCGCTGCGGCCAGCACCATCAGCGGCAGCAGCAGCCAGGCCGACAGGTGCTGGTCCAGCGCCAGCGCCACCAGTCCCGCGCCCAGGCCGCCCACGATGGCCTGCCCCTCGCCGCCGATGTTGAACAGCCCGCCGTGAAAAGCCAGCGAGACCGCCAGCCCCGTGAAGACGAAGGTGGTGGCGTAGTACAGCGTGTAGCTCAGGCCGGCCTTGGAGCCGAAGGCGCCCTGGATCAGCAGGCCCAGCACCTGCCCCGGCTGGAAGCCGACCACCGTCACCACGATGCCGGCCACCAGCAAGGCGAAGGCCAGGTTGATGGCGGGCAGCAAGGCCACGTCCATCCACCGCGGCAAATCGACCGGACTCGAACTCATGCCCCACCCATCAGCGAACCCAGGGCGCGCTCGCTGCACTCGGCGATCGGCAGCTCGCCGGCGATGCGTCCGGCGTTCATGACGATCACACGGTCGGACAGCGCCAGGATTTCGTCGAGCTCGGAAGAGACCACCAGCACGGCCCCGCCTGCATCGCGCATGGCGCGCAGGCGGCCGTGGATGAACTCGATGGCGCCGATGTCCACGCCGCGCGTGGGTTGGCCGACCAGCAGCACCAGCGGCTCAGGCGCGGCTTCGCGCGCCAGGACGAGCTTTTGCTGGTTGCCGCCACTGAACTTGCTGGAGCGCAGCAGGGGGTCGCGCGGGCGCACGTCGTAGCGCTCCATCATGGAGGCGCAATCGGAGCGGACGGCGCGCCGGCGCATCCAGCCGCGCAGGCTGTAGCGGGGCCGGTCCTGGTAGCCCAGAACGCTGGATTCCCAGGCCGCGAACGGCAGCACCAGGCCGCGCCGGTGGCGGTCCTCGGGCACATGGGCCACGCGCAGCTGGCGGGCACGGCGGGTGCTCATCCAGGCATCGGGCCAGAAGTGCTGGGTGCCGATCTGCAATTCACCACGCGCCGGCGGCACGAGGCCCGAGAGCACGTCCAGCAGCTCGCTCTGCCCGTTGCCCGAGACGCCCGCCACGCCCACGATCTCGCCGGCGTGCAGCTGCAGCGAGACATCGGTCAGGCGGGACACGCCGAAGGCATCGGCCAGGCACAGGTCGCGGGCGCGCAGCAGCAACTCGCCGGCGCGCCGGCCCCCGCCCTCACGCCCGAGGTTCACGCGGCGCCCGACCATGGCCTGCGCCAGGCCGTCGATGTCGGTGTCGGCGATGGGGCAGTCCAGCACCACCTGCCCGGCGCGCATGACGGTCACGGCATCGCACAGCGCCATGATCTCCTTGAGCTTGTGCGTGATCAGCAGCACGGTGGTGCCGCGCTCACGCAGGCCGCGCAAGGTGACGAACAGCGATTCGGCCTCTTGCGGGGTGAGCACGGCCGTGGGCTCGTCCAGGATCAGGATGCGGGCGCCGCGGAACAGCGCCTTGAGGATCTCCAGGCGCTGCCGCTCGCCCACCGGCAGGTCGGCCACCCGGGCATCCAGGTCGATGTGCATGCCGGTCTGCTGCATCAGCGCCGCCAGGCGGGTGCGCACATCGGCGCGGGCGGGCTTCAGGCGCCAGCCGGGTTCGGCACCCAGCATCACGTTGTCCAGGGCGCTGAGCGTGTCCACCAGCATGAAGTGCTGATGCACCATGCCGATGCCCAGCGCGATGGCTTCGCGCGAGCCGGTGATCCGGACCGGCCGGCCCTCGATCAGGATCTCGCCGCCGTCGGCCAGGTAGAAGCCGTACAGGATCGACATCAGGGTGCTCTTGCCGGCGCCGTTCTCACCGACGATGCCATGCACCGTGCCCGCGGCCACCTGCAGGTTCACGTCGCGGTTGGCGCGCACCGCACCGAATCGCTTCTCGATGTGGCGCATCTCCACCGCGAGCGGCCGCACCGCCCGTGGAGCCGGCATCACTTGCAGGCGCCGTTGGTCATGTAGTCGATGACCTTGATCTTGCCGCTGATGATGTCGGCGCGGGCGGCCTCCACGCGCTTCTTCATCTCGGGAGTGACCAGCTTGGCGTTGTTCTCGTCCACCGCGACGTCCACGCCGCCTTCCTTCAAACCCAGCGAGGTCACGCCCGGCGTCACGCCCTTGAAGGCGTTGTACACGGCCACGTCCACGCGCTTAACCATGCTGGTGAGCATGGTGCCGGGATGGAGGTGGTTCTGGTTGCTGTCCACGCCCACGGCCAGCTTGCCGGCGTCCTTGGCGGCCTGGTACACGCCGATGCCGGTGCCCCCCGCGGCGGCGAAGACCACGTCCACGCCCGAGGCGAACTGCGACCTGGCCAGTTCGGCCCCCCGCGCCGGGTCGTTCCAGGCCTGCGGCGTGGTGCCGGTCATGTTGATGCTGACCTCGGCCTTGGGGTTGGCGTACTTCGCCCCTTGCTCGAAGCCGCAGGAAAAGCGTCGGATGAGCGGGATGTCCATGCCGCCCACGAAGCCCACCTTGCCGGTCTTGCTGGCGATGGCGGCCATGATGCCCACCAGGAAGCTGCCTTCCTGCTCCTTGAACACGATGCTCTGCACGTTGGGCAGGTTGACGGCCGCATCGATGATGGCGAACTTGAGCTTCGGGAAGTCCTTGGCGACCTTCTCGATGCTGCTGCCCTGCGAAAAGCCGATGCCCACGATGGGGTCGGCACTGCGCTCGGCCATGCGGCGGGCCGCCTGCTCGCGTTGCGTGGGGTTGGAGATCTCGAACTCGAGGTAGGGCTTGCCGGTTTCCTTCTTCCAGCGCTCGGCGCCCTGGAAGCCGGCTTCGTTGAAGGACTTGTCGAACTTGCCGCCCATGTCGAAGATGACGGCGGGCTCGGCATGGGCCGCACCGGCCAGGGCAAGCAGGACCAGGAGCAACGGCTTGGGCGACATGGGCTGGGCAGGGGTCGGGTGAAAGTGAGCGCAGGATAGCAAGAGTCACGCCGCGCGGCGGCCCTGCAGGGGCCCCTGAACACCCTGGATGACCCTGATCCGGGGCCTTCGCGTGGCCGGCGGGCACGGCCGCGCCCTTACCATGCGGGGGATGACGACCGATCTCGCATCCCCTGCGCTGCAACAGCGCGCCCGCGCACTGCCCAAGGTGCTGCTCCACGAACATCTGGACGGCGGCCTGCGGGTGGGCACCTTGCTGGAACTGCTGCGCCAGCGCGGCATCGAGCCGCCGGCCCCGGACGAAGCGCAGCTGGCGGCCTGGTTCAGCGCCAACGCGCACGCCGGCAGCCTGGAGAAGTACCTGCAGGGCTTCGCCTTGACGATCGCGGCGATGGCCGGCCTGCCGGCGCTGGAGCGCGTGGCCTTCGAGGCCGCGGAAGACGCCCGCGCCGACGGGGCCGTGCTGGCCGAGTTCCGCATCGCGCCCTTGCTCTTCGAGCCCTACGGCATCTCGGGCGAGGCCGCCATCGAGGCCCTGCTGGCCGGCCTGGCGCGCAGCGCACTGCCCAGCGGGCTGATCGTGTGTGCGCTGCGCCACCTGCCGCCGGCCGAGACCACCCGGGCGGCCCGCCTGGCGCTGGCCTGGCGCGGCCGCGGCGTCATTGCCTTCGACCTCGCGGGCGCGGAGTTCGGCTTTCCGCCGGGCGGACATGCCGAGGCCCTGAGGCTCGTGCGGGACGGCGGCCTGCCGCTGACCCTGCACGCCGGCGAAGCCGACGTGGCCGAGCGCGTGGTGGAAGCGGCCCACCTGGGAGCCCGTCGGATCGGGCACGGCGTGCGCCTGGTGGATGCCCTGAACGACCCCGCGCGGCGGCACCTCGTCGATGAAGTGCGGCGGCTGGGCGTGCACCTGGAGGTCTGCCCCACGAGCAATGTGCACACGGGTGCGGCCGCCTCGATCGCCGAGCACCCCATCACGGCGCTGTGGCAGGCGGGCGTGAGCCTGAGCTTTCACACGGACAACCGGCTGATGTCCTGCGTGTCGTTCGCTGAAGAGACGGCAACCCTGCTGCGCGAGACCGCGCTGACCGAAGCCGACCTGCTGGCCATGGCCGGCGAGGCGGTGGGCCATTCCTTCCTGCCCGAGGCCACCCGCACCCAGGCGCTGGCGGCCATCACGGCCGCGATCAGGACAGTGTGATTTCTTCGGCCAGCCGGGCCCGGTCGGACCAGCGCGTGGCAAAGGCGCCCATCTCGGCAGCGGGCAGGGGCCGGCACATGAAGTAGCCCTGGGCCTGGTCGCACTCCAGGTCGGCCAGCCGCTGCAGGATGACGGCGTTCTCCACCCCCTCGGCCACCACCGTCAGGCCCAGGTTGTGGGCCAGGTCGATGGTGCTGCGGACGATCTTCGCGTCGCTCTCGTCGGTCTGCATGGCCATGACGAAGCTGCGGTCGATCTTGAGTTCGTCCACGGGCAGCCGCTTGAGGTAGGCCAGCGACGAGTAGCCCGTGCCGAAGTCGTCGATGGACAGCTTGAAGCCGGCCTGGCTCAGCGTGTTCAGCGTGGCCTCGGCGCGCTGCGGCTCTTCCATGATCGCGCTCTCGGTGATCTCCAGGCACATGCAAGGCGCGGGCATGCCGTAGCGCTGCAGGATGCGCTCGATCTTCGCCGGCAGCTCCTGGTCGAGCAGGTCGCGCGTGCTCAGGTTGACCGACACGCCCTTGAGGCCCAGGGCGCTGAGCATGGCCCACTGGCGCGCGGTGGCCTCGACCATCCACAGGGTGAGCTGGCGGACGAAGCCGGTCTGCTCGGCAAAGGGGATGAACTCCATCGGCGGCACCATGCCGCGGGTGGGATGCTGCCAGCGCACCAGCGCCTCGGCGCCCACGAAACGGCCGCTGTCCAGGGCGATCTTGGGTTGCAGGAACAGGCGCAGCTCTTCGTTCTCGAGCGCGGCGCGCAACTCGGTCAACAGCGACAGCGAGCGCGCGCTGCCGGCATCGATGGAGGGGTCGTAGACCTGGGCCGCGCCGCTCTTGCGCTTGGCGGTGTACATCGCGACTTCGGCCCGGCTGATGAGGGTGTCGGCATCGGTGGCGTGTACGGGCCAGCAGGCCACGCCGAAGCCGGCGGCCACGTCCACCGTGTGGTCGTCCAGGGTCATGGGCACCTGGAAGGCATCCGCTACGCGTTCGGCCACGGCCAGCGCGGCGCGGGCATCGCTGCCGGGCAGCAGCAGCGCGAACTGGTCGCCAGAGAGCCGGGCCACGAGGTCGCCTTCGCGAACGATCTGGCCTTTCAGGCGTTCGGCCACGCCGCGCAGCAGACGGTCGCCGAAGGCATAGCCGAGCACGTCGTTCACGTGCTTGAAGCGATCCAGGTTGAGCATCACCACGGCCACGGGGCGGTGCTGCCCGGCAGCCTCGGCATCGATGGCCGAACGCAGGGCGTCGCGGAAGTGGGCGCGGTTGGGCAGGCCCGTGAGCCGGTCCCAGTAGGCCAGCTCTCGGATGGCCGTCTGGTGCGTGGCGATGCTGGTGCGCATCTGGTCGAAGGAGCGCGCCAGCTCGCCGATCTCGTCGCGCCGGGCCGTGTGCTCCAGCGCCTGGCCGTACTCGCCCCGGCCCAACCGTTCGGTGGCCTGGACCAGCGAGCGCAAGGGCGTGGTCACGCGGCGCGCCGTGACGATGCTGGCGGCGCCGGCCATCAGCAGGCCGCCCAGGGTCAGCGCGGCCAGGGTGGCCTGCAACTGGCGGTAGGGCGCCACCGCCTCGTCGACCGAGCGCAGCAGCACGGTGCGCAGGCTGCCGCCGGCCTCGCCGGGCGCGCCCAGCAGCGGCACGCTGCGGAAGACGTGCTTGACGTCGTCGATCACCACCACGTCGGACGCCTCGCGCGGGGCCATCGAACCGAGTGCCGCCGCCCCGGGCAGGGTGGACAGCACCACGCGCTCGGCGCCGCCGCCGCCCTGGCTCACGAGCACCGCAGCCTGCAGGCCCGAGACCGCGTGCATGTCGTCGACCAGGGCCGAGTCGAGCGCGAAGCCCATCACGATGTAGCCCACCAGCAGCGGCGCCTTCATCGGCACCATCACCACCTGGTAGGGCTGCTCGCCGATGAGCGCCAGGGCAGTGCCTTGCTCGGCCAGGCGCTGCGC
The DNA here is from genome assembly GCA_903822435.1 of uncultured beta proteobacterium. Classification (GTDB taxonomy): domain Bacteria; phylum Pseudomonadota; class Gammaproteobacteria; order Burkholderiales; family Burkholderiaceae_C; genus Rubrivivax. The sequence goes on along the minus strand of CAIJPE010000412.1, from coordinate 2,035 downwards.
CAGCGGACGCAGGGCCTCGATGGCCGCGCGGTCGGTGGTCTCGCCCAGGGCCCGCAGCGACAGGTCGCTGCCCAGCATGGCCGTGACCGTGGCGCCGATGCGCGCGCCGTGGTTGGCCAGGGCCGAGCGCAGGGTCTCGCCGTCGCCCGAAGCGGCCGCGGCCCGGAACCCGTAGTCGGCCGCCAGTACCGAAGCCCCCAGCGTGAGCTTCTGCGCGCGCTGCGAGAGCAGCCGCATCCAGATCCGTTCGCCGACCGCCAGATCCTCCGACAACAGCAGCCGTGCGTTGTGGTCGATGCTCCAGTGCACCACCGCAAAGCCAGCCAGCTGCACCACCAGCAGCATGCCCAGGAAGAGCGCCACGATGCGCGAGGACAGGCGCCGTGGCAGGAAAATCGCCAGCGGATTCAAAGCGGGGTCGCCGTCACGGGGAGCTTGATGTTGGCCACCGCACCCGAGGCCCCGAGCACCAACGGTTCGTCGGCGGCGGGTGCGCCTGGCGGCAACGCCGGGTGCCACGTGCGCAACCGGTAGTTGCCCGGAGGGACGTTGTCCAGATGGACGGTGCCGTGGACGTCGGAAACGGCGAAGTAAGGGGTCTCGACCACCACCACCCAGGCGACCATGTTGTCGTGGATGTTGCAGCCCAGCACCGCGATGCCGGCCTTGTCGAACAGCACCGGATTGGACGGCGTGCCGCTGTAGAGCTTGAGCTCGAAGGTCTTGATCGGCGAGAACGAATAGACGTGGTGTCGGACCTTGTCGCGGTTGGGGAACAGCACCTCGCTGCCCACCGGCACCACCGTCACGGCCCTCGTGAAGCGGCGCGCGGCCTGCTCCACCTCGGTGCCAGACAGCGGCCGCACGGCCGCCTTGGCTTCGCGCGACTCAAGAAACACCACGGTATCCGCCAGGGGCTTGCCGTCGCTGCCCACCGCCTTGACATCCAGCGTGGCCGCGCAGGCCCAGCCGGCGGCCAAGGTCAGCCCGAGCAGCAGCCCGACGCCTCGCGCGGCCGTGCGCCCAGGCACTCGGGCGGCGGCCGGAACGATCGGGGCAATGAGAGCGCTCATACGGAGACTATCGGCTGCCCGGGGCGGATATTGAGCCCGCCGCGGCCGTCTCAGCCGCCCGGCGACTCGTCACGCCGGGCCATATCGTCGCGGTGCACGATGCGGCGCAGGCTCGCCAGCAAGGCCTGGCCGGCCTCCGAGGTCAGCAGCACGTCGGCGCCGTCCAGGGCTTCTTGGCCGATCCGCGGGTCGACCGAAACCCCCTCGATGCCGGCAAAGGCCATGGACCACTCGCCGAAACTGCGCTCTGGGACTTCGTGGACGTGCAGCACGGTCACGTCGTTGTGGCGCGGGTCGCACTGGATCGACTCGAAGATCGCCTCCACGGCCTCGAGTTCGCCCTCGAGGACCTGCGCGAAGCAGCCGTCGCTGAAGAGCAGCGCGCCGGTGATCCCATGGCTGGCGTTGTGACGCCGGGCGCTGGCGAGGATCTTGCGGATTTCGGCCTCGACCTGCGGGGGCGTGCCCTGGATGCGGTTGCGGCTGAAGTAGGCCAGGCTGTGCAGCGGGGTGGTCATGTCGGGGGCTCCTGGGGGTAGGCGGCCTGCGCGTCGAGCCTTTCGATCAACGCGTGCACATCGGCTGCGGGGGTGGGGCGGGCTACCAGATAGCCCTGCAGCAAGGTGACCCCGGCCAGCCGGACGAGCTCCGCCTGGGTCTCGGTCTCGACGCCTTCGGCCACGGTGGTCATGCCCAGCCCCGAGCCCAGCGATGCCACGGCCTGCAGCATCCATTGGGCGTGGGCGGTTTCCCGGTTGGGCGCCAGCTGTCCGTCGGGCAGGTCACGCACGAAGGACCGGTCGATCTTCAGGCGGTCGAAGGGGTAGTGCGCCAATTGGCTGAGCGAGGAGTAGCCGGTACCGAAATCGTCCAGCGACAGCCCCACTCCCAGCGCCTTGATGGCACGCAGCGTTTCTTGCGCATCGCCCATCAGTGCGCTTTCGGTGATTTCGATTTCCAGG
>CAIJPE010000411.1 GCA_903822435.1 uncultured beta proteobacterium | reverse complement strand
CCATCACCATGCTGCCCGCGCTCATGCCGACCCACACCATGTGCCGCAGCGACGGAAGCACTGCGAGCAGACCTGACTGGCGCATCCAGTAGGCGAGGTACAGCGCATCGCCTCCGTTGACCAACAGGACATCTGTCGCACGAACCCAGGGGATCCAGCGCGTTTCGCCAATGCTGGGCAGCGCGCTGAGCTCCAGGATCCCAACCGATTTCCACCCCAGTTCGACCATGGGGCAGACTGACTGCTGACCCGTGACGAACCTCCAGGCTCCCTCCGGACTTCCTTGAGGGTGCCCATAGCCTGCCGTGGGAATGCAAAGCGCGGCACATTCGGAGATGGGCTTGCCAAGCAGTCCCAGCAATGCGTTGTGGATGCTGGCATTCCTGACTCCACCAGAAGTGAGCAGGAGTTTCATCATCGGCGGCTTCCTATCGGGCTGGTGGCAGGACAGATGCGTGATTCGACCGTCCCACGATGATCCACACGATGAGAAATCGGCACCGGGTTGCAGAGGTCGAGCACCGCATGAGGCGGCAGTTGGTGGTTTGCCGGCCAGGTGCAGGCGTGGGAGGCCGTTAGGCGCCGCGCAAGGCGTACTACCTGTGAAAGCGGCCGCCGAAGAGGCCCCTGCAAGCGTGCTACGTCAGTGCCAGTGGCGGAAGGGGCGGGATTCGAACCCGCGGAGGGCTGTTAACCCTCACATGCTTTCCAGGCATGCGACTTAAACCGCTCATCCACCCTTCCTGGTCTTGGAGCGGCGCGATTCTAGCCTTGTGCGGAGGGCGTCATGGCGTGTTGCCTCAGCCAGTCGAGCAAGACGAACTCCAGAGCCTTGCTGTGTGTGCATTCCAGCACCACCGGCGGAGCGCATCCGGCCTCGTAGGCTTCGCGCCAGCGCAGGGCGCAGACGCACCAGCGGTCGCCCGGCTTCAGGCCCTTGAACCGGAACTGCGGGCGTGCGGTGATGAGGTCGTTGCCGCGCTCCATCTGGTGGTTCAGGAACTCCACCGTCATGCGGGCGCAGATCACATGGCTGCCGCGGTCGTTGGCGTCGGTGTGGCAGCAGCCGTCGCGCAACCAGCCGGTCAACGGGTCGTAGGAGCAGGGCACCAGGGGCGTGCCCAGGACGTTGCGGGCTGTGGTGTCGCTGCTCACGGTGCCTTCACCCCCTTGAACAGACCCATGGCGGTGCCGATCAGGGCCGACACTTCGCCCATGTGGCCCGGCACGATCATGGTGTTGTTCGTGCGCGCCAGCTGCCCGTAGGCCTCCACGGCCTTCTCAGCCACCTTCAGCTGCACGGCCTGCTCGCCACCCGGCGCCTGGATGGCCGCGGCGATCTTGCGGATGGCTTCCGCCGTGGCCTCGGCCACCGCGCTGATGGCGGCGGCTTCGCCCTGGGCCTTGTTGATCTCGGCCTGCTTGGACCCCTCGCTGCGGGCGATGAAGGCCTCGCGCTCGCCGGTGGCGATGTTGATCTGCTCCTGGCGGCGCCCCTCGCTGGCGGCGATCAGGGCGCGCTTCTCGCGCTCGGCCGTGATCTGCGCCTGCATGGCATGCAGGATGGCTGCCGGCGGAGTGAGGTCCTTGATCTCGTAGCGCAGCACCTTCACGCCCCAGTTCAGCGCCGCCTCGTCCAGCGCATTGACCACGGCCGCGTTGATGAGGTCGCGCTCCTCGAAGGTCTTGTCCAGCTCCATCTTGCCCACCACGCTGCGCAAGGTGGTCTGCGCCAATTGGGTGATGGCCACGATGTAGTCGCTGCTGCCGTAGCTGGCGCGCATGGGGTCGGTGATCTGGAAGTACAGGATGCCGTCGACCGTCAGCTGCGTGTTGTCGCGCGTGATGCACACCTGGCTGGGCACGTCCAGCGGCACCTCCTTGAGCGAGTGCTTGTAGGCCACGCGGTCGACGAAGGGCACCACCACGCTCAGGCCCGGCGTGAGCGAGCGGTCGAACTTGCCCAGCCGCTCGACCACCCAGGCATGCTGCTGGGGCACGATTTTCAGCGACTGGATGATGAAGACGATGGCGATGACGCCCAGGACGATGGCGATTTCCATGGTGTGCTCGGAGACTCCGTTCAATGCCCGGCCGCCGGAGCGACGCGGAGCTGGTTGCCATCGATGGCCACGATCACGTGCTCGCCCGGCAGGGGGGTGCCGCTGCCGGCATAGTGCACCGACCAGGGCGCGCCGCGGTATTGCACCCGTGCAGACCCGTCCGATCCCCAGGCCGGCACCTGGATCGGCCGGCCGATGTCCAGATTGGCGTCGCGGTTGCTCTGCACGGGCTCGGCGCCAGGGGCGCGCACCCGGCGGGCATGCCAGAAAGCCGTGGCGGTCGTGCCCACCAAGGCAGCGGTCACGATCTGGCCCGTGGGCCCAAGGCCCAGGTGGCCGGCCACGGCACCTGCGGCGCATCCCAGCGCCACCATGAGCAGGTAGAAGGTACCGCTGGCCAATTCGCAGGCCACCAGAACACCCGTCGCCAGCCACCACGCGGTGGTTGCATTCCAGTCCACAGCCACCTCCGATCGGATCCGCCACGGCGATCCGGCCCGATCAAGTGTAGCGACACACTGCCGTGCGCCTGACACCCCTACACTTCGCGCTCTTTTGCACAAGCCCTGGAGGGCACGCGATGCTTCGTTTCCGTTTTCCCATCGTGATCATCGACGAGGACTTCCGCTCGGAGAACACCTCGGGATTCGGCATTCGTGCCCTGGCCCAGGCCATCGAGAAAGAGGGCTTCGAGGTGCTGGGCGCCACCAGCTATGGCGACCTGAGCCAGTTCGCCCAGCAGCAAAGCCGCGCCAGCGCCTTCATCCTGTCGATCGACGACGAGGAATTCACCCCCGGCCCCGAGCTCGACCCGGCCGTGCTGAACCTGCGCAAGTTCATCGAGGAGATCCGCTTCAAGAACGCGGACATCCCGATCTACATCTACGGCGAGACGCGCACCAGCCAGCACATCCCCAACGACATCCTGCGCGAGCTGCACGGCTTCATCCACATGTTCGAGGACACGCCGGAGTTCGTGGCCCGCCACATCATCCGCGAGGCCAAGAGCTACCTGGACGGCCTGGCGCCGCCGTTCTTCAAGGCGCTGATGGACTACGCGCAGGACGGCTCGTACTCGTGGCATTGCCCCGGCCACAGCGGCGGCGTGGCCTTCCTGAAGAGCCCCGTGGGTCAGATGTTCCACCAGTTCTTCGGCGAGAACATGCTGCGTGCCGACGTCTGCAACGCGGTGGAAGAGCTGGGGCAGCTGCTGGACCACACGGGCCCCGTGTTGCAGAGCGAGCGCAATGCGGCCCGCATCTTCAACGCCGACCACTGCTTCTTCGTCACCAACGGCACCAGCACCAGCAACAAGATGGTCTGGCACCACACGGTGGCGCCGGGCGACGTCGTGGTGGTCGATCGCAACTGCCACAAGAGCATCCTGCACGCCATCATCATGACGGGCGCGGTGCCGGTGTTCCTCACGCCCACGCGCAACCACCACGGCATCATCGGACCCATCCCGCAGAGCGAATTCGCGCCCGAGTCCATCCGCCGCAAGATCGCCAACCACCCGCTGCTGGCCGGCGTGGATGCGGCCAAGGTCAAGCCGCGGATCCTGACGCTGACACAGAGCACCTACGACGGCGTGCTCTATAACACCGAGACCATCAAGCACGCGCTGGATGGCTACGTCGACACCCTGCACTTCGACGAGGCCTGGCTGCCGCACGCGGCCTTCCACAAGTTCTACGGCACCTTCCACGCCATGGGCAAGAACCGCCCGCGGCCCAAGGACCAGCTGGTGTTCGCCACGCAGTCCACGCACAAGCTGCTGGCCGGCATCAGCCAGGCCAGCCAGGTGCTGGTGCAGGACGCCCGCGACCGCAAGCTGGACAGGCACCTCTTCAACGAGGCCTACCTGATGCACACCAGCACCAGCCCCCAGTACGCGATCATCGCCAGCTGCGACGTGGCCGCCGCGATGATGGAAGCCCCGGGCGGGCCGGCCCTGGTGGAAGAAAGCATCGCCGAGTCGCTGGACTTCCGCCGCGCCATGCGCAAGGTGGACAAGGAGTTCGGCAAGGACTGGTGGTTCACCGTCTGGGGCCCGGAAGAGCTGGCCGAGGAAGGCATCGGCCGCTCGGCCGACTGGGTGCTGAAAGCCGGCGACGCGTGGCACGGCTTCGGCCAGTTGGCCGAAGGCTTCAACCTGCTGGACCCGATCAAGTGCACCATCGTCACGCCGGGCCTGGACCTCTCGGGCACCTTTGCCGAGACCGGCATCCCGGCCAGCATCGTCACCAAGTTCCTGGCCGAGCACGGCGTCGTGGTCGAGAAGACGGGCCTGTACTCGTTCTTCATCATGTTCACCATCGGCATCACCAAGGGCCGCTGGAACACGCTGCTGACCGCGCTGCAGCAGTTCAAGGACGACTACGACCGCAACGCGCCGATGTGGCGCATCCTGCCGGAGTTCAGCGCCGCCCACCCGCGCTACGAGCGCATGGGCCTGCGCGACCTGTGCCAGAGCATCCACGGCATGTACGCCCAGGGCGACATCGCCCGGCTGACGACCGAGATGTACCTGTCGGACCTGCAGCCCGCGATGAAGCCCAGCGACGCCTTTGCACACATCGCCCGGCGCAGCACCGAGCGGGTGGGCATCGATGGCCTGGAAGGGCGCATCACCACCTCGCTGCTGACGCCGTACCCGCCCGGCATTCCATTGCTGGTGCCGGGCGAGCGGTTCAACCGCAAGATCGTGGACTACCTGCAATTCACGCGGGCCTTCAACACGGCCTTCCCCGGCTTCGACACCGACGTGCATGGCCTGGTGGAAGAACCCAACGCCGCGGGCGGCGTGAGCTATTACGTGGATTGCGTCAAGGAAGAGTGATGCGGGGGCCGCCGGGCCCCTGACACTCAGGCCACCGGCTCTGCGCCGATCCCGCTGACGACGCGGCTGAAGCCCCCGTCGACATAGGTGATTTCGGCGGTGACGCCGGCTGCCAGGTCGGACAGCAGGAAGGCCGCCACGTTGCCAACGTCGTCGATGGTGACGTTGCGGCCGAGCGGGGCGTTCTGCGACACCACGTCCAGGATCTTGCCGAAGCCCTTGATGCCGGATGCGGCCAGCGTCTTGATGGGCCCGGCCGAGATGCCGTTGACCCGCACGCCGCGGCGCCCGAGGTTGGCCGCCAGGTACCGCACGCTGGCTTCCAGCGACGCCTTGGCCAGGCCCATGGTGTTGTAGTTGGGCACGGCGCGGTCGGCACCCAGGTAGCTCAGCGTCAGCAGCGCCGATTGGGGATTCAGCAAGGGCAGGGCGGCCTTGGCCATCGCCGGAAAGCTGTAGGCCGAAATATCGTGGGCGATGCGGAAATTCTCGCGGCTCAGGCCTTCGAGGAAATCGCCTGCGATGGCTTCGCGCGGCGCGAACCCGATCGCGTGCACGAATCCGTCGAAGGTGCCCCAGGCTGCACCCAGTGCTTCGAAAAGCCCGGTGATCTGCGCGTCGTCGCCGACATCGCAATCGAAGAACAGCTTGGAGCCGAATTCGCCCGCGTAGCCTTCGATGCGCTCGCGAAAGCGCTCGCCCACGTAGCTGAACGCCAGCTGGGCCCCCTGGGCGTGGCAGGCACGGGCAATGCCATAGGCAATCGAGCGGTTGGACAGCACGCCCGTAATGAGTAGTTTCTTGCCAGCGAGAAAGCCCATGCTCGATTCCTGTTCGTTGATGCCCGGAGCGGGCGCAGATTCTGGCATGCACAAGCCCACGCCGCGTACTTGGTATTGCCCCGTGCCTTGGCCCAGGCTATACTCCGGGTCTTTCCGGGTAAAGCTGCGTGGGCGGGACTTCCAGCCCATTTTTTTTGCGCGATCGACTCTGGGCTGCTGGTGGGGGGATTCGTCCTCCGGGCCGGCGGCACGGCAGGGTGGTCCAGGCGGCCCACCTCGGGAAGGTGGGTTAGCCCACCGGCCAGGCTTCTTGCGCAACCTCGCAAGCCTGCCGGTGATCGCAGGCAGGCAGTGGATCGGGACATACAGAGTTTGAGTCAGGCCATCGGTGATCGCGGTGTTCGCGGCAAGGGTTCACGCATGACTTCACGGTCAGGGGCAGGCTCGGGCGGAAAGCCGAACGCGCCCGTCCGCTCCAGGCCCGCCGTGGTGCGGCCGGCGCCGGTGGGTGTGAGGCAGGGTTGGCGCGAAGCCATCACGGCCACCGTCACCGGCCTGGGCTTCGAACTCGTGGACGTCGAGCGTGCCCAGCGCGGGCTGCTGCGGATCACCATCGACCGCGTGCCGGGCCGCACCTATGCGATCCCGGGCGAGTTCATCACGGTCGATGACTGCGAACAGGTCACGCGCCAATTGCAATACGCGCTGGAAGTCGAAGGTCTGGAATACGCGCGGCTGGAAGTCTCGTCGCCGGGTCTGGACCGGCCGCTGAAGACCGAAGCCGACTTGCTGCGTTTTTCAGGCCAGGCGATCAGCATTGCGCTGAAGGTGCCGTTCCAGGGCCGCAAGGCCTGGCAGGGCGTGCTGACGCCCGTGGCGCCGGCCGAGCCCGCGGCCGAAGGCGCCCCGCCAGCGGCGGCCTGGAGCCTGGTGTTCAAGCAGGGCAAGGCCGAGCAGGTGCTGGGCTTCCGTTTTGACGAGGTGCGTGAAGCGCGCCTCGTGCCGGTGGTGGATTTCAAGGGCCGCAAGGCCAAGGCAGCCGCCTTGGACCCTGAGCAGGCAGACGATCATGCAAATGATCAAGCAGGTTCGGCGCCCACGGTGGCGTCCGTACCGGGCGAAGAAGGAGGCTGAGGAACCGATGAACCGCGAAATGTTGATGCTGGTGGATGCCATCTCGCGCGAGAAGACCGTGGATCGCGACGTCGTTTTCGGCGCCGTGGAGGCCGCTCTCGCCCAGGCCACGAAGAAGCTCAACGGTGGCGAGGTCGACATCCGCGTGGCGGTGGACCGGGATACCGGCGACTACGAGACCTTCCGCCGCTGGCTGGTGGTACCCGACAGCGCCGGCCTGCAGAACCCCGATTCGGAAGAGCTGCTGTCCGAGGCGCTGGAGCGCATTCCCGACATCGAGGAAGGCGACTACATCGAAGAGGCGATCGACTCGCTGACGATCGGGTGCATCGGCGCGCAGGCGGCCAAGCAGGTCATCCTGCAGAAGATCCGCGACGCCGAGCGTGAGCAGCTGCTGAACGATTTCCTCGCCCGCGGTGAGAAGATTTTCGTCGGCACGGTCAAGCGCCTCGACAAGGGCGACATCATCGTCGAGAGCGGACGCGTCGAAGGGCGCCTGAAGCGCAACGAGATGATCCCCAAGGAAAACCTGCGCAGCGGCGACCGCGTGCGGGCCGTCCTGCTCGGCATCGATCCCACCCAGCGCGGCCCGCAGATCATGCTGTCGCGCAGCGCACCGCCCTTCATGGTCGAACTGTTCGCCCAGGAAGTGCCCGAGATCGAGCAGGGCCTGCTCGAGATCAAGAGCTGCGCCCGCGACCCGGGCTCGCGCGCCAAGATCGCCGTGGTCTCGCACGACCGCCGGGTGGACCCGATCGGCACCTGCGTGGGCGTGCGCGGTTCGCGCGTCAACGCCGTGACCAACGAGCTCGCCGGCGAGCGCGTGGACATCGTGCTGTGGTCCGACGACCCGGCGCAATTCGTCATCGGCGCGCTGGCCCCGGCCAACGTGCAGTCCATCGTGGTCGACGAAGAGCGGCACGCCATGGACGTGGTGGTCGACGAAGAGAACCTCGCCATCGCCATCGGCCGCGGCGGCCAGAACGTGCGCCTGGCGTCCGAGCTCACCGGCTGGCGCATCAACATCATGACCGCCGAAGAGTCGCAGGCCAAGCAGGCCAACGAAAGCGAATCGGTGCGCAAGATCTTCGTCGACAAGCTCGACGTGGACGAGGAAGTGGCCGACATCCTGATCGCCGAAGGATTCACCAGCCTGGAAGAGGTGGCCTACGTGCCTCTGCAGGAAATGCTGGAGATCGAAAGCTTCGACGAAGACACCGTGCACGAGTTGCGCACCCGCGCCAAGGACGCGCTGCTCACCATGGAAATCGAGAAAGAAGAGCAGGTGGAAGAGGTGTCGCAGGACCTGCGCGACCTCGGCGGCCTGTCACCCGAGCTGATCGCCAAGCTGGCGGTCGGCGGCATTCACACCCGTGACGATCTGGCCGATCTGGCCGTCGACGAATTGACCGAGATTTCCGGCATCGACGAAGAGAGCGCCAAGGCCCTGATCATGAAGGCTCGCGAGCATTGGTTCACCGCCTGAGGGCGGACCACGACCTGCCCAGAGCCCGCACCGCACACCCGAGGAAACCGTACCCATGGCAGTGACCACAGTCGCCCAGTTTGCCGCACAGCTCGGCCGCCCCACGACGGCGTTGATCGAGCAGCTGCAGTCAGCCGGCGTGACCAAGCGTTCACCCGATGACGCCCTGACGGACACCGACAAGGAGCGCCTGCTGGATTTCCTGCGCACCTCGCACGGGACGGCTGGCGGTGCCGAACGCAAGAAGATCACGCTGACCCGCAAGACCTCGACCGAGATCAAGCAGGCCGACGCCAGTGGCCGTGCCCGCACCATCCAGGTGGAAGTGCGCAAGAAGCGCGTCTTCGTCAAGCGCGACGACGCGGCCCCGGGCACCGAGGAATCCGAAGACCCGAGCGCCGAAGAGCTCGACCTGCAGCGCCGCGAGGAAGAAGCCCGCGCCCAGGCCGAAGCCATCCGCCAGCAGGAAGAAGAACTGGCCGAGCAGCGCCGGGTGCGCGAAGAGCAGGAGCGCCTGGCCCGTGAGGCCGCCGAGGCCGCGGAAGCCGCCGCGGCCGCCGCAGCCGCCAAGGCCGCGGCCGAAGCTGCAGCCGAAGCGGCCGCGCAAGCTGCCGCCGCCGAAGCCGCCGCAGCGGCAGCCAAGATCATCCCGGCCAAGCCGAAGGCTGGTCAGGCAGCTGCCGCCGCCCCTGTGCCCGCTCCGGTGGCCCAGGCCCCGGCGCCGGCTTCGGTGGAGCCGCCCAAGCCCGTCGAGCCGCCCAAGCCGCTTCTGCGGGTGGTCAAGGCCGCTGACAAGGCCGCCGAAGACAGCGCCAAGCAGGACGACCTGGCCCGCCGACGCAAGGCCGCCGAAGCCGAGGCCGCCGCCATCCGCGCCATGATGGCCGGGCCCAAGAAGGTGCTGGTGGCCAAGAAGCCGGAAGAGGCCAAGCCCGATCCCGCGGTCGCTGCCAAGGAAGCCATCAAGGGCACGATCCACAAGCCCAAGGCGGCGCCGGGCACCACCACCACCACGGCGGCCAAGCCGGGCGACAAGAAGCAGGTCAAGAGCGAGAAGCTCTCGTCCAGCTGGGCCGACGACGCCGCCAAGAAGCGCGCCGCGCTGAAGACCCGCGGCGACAGCGGTGCTGGCCGTCCGGGCTGGCGCGCCCCGCGCGGTGGCGCACGCCGCGGCGAACGCAGCGACATGGGTGGCCAGGGCTTTGCCCAGGCCCCCGAGACCCAGATCCAGGAAGTGCACGTGCCCGAGACCATCTCGGTGGCCGATCTCGCCCACAAGATGAGCGTGAAGGCCAGCGAGGTGATCAAGCAGCTGATGAAGCTGGGCCAGATGGTCACCATCAACCAGCAACTCGATCAAGAGACGGCGATGATCGTCGTCGAAGAGATGGGCCACAAGGCGCTGGCTGCCAAGCTGGACGACCCGGAAGCCTTCACCGAGGAAGAAACCGCCCTGCACGATGCGGCCGAACAGCTGCCCCGCGCCCCGGTGGTGACCGTGATGGGCCACGTCGACCACGGCAAGACCAGCCTGCTGGACTACATCCGCCGGGCCCGCGTGGCTGCCGGCGAGGCCGGTGGCATCACGCAGCACATCGGCGCCTATCACGTCGAAACGCCGCGCGGCATGATCACCTTCCTCGACACCCCGGGCCACGCGGCGTTCACCGCCATGCGGGCCCGCGGCGCGCAGGCCACCGACCTGGTGATCCTGGTGGTGGCGGCCGACGACGGCGTCATGCCGCAGACCAAGGAAGCCATCTCGCACGCCAAGGCGGCCCACGTGCCGATCGTGGTGGCGATGAACAAGATCGACAAGCCCGATGCCAACCCCGAGCGCGTGCGTTCGGAGCTGGTTTCCGAAGGCGTGGTGCCCGAAGATTTCGGCGGCGATTCGCCGTTCGTGGAAGTCTCTGCCAAGACTGGCCAGGGTGTGGACGACCTGCTCGAGCAGGTGCTGTTGCAGGCCGAAGTGCTGGAACTCACCGCCCCCAAGGACGTCGCTGCCAAGGGCCTGGTCATCGAAGCCAAGCTCGACAAGGGCCGCGGCCCGGTGGCCACGGTGCTGGTGCAGAGCGGCACGCTCAAGAAGGGCGACGTGGTGCTCGCGGGCAGCAGCTTCGGCCGCGTGCGCGCCATGCTGGACGAAGACGGCAAGACCATCGAATCGGCCGGGCCTTCGCTGCCGGTCGAGATCCAGGGCCTGACCGAAGTACCGCAGGCCGGCGACGAGTTCATGGTGCTGTCCGATGAGCGGCGTGCGCGTGAGATCGCCACCTTCCGCCAGGGCAAGTACCGCGAAGTCACGCTCAACAAGAGGCAGGCGGCCAAGCTCGAAGGCATGTTCGAGAACATGGGCGAAGGCAGCGCGCAGACGCTGTCGCTCATCGTCAAGGCCGACGTGCAGGGCTCGCAGGAAGCGCTGTCCCAGAGCCTGCTCAAGCTCAGCACGCCCGAGGTCAAGGTGCAGATCGTGCACGGCGCCGTGGGCGGCATCAGCGAGAGCGACATCAACCTGGCCATCGCGTCCAAGGCCGTCATCATCGGCTTCAACACGCGGGCCGATGCCGGTGCGCGCAAGCTGGCCGAGCACAACGGCGTCGACATCCGCTACTACAACATCATCTACGACGCGGTCGACGACGTGAAGGCGGCCATGGGCGGCATGCTGGCGCCCGAGCAGAAGGAAGAAGTCATCGGCACGGCCGAGATCCGCACGGTGTTCGTGGCCAGCAAGATCGGCACGGTGGCCGGTTGCATGATCACCGCCGGCCAGGTCATCCGCAACGCCAAGTTCCGCCTGCTGCGCGACAACGTGGTCATCTACACGGGTGAGATCGAATCCGTGAAGCGCCTGAAGGACGACGTGCGCGAAGTCAAGGAAGGCTTCGAGTGCGGCATCAAGCTGAAGAACTACAACGACATCAAGGAAGGCGACCAGCTGGAGTTCTTCGAGGTCAAGGAAGTGGCCCGAACGCTCTGAACCTGCTTCGTGCTGTCGACGGAGCCCCGCCCTGGCGGGGCTTTCCGCTTAAGAGGACCCCATGCGCCACAAGAAGGCAGTGCCCAACCGCAGTTACCGCGTCGCCGACCAGATCCAGCGCGACGTGGCCATCGCCATCCGCGAGTTGAAGGACCCGCGGATCGGCATGGTCACGGTCAACAGCGTCGAGGTGACACCCGACTACGCGCACGCCCAGGTGTACTTCTCGGTGATGGTCGGCAACGCCGAAGAGACAGCTGCCGCCCTGAACGAGGCGGCCGGCTTCCTGCGCAACAACCTGTTCAAGAAGCTGTCGATCCACACCGTGCCGACGCTGCATTTCCAGTTCGACAAGACCACCGAGCGCGCCGCCGACCTGTCCGCGCTCATCGCCAAGGCCAATTCGGTCCGCGCCAAGGAAGATTGACCCGATGCACCTGCCCGCCGGCACCGCCAGCCCGAAGCCGCCGCGCCTGCCGCGCCGGCCGCTGCATGGCGTGCTGCTGGTGGACAAGCCGCTGGGCTGGACCAGCAACGATGCGCTCCAGAAGTGCAAGGGCATCCTGCGCGCCGAAAAGGGCGGCCATACCGGCACGCTCGACCCCCTGGCCACCGGTCTGCTGCCGCTGTGTTTCGGCGCGGCCACCAAGTTTGCCCAGGCCAGCCTGGACGCCGACAAGCGCTACCGGGCCACGCTGCGCCTGGGGCAGCGCACCACCACCGGCGACGGTGAAGGCCAGATCACCGAAGAGCGCCCGGTGGACTGCGACCGCATGGCCATCGAAGCCGCCTGCGGCCAGCTCACCGGCGCAATCGACCAGCTGCCGCCCATGCACTCGGCGCTCAAGCACCAGGGCCGTGCGCTGTACGACTACGCCCGGGCCGGCATCGAGATCGAACGCCCCACGCGGGCCGTGCACATTCATCGCATCGACATCGTCGGCTGGCAGCATCCCACGCTGGTCATCGACGTGAGCTGCAGCAAGGGCACCTACATCCGCACGCTGGCCGAAGACATCGGCGCCGCGCTGGGCTGCGGTGCCCACTTGAGCGCCCTTCGCCGCACCGGCAGCGGCCTGCTGGACGTGAAAGACGCCATCACCATCGAATCCCTGGCCGCCCTGACCGAGCCCGAACGCGAGGCCCTGCTGCTGCCGGCCGACGTGCTGGTGGCGGCCTGGCCCGAAGTTCGCTTGCCTGACGACGAGGCCGGACGTTTCCTGTGTGGCCTGCGGCGCCGCGTAGCCCTGGCCGATGCGGCCGCCGTGCGCGTGTACCGGCAGGGGCCGGAACCCGAGCCACCCGACCGGCCGGGCCGCCCCGCCGCCCGTGCCTTTCTAGGCACCGCCCACATCACCGCAGGCGAATTGATCGCCGACCGCCTGCTGAGCCCGATCGAAGTCCAGGAACGCCCATGAGCAGCCACACCGCCATCCGCAACATCGCCATCATCGCCCACGTCGACCATGGCAAGACCACGCTGGTCGACCAGCTGCTCCGCCAGAGCGGCACTTTCCGTGAGAACGAAAAGGTCGCCGAGCGCGTGATGGACAGCAACGACATCGAACGCGAACGCGGCATCACCATCCTGGCCAAGAACTGCGCCGTGGAGTGGAAGGGCACGCACATCAACATCGTCGACACCCCGGGCCACGCCGACTTCGGCGGCGAGGTCGAGCGGGCGCTGTCGATGGTGGACGGCGTGGTGCTGCTGATCGACGCCCAGGAGGGCCCGATGCCGCAGACCCGCTTCGTCACCAAGAAGGCGCTGGCCCTGGGCCTGAAGCCCATCGTGGTGGTGAACAAGGTCGACAAGCCCGGTTCGCGCCCCGACTACGTCATCAACGCCGCCTTCGAGCTCTTCGACAAGCTCGGCGCCACCGAGCAGCAGCTCGATTTCCCGGTGGTGTATGCCTCCGGCCTGAACGGCTGGGCGTCATTGACCGAAGGCCCGGCCGGAGAGGCCTGGGGCCCGGACCTCAGCGCGCTGTTCGACACCGTGCTCGCCCACGTGCCGGCGCACCAGGGCGATCCCAGCGCGCCGCTGCAACTGCAGATCTCGTCGCTGGACTACTCCACCTTCGTCGGCCGCATCGGCGTGGGCCGCGTCACGGCCGGCACCATCAAGCCGATGATGGACGTGATGGTGTGCGCCGGCACGCCGGAAGAGGGCGGCAAGAGCTTCAAGGGCCGCATCAACCAGGTGCTGACCTTCGAGGGCCTGGAGCGCCGCCAGGCGACGGAAGCCGGCCCGGGCGACATCGTGTTGATCAACGGCATCGAGGACATCGGTATCGGCGTGACCATCACCGACCCCCTCAACCCCATGCCGTTGCCCATGCTGCATGTGGACGAGCCCACTCTGACGATGAACTTCTGCGTCAACAACAGCCCGCTGGCCGGCCGCGAAGGCAAGTACGTCACCGGCCGGCAGCTGTGGGACCGCCTGCAGAAAGAGCTGCAGTCCAACGTGGCGTTGCGCGTGAAGGAGTCCGGCGAAGACGGCATCTTCGAAGTCAGCGGCCGGGGTGAATTGCACCTGACCATCCTGCTGGAAAACATGCGCCGCGAAGGCTATGAGCTGGCCGTGGGCAAGCCGCGCGTGGTCTTCCACGATGTGGGCGGCGAGCGCCACGAGCCGATCGAGCTGGTCACCGCCGACATCGAAGACCAGCACCAGGGCGGCGTGATGCAAGCCCTGGGCGAGCGCAAGGCCGAACTGGTGAACATGGAGACCGACGGCCGTGGCCGTGTCCGCCTGGAGTACCGTATCCCGGCGCGGGGCCTGATCGGCTTCTCCAACGAGTTCATGAACCTGACGCGCGGCACCGGCCTCATCAGCAACATCTTCGACGGCTACGAGGCCTACAAGGGCGAGATCGCGGGCCGCAAGAACGGCGTGCTGATCAGCATGGACTCGGGCGAGATCGTCACCTACGCGCTGGGCAAGCTGGACGACCGGGGCCGCATGTTCGTCAAGGCCGGCGACCCGGTCTACGAGGGCATGATCGTGGGCATCCATTCGCGCGACAACGACCTCGTGGTCAATGCCGTGCGCCAGAAGCAGCTGACCAACTTCCGCGTCAGCGGCAAGGAAGACGCGATCAAGATCACCCCGCCGATCGACCTGACGCTGGAGTACGCGGTGGAGTTCATCGCCGACGACGAGCTGGTCGAGATCACGCCCAAGAGCATCCGCGTGCGCAAACGCTACCTGACCGAACACGAGCGCAAGCGCGCGGGCCGTTCGGACTGAACACAGCCTCGTCGGCATCATGGCGATGACGCACCGCAAGGCGGTGTGGGTGATGGTGGCCGCCGCCATCCTGTGGAGCACGGCCGGGGTGGTGTCGCGCCACCTGGAGGCCGCCCGCAGCTTCGAGCTCACATTCTGGCGCAGCGCCTTCAACGCGGGCGCGCTGCTGCTGCTGCCCATGCTGAGGGGCCCCGCCGTGCTGCGTAGGACGCTGGCGGGCGGCGGGCGTGCGCTGTGGCTTTCGGGCGTGTGCTGGGCGGTGATGTTCACGGCCTTCATGGTCGCGCTCACGCTCACCAGCGTGGCCAACGTGCTGGTGACGATGTCCATCGGGCCCTTGCTCACGGCCCTGGGCGCCCGCTGGGTGCTGGGCCACCGCCTGGCGCCGCGCACCTGGGCCGCCATCGCGCTGGCGGGCGTGGGCATTGCCTGGATGTACGGGCATGAAGCCAGCGGCGAAGGGCGACAACTGCTGGGTACCGCCGTGGCCCTGTGCGTCCCTGTGGCGGCCGCCACCAACTGGACCCTGCTGCAGCACCTGAAGCAGCAGAAGGCGCCGCCGGACATGCTGGGCGCCGTGCTGATCGGCGCTCTGGTCTCGGCAGCCGTCACGCTGCCGCTGGCCTGGCCCTTGGCGGCCTCGGGCCGCGACGTGTTGCTGCTGGCCCTGCTGGGAGTGACGCAGCTGGCCATTCCCTGCCTCATGGCGGTGGCCGCCGCCCGCGTGCTCAGTGCGCCCGAGTTGTCGTTGCTGGGCCTGCTGGAAGTCGTTTTCGGCGTGCTGTGGGCCTGGGCCGGGGCGGGCGAAGCCCCATCGGCTGCCGTGCTGGGCGGGGGCGCACTGGTGCTGCTGGCCCTGGTGGCCAACGAAGCGCTGGCGCTGCGGACTGGCCCGGGCGGGGCATCGGCCGGCGGCTGAGCGCCCGGGCCGTGAGGACGATCAGGGCCCGCGGCGGATGCCCGCACGGCGTGCTGCTTCGGGCTTGCCGTCGCCGGTGCCAGCCATAGGGTGAGCCCGGAGGCTGCGGGCCCCGCGCGCCCCCTAGGATCGTATGGCCGCAGCGCTGTCGCTGCGGGGGAGCCCGCATGGAGCAACTCTCAGGCCTGGACGCCACGTTCCTGTACCTCGAGACCGCCGAGATGCCGATGCACGTCGGCGCCCTGCACATCTTCGAGCTGCCGCCGGGCTACAAGGGCAAGTTCGTCACCGCCCTGCGCAAGCACATCGCGGCCCGCCTGCCGGTGGCCCCGGTGCTGCGCCGCAAGCTGTGGTGGATGCCCCTGAACATGGCCAACCCGGCCTGGGTGGACGCCGACCCCGACCTGAAGCGGCACATCGTCGAGGTCAAGCTGCCGGCCTCGGCACGCACCGGCAGCGGCCGCGCCGAACTGGAAGCGGCGGTTTCCAGCCTGCACCCCGTGCTGCTCGACCGCAAGCGGCCGCTGTGGAAGTTCCACGTCTTCGAAGGCCTGGGGCCCAGCCCGGAGGGGCGCCGGCGCGTGGCGCTCTACACCCAGCTGCACCACGCCGCGGTCGATG
Source organism: uncultured beta proteobacterium (assembly GCA_903822435.1). Classification (GTDB taxonomy): domain Bacteria; phylum Pseudomonadota; class Gammaproteobacteria; order Burkholderiales; family Burkholderiaceae_C; genus Rubrivivax. The sequence goes on along the minus strand of CAIJPE010000411.1, from coordinate 123,964 downwards.
GGCAGGCAGCCGTGGCGCTGGCCAACGCCATCATGGACATCACCCCCGAGCCCCGCGTGATCGAGGCGCGCCCCTCGCGCCGCCCCAAGACCTTCCGCCTGGAGATGGCCGAAATGCTGCGTGGGGTGCTCGGCCACCAGGCGCAGAAGGTGGCCGAGATCGTCAAGGGCCTGCCGGCCACGGTGGGCACGCTGAAGAACGCCGCTTCCAAGGGCCTGGCCGGTTCGGCCCTGCTGGGCGGCCCCAAGCGGGCCAGCAACATCACCCTGGCCCCGCGCACGCCGCTGAACGGCTCGATCACCACAGGCCGCGCCTTTGCCACCGTGACCCTGCCGATGGCCGAGGTCAAGGCGCTGGGCCGCGCCTTCGACGCCACCATCAACGACATCGTGCTGATGCTGTGCAGCAGCGCCTTGCGCCGCTACTACGCCACCCGCAAGGCGCTGCCCCGCAAGAGCCTGATCGCGGCGGTGCCCATCTCGTTGCGCGAGAAGGGCGACACCACCTCCGACAACCAGGCTTCGATGAGCCTGATCAACCTGGGCACCCAGATCGCCGACACCACGAAGCGACTGGTCCACGTGAAGGCGGCCACGGCAGCCATGAAATCGACCATGGGCAGCCTCAAGAGCATCCTGCCGACGGATTTCCCGTCGCTGGGCGTGCCCTGGCTGATCGAGGCGGCCACGGCGCTGTACGGCAAGGCAAGAATTGCCGACCGCATCCCGCAGGTGGCCAACGTGGTCATCTCCAACGTACCCGGGCCGCCCGTGCCGCTGTACATGGCCGGCGCGCGCATGGTCACGAATTACCCGAGTTCGATCATCGTGCACGGTCTGGGCCTCAATATCACCGTTCAGAGCTACGACCGCTCTCTGGATTTCGGCCTGATGGCCGATTCACAGGCCATGCCCGACGTGCGCGAATTGGCCGATGCGATCCGGATCGCCTTCGACGATCTGCGTGCGCTCCAGCCCGAGCCCGACGCGGCCCCCGGCGCGGCCGACATCGCCGGCAACCTGGTTCGCCAGGCCACGCGCTCGATCACCGGCACGCTGGGGGCGGCCGTGGGGCGAACGGCCAGGGCCATGATGGACACCGCCGTCGAGACCGCCGTCGCTCAGGTGACCGGCAAACCCAAGAATTCCAGAGGCAACGCCCCAATCCGTCCACGCCGCGCTGGTTAGGATCCACCGATGAGTTTTTCCCTGCGACGTTCCTCCCGCCCCCGACGGCCCGAACCGGCCGCCACCCTGGATGACCTGGAGGAGCCGGTCGAAGCGCCGGGCGCGTTTTTGATGATGCTGGAGGCCCGCGCCCCCTGGGAATACGCGGCCATGCTGGCGGCCGCCCCCTGGCTGCGGCGGCTGCCTGCCGGCGACGGGCACCCGGTGGTGGTGTTTCCGGGGCTCGGTGCGACCGATTTGAGCACCGCACCGCTGCGTGGCTTCCTGACCGAGCGTGGCTATGCGGTCTACCCCTGGGAGCAGGGTTTCAACTTCGGCCCGCGCAACGGCGTGCTGGCGGCCTGCCGGGCCCGCGTGCAGGAGGTGACCGAGCGCCATGGCCAGCCTGCCAGTCTCGTGGGCTGGAGCCTGGGCGGCATCTATGCCCGCGAGATGGCCAAGGAACTGGCCGACCGCGTGCGCTGCGTCATCACGCTGGGCACCCCCTTCGCAGGCCACCCCAAGGCCACCAACGCCTGGCGCTTCTACCAGCTGGTCAGTGGCCAGCGGGTGCTGGACCCGGCCCTGGTGGCGCAGATCCGCCAGGCCCCGAACTGCCCCACCACGTCGATCTTCAGCAAGACCGACGGCATCGTGGCCTGGCCCTGCAGCCTGAACGAGGACGCGCCCCACACCGAGAACATCGAGGTGCAGGCCAGCCACGTCGGCATGGGCATGAACCCGCTGGCGCTGTATGCCGTGGCCGACCGCCTGGCGCAGGACCCGAAGGACTGGAAGCGCTTCGATGCCAGCGGCTACCGGCGCTGGTTCTTCAGGCCCGCTGCCAAGTCCCCGGCGACCCCGGCGGCACCGGCGGCACCGGCCTGAAAGGCCAGCGTGCAAGTATCGGCAGGCGGCATCGGCATCGAGGTCGAAGACCAAGGCCTTCCCACGGGTGAGCCGCTGCTGCTGATCATGGGCCTGGGCATGCAGCTCACGGGGTGGCCTCCCGAACTCGTGCAGGCGCTGGTGAGCCGGGGCTTCCGGGTGCTGCGGCTGGACAACCGCGACATCGGCAAGAGCCAGGGCTTCGACCACCTGGGCCTGCCTTCGCTGGCCTGGTCGGGCATTCGCTACACGCTCGGCCTGCCCGTCAAGTCCCCGTATTCACTGGCCGACATGGCTGGCGACGCGCTGGGCGTGCTGGACGCGCTGGGGGTGCAGCGGGCGCACATCTGCGGCGCATCGATGGGCGGCATGATCGCCCAGCACCTGGCCGCCCGGCACCCGGATCGCGTGAAGAGCCTGACCCTGATCATGACGACCAGCGGCGCGCGCCACCTGCCGCAGGCGGCCATGCGGGTTCAGCGCATGCTGCTGAAGCGGCCCCGCAGCCCCGCGCCGGCCGACGTGGTGGCGCACCTGCAGCGCGTGCTGGCGGTCATCGGCAGCCCGGCCTATCCGCCCGAGCCGGCCGGGCTCCGAGAACGCCTGTCTGAGATGGTGGCGCGTGCCTGGCGGCCAGCCGGCACGGCGCGGCAACTGGTGGCGGTGGTCGCGGACGGCGACCGCACGCCGATGCTCGGCCGCATCACGGCGCCCACCCGCGTGATCCACGGCCAGGCCGACCCGCTGGTGCCCGTGGCCGCGGCGCACGACCTGGTGGCGCGCATTGCGGGCGCGGAGGCCGACATCATCCCGGGCATGGGCCACGACCTGCCGCTGCAACTGCTGCCGCGCATCGCCGAAGGCATCGCCACCAACGCGGGGCGCGCCAGGACCTGAAAGTGCCCCCTCGGGGTCGAGTGCGAATGGACACCCGGCGCACGGCGGCGTACAAGGCCCCAGGCGCCCGGTCTCGGCAGGGTGGCCTGAACACGGCGCGACGACGCCTGCCCACCCAACCCATCGGAGACAAGCCCCATGACCCATCGGATGCGTTTCGGCATTTTCCTGGCCCCTTTCCACAAGCCCGGCATCAACCCGACGCTGGCCCTCGAGCAGGACCTGGAACTCATCCAGTGGCTCGACCGCTGTGGCTACGACGAGGCCTGGTGCGGTGAGCACCACTCGGCCGGCACCGAGATCAGCGCCAGCCCCGAGATCATGATCGCCGTGGCATCCGAGCGCACCCGCCACATCAGGCTGGGCACCGGCGTGGTCAGCGTCAGCTACCACAACCCCCTGTGGGTGGCCGAGCGGATCGTGCAGCTCGACCACCTCACCCGCGGCCGCGTCATGCTCGGCCTCGGCCCGGGTTCGCTGCCCAGCGACGGCATCATGATCGGCATCTCGCAAAGCCAGACGCGGCTGCTGCTGGAAGACGGCCTGGGCGTGATCATGAAGCTGCTGACCACCGAAGAGCCGGTCACCTTCAAGAACGACCGCTGGGACCTTCGCGATGCGCGGCTGCACCTGCGGCCGTACTCCAACCCGCTGTTCGACATCGCCGTGCCGGCCGTGGCGTCGCCCACGGGTCCCAAGCTGGCTGGAATGCATGGCGTGGGCCTGCTGTCCATCGGCGCCACGACGGCCGCCGGCTTCGATGCCCTGGCCCTGCACTGGGACGTGATGGAAGCCCAGGCCGCGCACTACAAGACCCGGGTGGACCGCGACAAATGGCGCCTGGTGGGCATGGTGCACTGCGCCGAGACGATGGACCAGGCCTATCGCGACGTGGAATACGGCATGGCGCAGTGGTTCGACTACTTCCAGGCCGTGGCCGCCTTCCCGCAGATGGCCGTGCCGGGCAGCAATGTCAAGGAGATGATCTCCTTCGTCAACGACTCGGGTTTCGGGGCCATCGGCACGCCCGATATGGTCAACGCCCAGATCGACCGGCTCTGGAAGCAGTCCAACGGCGGCTTTGGCGCGTACCTGATGCTGGCCCACAACTGGGCCAACTTCGACGCCACGCGCAAGAGCTACGACCTGATCGCGCGGCATGTCTTCCCGCAGTGGCAAGGGCAGGGGGCCACGTTGGGTGCGGCGGCGCGCGCGCGGGCCGCCCGGCCCGAGCTGGCGGCCGTGCACAGCCAGGCGGTGGAAGCCGCCACGCAGCGCTACCAGGCCGAGGCTGCCGCCCGCGCCCGCTGAAGGCGCGCCGAACCAAAAAATATTTTTGAGTCGGCGCGGCGCGGCGCCGCCCAGACACGCGGCGGGGGCTGTGCACAACCCTGTGGGAAAGGGCGGGACACCCTGTGCCAGCCGGTTTCAGGGGCCTGGTTTCGGCCCGGGCTGTGGGTAAGCCTGTGGGCCACCGGTGGATGATGGGCCGTCACCCCCGCGCGCTGTGTGCAACCTGTGTTCAAGACCGGTCCCGACGGCCCGGCCGCCCTGGCCAAAGCCCACTTCACAGCCGGGGTTCCGGCGATTAGGATTTCTGCTTCGGTACCCGCTTGCCCAACGCCTGAAGTGAGGGTGTGGCCCGCGAACGGGACAGCCGCTGCTGCGCCAAACGGATGGATTGCGGGACCTTTCGGGGTGCCCGCCGGGCGGAGCCTTTGTGTCGTCGGGTCGGCTACGGCTTCAGGAGTTCAAGATGGGTGCCCGAGGGTTGACGAACACCGAGTTGCATCGCGAACTGGACGCGGCGAACGCCTTGTTCGACGTGGCATTGGTCCATTCCGTTCGCGACACCGCCGTGGCCGCGCTCAAGGGGGCCGAGGTGCTGGGCGACGCCGCGCTGCGCGGCCGGGCGTTGCTGCTGCTGGCCCGCTACGACACCGAGGTGGGCCGATTCCGGCGTGCTATCCACGCCGCCCAGGGTGCCGTGCAAATGTTCCAACGCGCCGGCGACCTGGCCGCCGAGGCCACGGCATTGTCCTTGCTGGCCCGCGCCAATGGCTGCATCGGACGCGACGACGAGGCCGTGGAAGCCGCGATGCTCAGCGTGCGCCTGGGTGAGTTGCTGCCCGAAGGGCCGGCCCAGGTGCATCGACTTCACGAACTGGGTATGGCTTACCTCTGGGGCCATGGCTACTCGAACGCGGATGCGGTGCTGCGCAGGGCCGATGCCGTGGCGCAGGCTTGCGGCTGCGCCACCGACCGGCTGATGCCCCGCGTCAGCCTGGCCTGGCTGGAGATCGCGCGGATGTTCAAGCAGCGCTATTTTTCAGGGGCGATCCCCGGGGCGATGCCCGGCCTGGGGCTGCTGTGGGCGCGCGTGCAGGCCTGCCTGGAGGCCTTGGCCGAGCACCCCGCTCACGGCGCTCCGGTCGGGCGCCAGGCTGCGGCGCTGGCGCTCGCGGCCGGCTGCGCGCGCGCCATGACGCTGTGCTGGTCGGGCGATCCGCTGCAGGCCGAAGCTCAACTCCTGATCGTCACCGACCGCCTGCAAACCGACGGCTCGGTGCCCCTGGTGCGGTTCTATGCCCAATGGGTGAGGGCCGAGCTGGCCTGGGCGCAGGGCGACACCCGTGCGGCGCATGCCGAGGCCATGACCCTCATCGAGTGGGCCGACGAGCGTGAATTCGAGCCCATGGCCACGGTTGCCCATTCGCTGCTGATCCAGCTGTTTGAATCGCAAGGCCGTTTCGACCTGGCGCTGGAAGAAGAGCGACGCTATCGCCGCCGGGAGCTGCGCATCCAGGAAGACAATCTCGATACCCGCGACCGTGTCGTGCAGGCGCACCTGGAAGTCCGCACCAGCCGGCACGACTTGCGCCTGCTGGCCGAACGCTCGCGCGAGCTGGAGCGGCTGTCGTACGAAGACCCGCTCACGGCGATTGCCAACCGGCGGTGCTTCGAAGAGCGGTTGGCCGCGCTGCTTGGCCGCGAGCGCCGCGAGCCCGGGCAGGTGCCGGTGGCCTGCCTGGCGCTGATCGACCTGGACGACTTCAAGGCCGTCAACGACACCTACACCCACAGCGCGGGCGACGAGGTGCTGCGCTCGGTGGCGCAGGCCATCCGCTCGGCGGTGCGCGAGGCCGATCTGCCGGCCCGCTTCGGGGGCGATGAATTCGTGGTGCTGTTTCCGCATGCCACGGTGGAGACCGCGCAGCAGATCTGCGACCGCATCCGGGCGCTGCTGGCCGGCCTTCGGTGGGATCATCTGTCGCCGCAACTGCGCGTGGGCGCCAGCATCGGCATTGCCCAGGTGGAGCCCGGCGATACGGCCGTCACGCTGCTCCAGCGCAGCGATGCATCCATGTTCCGTGCCAAGCCGCGGCCGCTGTCGGCTGCGGCTTGAGACAGCCGGGGCGGGGTGGGGCTCTCAGGCCCCTCCGCTGATGGTGGCCCCGCCGTCGATCACCAGCGTCTGCCCGGTGGTGAAGGCACCCGCCCGCGAGGCCAGGAATACCGCCGCACCGGCAATCTCGTGCGGCTCGCCGATGCGCTTGAGCGAGGCCACGGCAGTCGACCGCTTCAGGGTCTCGGGGTTCTCCCACAAGGCCCGGGCAAAGTCGGTGCGGATCAGGCCTGGGGCGATGCAGTTCACGCGCACGCCGCGTGGCCCGAATTCATCGGCCAGGCTGCGCGCCAGTTCCATGTCGGCGGCCTTGCTGATGCAGTAGGCACCGATCACGGTCGAGCCCTTCAGGCCGCCGATGGACGAGATGATGGTGATCGAGCCTTCCCCGCGTTCCAGCATCTCGGGCGCCACCATGCCGATCAGCCAATGGTTCGCGATGATGTTGTTGTCCAGGATCTTGCGAAAGGCCTCGTCGCTGATGCCCGCCAGCGGGCCGTAGTACGGATTGGAGGCCGCGTTGCACACCAGCGCGTCGATGCGGCCGAAGTGGGCCCGCGTGGTATCCACCAGGTTGCGCAAGCTGTCCTTGGACGAGATGTTGGCCGGCACCGACAAGGCGGTGCCCGGGCCGTGCGCGGCGTTCAGCGCAGCCGTGACGGCATCGCAGGCGTCCTGCTTGCGGCTGGAGACCACCACCTTGGCACCGTGCACGGCCATCTCCTGGGCGATGGCAAGGCCGATGCCGCGGGATGAACCGGTGATCACGACGACCTTGCCGGTCATGTCGAAGAGGGACATGGATGCTCCTGAAGGGGTATCGCGGCATTCTCGCGTCGCCCGGGTGCAAAGGCGATCGGGGTTAGAACGAGGCCGTCAGCGTCAGCCGCAAGCGGCGCGGCTCCACGGGGTGCAGGTGGATGTCGTTCACGCCGTCGGCAGGCTCACCCGCAAGGCGGGATGCATAGTAGTAGTCGATGTCGCTGGCCTGCCGGTCGAACAGGTTGAAGACGTCCAAGGCCACCTTCACCGTGGGCGTCAACTTGTAGCCCAGCCGAAGATAAGCCAGCGTGGTGGCCTTGGACCGTTGCGAGTTGTCCTCGATCAGTGGCCGCGGGCCGAAGTAGCGCATCTGGAACTGGCCGAACCAGGGCCCGAGTTCGGTCACCGTCGCACCCAGGGCCACCACGGTGTCGATGGACCCAGGGATGTAGGCGCCCGCAGGGTCGTACTCGGTGTAGCGCGCCCGGGAGACCGCCACGTCCGCGTCCAGCAGCAGCCACGAGCTTGCGATGTAGTGGTTGTTCCACTCGATGCCAGTGCGCTTGCTGGCCCGGCTCGGCTGGGTGTCGCCGGCATCGCCAGAGAACACCAGTTCCGAGTCGAGTTCGAGCTGCCACAGGGCCAACGAACTCTGCAGGCCCGCAACCGCCTCGGTGCGGATGCCAAGTTCACCCCCGCGAGAGCGCACCAGCGGCTTGACGGGGTCGATGGGCGTGCCTTCCTTCGGCGCCACCGTGGCCGTGGCGCCCCGCGCGTCGTTGCTGTGATAGCCCTCGCCCGCATTGATGAAGTACTCCGTCTTCGACCATGGCCCGAAGATGAGCGACAGCTTCGGGCTCACCAGGCTCGCGTGGGCCTTGCCGCTGTTGGCGGCGATGGAACTGCGCACGTCGAAGTCGAAGCGGTCGGCACGCAGGCCGGCCACGCTGCGCAACTTGGGCAGCCACTGGGTCGCGTTCTCGGCGTACAGGGCCGCGCTGGTCTGGCGGACAGTGCTCTCTTGGGTGGTGCCTGTGCGTTGACCACCGACGGCGGCGTACAGCCCCACCGGGTCCAGGCGGTCATGCCGGAGCTGAAAGCCGATCGTGTTCGTGCTCTCGCGGCCCAACAGGGTGCCCGAGAAGCTGCGGCTGACGTTGCCGCCGAAGACCCTTCGGTGTTCGGCCTGCTGAAACTGGTCGCCGTTGACCGGGTCGTTCAGGAAGTAAGTGAAGTTGGAAGTCAGCGCCAGGCGCGACTGGATGGCATAGGCGTTGACCTTCAGCACGCCAGCTTCGGAGCTGCGCTCCAGGTTGTAGGACAGGCTGTATCGGGCCGTGTCGCCGCCATCGGTTGGATCGATGGCACCGAAGCGGCCGATCAAACCGTTGTCGATGGCCCGCTGCGGCACTTGGTCGGTCGAATTCCAGGTGGCCGCATAGGCCATGGCCGTGAGCGACTGGTGGTTGGCGGCATCGCCCGTGCTGAAGCGCAACACCCCGTTGAGGCGGTGGAATTTCTCGGGGCTCTGCCACGGCCCATCGTTGTGGGCCGCTTCCAGGGCATAGAGCACCTGGCCCGCTGCCACGGCGACCCCGTCAGTCACCAGTGCACGGGCATAGCGATCCTGACCCAGCGTGATCGAGGCCGAGCCGTGGGGCAGCTGGTCGAACAGGCGGATGCGGGCCGCGCCGGCCGAGGAAAAGTCGCCCTCGTCAGCGTAGTAGGGCCCCTTCTTGTAGCCGATGCGGTCCACCAGCTCGGGAATCAGCCAGTTCAGGTCGCTGTAGCCGTGCCCGTGGGCATGGGTGGGCATGTTCACGGGCATGCCATCGACGAAGGTGGCGAAATCGGTGCCGTGGTCCAGGTTGAAGCCGCGCAGGAAGTACTGGTTGGCCTTGCCGTCGCCGCTGTGCTGCGTGACGATGACGCCGGGCACGAATTCCAGCACCTCGGCCGGGCGCAGGGTGGGGCGGCTCTCGATGAGTTTGGACGTGACGGTGCCCCCGCTGGCGGCATCGGTGGTGCCGATGGCGTTGTCGTAGTGGCCCTGCACGGTGATGCTGACGGGGGCTGCGGCAGCCAGCACTTCCAGCGGCTTTGAGGGCTCGGCCTGCTGCGCGCTGGCGTTGCTGGATGGGGCCAGCCACGCCAGCGCGAGCATCAGGCCTGCGGTGGCCGCTTGGAGAGGGTGGAACACGAGAGGGGTACGCATCGTGAACAGGGTCGGTTGGCGGAAAACACCGCCGCGTAAGAAGTATTACAGTTTCTTCTTATACGCAGATGACAAGGGGCCGGATGCAGTGGTCCCTGTCGCTCAGCTGGCGGGCTTCAGATGGAGGTGGGTGTGGCCTGCGGCGTGGTCTGCCACGTGCCCAGGCGCGCCGCCCGGCCCTTGAACGTCCACGCTGATCAGGTTGACCTTGCCGTGGTGCACTCCCCGCTCGGCGCATACCGCGTCGGCAAAGCGCTGCACCGCGGCGGTGTCGCCCTTGAGGATCACCGTCTCCAGGCAGTGGTCGTGGTCCAGGTGGGCGTGCATGCTGGAGATCGTGAGTTCATGGTGGGCGTGCTGCAGTCCGGTCAGGCGCTCGGCCAGGTCGCGTTCGTGGTGGTTGTACACGTAGGACAGGCAGGCGATGCAGTAGACCGACTGCCGGGTGGCCTGCCGCGTGCGTTCGAGTTCGGCGCGGAACAGGTCGCGCACCGCCTCGGAACGGTTGGCGTAGCCGCGGGCCGCGATCCAGTGGTCGAATTCGTGGGCGAGCTTGTCGTCCAGCGAGATGGTGAAGCGTTCCATGCGGGTCTTGCGCGGGTCGGTGCCTGGCCAGCCCCGACCATACCGCGACTCGCGGCGTGGCCCCCAAACCCTAGGGGTCCGTGCCAAGCGGCAGACGGGCCGGGCGTGGTCACAATCATGCGGCCATGGGCAGCTCGCTCTTCATCAGCTACTCGCACGCAGACCAGGCCTGGATGCAGGTCCTGCAAAAGCACCTGCGCGGCACGCTGATGGACCGCTGCCGGGTCTGGACCGACGAAGACATCCCCGCCGGCTCCACCTGGGAAGACGTGCTGATGGGCCAGCTCAAGCAGGCCAGTGCCGGCCTGGTGCTGGCCAGCCCCGAGTACCTGGTCTCGCCCTGGTGCCGGCGCGAACTCAAGGCGCTGCTGGCTGCGCTGAAAAGCGGCCGCGTGGTGAGCGTGCAATGGGTGCAGCTGCAGCCCTGTGGCTGGAACTGGAGCGAACTGGCGGAACTGCAGGCCGTGCAGGAGCCCGCCACCACCGCGCTGGAGGACATCCCCGCCGGCCCCGCCCGTGATGCCGCCGTGCTGCAGGTGTGCCGTCGCATCACCGAAGCCATGCTCCAGATCACCCAGGGCGAGGACCGCGAGCTGGCCATGGTGCGCGAGCTTCTGGCGCGCCACCCCGAGGGCGTCGATTACCGGCCACGCGCCACGCTCAAGCGCGGCGACTTCTCCATCGTCTGCCGCGGCCTGGACGAGGGCGGCGACGAGGTGGTCATCAAGGTGCTCACCAACACCCCGCTGCACCGCCTGCGCGAGCTGTTCCTGCAGGTGAGTCAGGCCCGGCAGACGGTGTGGCACCCGGCCGTGGTGAAGGTCGACAAGGTCTTCGAGGTGGGTACCGATTTCGAGGCTCGCATCGTCATCATCAGCGAGCTGGCGGCGCGCAGCACGCTAGCCGACCTGATGGATGCCGACGTTGACCGACCGCCGGCCGAGCGCACCCTGCAGCCCGAAGTGGTGGGCAAGATCCTGCAGAGTCTGGCCGAGGCGCTCGCCGCGCTGCACAAGCTGCCCGAAATCCACTCGCGCGCCGTCGGCCCCGAGGGCTACAGCCACCTGATGGGCCCGCTGCTGCCGGGCAACGTCTACTACGACCGCCGCACCGGACTGCCGCAAATCTCGCTGGTGGGGGTGACCAACTTCCTGTGGCACTTCTTCGATGCCGACACTTTCCAGCGGATCGTCCATCCCAAGAGCGGCACCTACCTGGCCCCCGAGAAGCTTTCGCAGCGCCAGGTTGACCATCGTGCGGACCAGTACTTCCTGGGCATGCTGGCGGTGGAACTGCTCGAACTCGAGCGCCTGTTCGTCACGCGCCCGGGCGCCGCGCCACCCAGCCCCCAGGAGTTGCTGGCCCGGGTGCAGCAAAGCCCGGCACGGTGGACCCGCCACGAGCAACTGCGCCTGTTGGTGTGCACGCTGCTTCAGCCCGACCCGGACGACCGCTTCGAAAGCATGGATGCGGTCGTGGCGCAGTGGGCGGCGCTCGAGGAACCGCACCGTGCGCTGGCCAAGTACGCCTTTCGCCGCTGGATCGAGCCCGTCGGCCGTGCCGACCTCGGCCTGGAGTTTTCCGGGCGCTTTTATCGGCACTTCTTCGAGGCCGACGACGGCGTGCGGGCGATCTTCGAGCGGGCGGCGCAGCAGCGCCATCCTGGCGCCATGGCCGATGCGCTGGCGATGGACGTCGCCCACCTGCGCAAGCTCGTGGACTCGCTGAAGGCGGTGCTGAATTACCGGGTGGGCAACGCCCCTTCGTCCATCGACAGCCTGATGCCGGTGCATGACCACCGCGGCATCCTGGAGTCGCACTTCCAGGCCTTCACCGACGCCTTCGTAGCCACCCTGCGCGAAGCATGGGCCGCCGAGGCCCAGAGCGCCACGGCCATCGAGCCGGCCGAGGCCGAGGCCATCGTCCGAAGCTGGCAGGCGCTGTTCGCGCCGGTGATCGTGGAGATGAAGCGGCGTCTCCAGCCCTGAAGCTGCATACGTCACTTCGCCCGTTCGATCAATCCCAAGATCGACGCCCCCGCGGCTGAGGGGGCCGGTCGGCGGCCGCACTGGTACGGCCCTTACATTCGATTGCATCCCCCATCCACGGCCTTCGGCCACTCCGTCATGCCACGCGTCCCCCCCCATGCGGCTACCCGCTCGAAGACCCGGCTGCCGTTGAGCCGGCGGCAATTCATGCAATCCACGGCGGCTGCCAGCAGCCCTTTCGTGCTGCTGAAGGAGAGCCACGCCGCGGGCACGAGCCTGGAGGGCTACACCGCCTCGCCCTCGGTGGTACAGGGTGGCTCGATCGTGTTCTACCTGCGCGACCCGCAGGCCTTGGGCACGGGCACGACGGTCTATCCGCTGACCATCACGCGCATCGCGCAGCCCGATGCCTACGTCACCTCCACGCAAGTGAGCATCGGCAACCAGACCGTGCCGGCCGATGCCTCCACCCAGGGCTGCCGGTGGGCGCCCAGCTACACCCTGTCCGTTCCCGCCACCTGGCCCAGCGGCTTGTACTACGCGTACATCGGCAGCGGCGCCAATGCCTGCACCGTGCCGTTCGTGGTGCGTGCGGCCACCGCCACGGCCGGCGTGAAGACACTGGTGATGATCCCCGTCACCACGGTGCACGCCTACAACGCCTACGGCGGCAAGAGCATCTACGACTTCAACTCCAGCGGCGGGGTGCGGGCGTCGCAGGTTTCGCTCGATCGGCCCTTCACCGAAGCCTTCAACAGCTTCTTCGACACCTGGTCGCAGTACCTCGTGCGCTGGCTGGCCAAGAACAACCTGTCGGCCGACTTCTGCACCGACATCGACATCGAGGCCAACCCCGCCATCCTGGCGCCCTACCAGCTCTACATGCAGGCCGGGCACGATGAGTACTGGTCGCTCGGGCGGCGCAACGCGCTGGACGCGTTCGTGGCGCGCGGCGGCAACGCCGCCTTCCTGGGCGGCAACACGATGTGGTTCCAGGCGCGCCTGGCCAGCAACGCCGCCGGTGTGCCGCGCCGCACGCTGGTCTGCTACAAGGATGCGGCGGCCGATCCCATGACGGACCCGGCGCTGAAGACCATCAACTGGATCAACCTGGCCACCCCCCGGCCCGAGAACATCAGCACGGGCCTGGGTTTCCTGTACGGTTGCAGCTGGGTCGAAGTGACGCCTCCCCGGCCCGACACACCCCAGGTGGTGATGCGCCCCGAGCACTGGGCCTTTGCCGGTACTTCCTTGGCGCAAGGCGCGGGCTTCGGCGGGGCCTACGTGGGCTACGAATGCGATTCGGCGCTCTTCGCGCTGGGCGCCGACCAGAAGCCCTACCCCACGGGTGCCGATGGCACGCCGGCCACGCTGCGCATCCTGGCCCAGGCCGATGGCAGCAACTGGAATGCCTTGTCCCTGGCTGCCCGTGGCACGGGCGAGCAATCGGGCTACTCACAGGTGGCGGTCTTCAGCAACGGCGGCACGGCCGGCACCGTGTTCAACAGCGGCTCCAACGACTGGGCCTATGGCTTGCGCCCCGAACTCGACGGCCAACCAGCCACGCCGATCAGCCGCATCACGCTGAACATCGTCAACAAGCTCAGCCAGCCGTGGACCGAGACGGCCGACGTCCGGCAGTTCCGCAAGGTGGTCTCGGGCGCCCTGCTCAACACCTACTACACCACCGGCACCACCGCCCCGAGTGGCAGCGGCCTGCTGCTGGACGGCTGGGCGTTCCGGGCCTTCCCGCAACCCGTGGCGGGCTCGGTGCCGGTCTATCGCTACCGCTCGACGACGCCCGGTTCCACCGGCACGCGCTACCGCTACAGCCGCAGCAACGCGCTGGATACGGGCGGCGTCTTCTGGGTGCTGGAGGCCGTGGCCTTCCACGGCTATGCCGCCGCACGGTCAGACGCCACGGCGATCTTCGAACACTACGTCCTCAACACGGCGCTGCTGGAGTTTTCGGTCTACTACTCGGCCACCCCGACCCCGCCTGCGGGCTACACCGCCGGGCCGGTGGTCTGGTATGCGCCCACCGACAACACCGTCGTCGTGAGCCCGGGGTTCCAACTGTCGGCATCTGCGTCCAGCGTCTCCGTCGCGCAGGGGCGGGCGGTCAGCAGCACGATCAGCATCACCCCGATCAACGGTTTCTCGGGTGCCGTGAGTTTTGCGACCACGGCACTGCCCGCGGGCGTCACGGCGGCCTTCACGCCGGCCAGCAGCACCACGGCGACCACGCTGGTCCTCACGGTTTCGGCCGCGGTGGCGCCCGGCAGTTACACCGTGACCATCCAGGGCACCGGCGCTGGCGTGGCGGCAACGGCGACCGTCTCGGTCGCGTTGCTGGTCACCGCGGCCCCACTGGCCAGCTTCTCGCTGTCGGCTTCGCCCTCCACGGTACGCCTGCCTTTCAGCGCGCTGATCGGCGGGTCCACGGGGATTTCCGTGCTGCCGGTCAATGGCTTTTCAGGGGCCGTCAGCTTCGGCATCAGCGGGCTTCCTGCCGGGTTGGTGGCGAACTTCAGCCCGGCGAGTTCAGGCTCTGGCACGACGCTCGGCATCTCGCGGGCCCCGTTTGCGGTGGTGCTGCCCGGCAACTACCCCGTGACGGTACGGGGGGTGTCCGGCGCCCTCGGTGCCAGTGTGCAGGTCACGTTGTCGGTGGTGCTGCTCTTGTAGCCACGGGGCGCGGGTCCCCGTGCATTCCCCGGGGCGCCGCCGCAGGTCATACTTGCGCGCGCCCACTCCTCGCCGTCGGCCATGCCCGCACCCGCCGCCCCCTCCTCCGAACCACGCGCCAGCTACCTGTACCTGCGCCACCGCTGGCCGGTGCGCCTGACGCACTGGATCAACGTCGTCTCGTTGACGCTGCTCCTGATGAGCGGCCTGTCCATCTTCAACGCCCATCCCTCGCTGGATTGGGGCAGGTCTTCCTACACCGGCCGGCCGTCGTTCCTGGCCATCACCTCGCGCACCGAGAGTGACGGCCGCACGGTGGGCATCACCCGCGTGTTCGGCCGCGAGTTCGACACCACGGGCGTGCTGGGCGTCGCCACCGACGACGACGGCGACCCGGTCGAGCGCGCCTTTCCGCGCTGGATGACCGTTCCAGGCTACTACTCGCTGGGCGAGGCCCGGCAATGGCATTTCTTCTTTGCCTGGCTGCTGGTGATCAACGGCCTGGTCTATCTGGCCCACGCCGTGGCCAGCCGCCACTTGCAGCGCGATTTGGCGCCTTCGCGGCAGGATTGGCGCGGCATTGGCCGGTCCGTGCTCGACCACCTGCGCTTTCGGCATCCGCGGGGCGAGGCAGCGCGCCAGTACAACGTGTTGCAGAAGCTGGCCTACCTGGCCGTCATCTTCGGCGTGATCCCGCTCATCATCCTGGCCGGCTGGGCCATGTCGCCGTGGCTGAATTCGCTGCTGCCGGGCTGGGTGGAGGTGTTCGGTGGTCGGCAGTCGGCCCGGGCCGTGCACTTCTTCTGCGCGTGGCTGCTGGTGGCCTTCGTGGCCATCCATGTCTTCGAGGTGCTGGTCAGCGGGGTGTGGAACCACCTGCGCTCGATGATCACGGGCCGCTACCGCATCACCGACGCGGACGCGGGCACCGAGGCGCCGCGATGAGACGCCTGGGCGTGACCCCCGAGGCCCTGGCCAAGCGGGCCTTCCTGCACCGTGCCGTGGCGGGCGGCGGAGCCCTGATGCTGGGCGGCTGCGACCGGCTGGCCCAGAGCGAATCGTTCAACCGTGTGCTGTCGGCGGGCGAAACCCTGAGCCGCGGCGCGCACGACCTCATCGGCAGCCTGGGCCCGACGCTGGCCCAGGAATTCACCAAGGCCGATCTGTCGCCCACGTTCCGCGGCAACGGCAACACCGACCCCGACAACGCCGCCTACAAGGCCCTGGCGGCCCATGGCTTTGCGGATTGGAAACTGGCAATCGACGGGCTGGTGCAGGCGCCGGCCGCGTTCAGCCTGGCCGAACTGCGGGCCATGCCGGCCCGCACGCAGATCACGCGGCACGATTGCGTGGAGGGCTGGAGCGCCATCGGCCAATGGACCGGCGTGCCGCTGGCGCACGTGCTCGAGCGGGTGATCCCCTTGCCCGAGGCGCGCTACGTGGTGCTGCACTGCGCCGACTCCTTCGAGGACAACGACACCCAGGTGCCCTACTACGAAAGCATCGACCTGCAGGACGCCCGCCATCCGCAGACGCTGCTGGCCTACGGCCTGAACGACCAGGCCCTGCCCATCGCCAACGGTGCGCCACTGCGCCTGCGGGTCGAGCGGCAACTGGGGTACAAGCACGCCAAGTACCTGATGCGGCTGGAGCTGGTGACCGACTTGAAGCGCTTCGGCGGCGGCAAGGGTGGCTATTGGGAAGACCAGGGCTACCAGTGGTACGCGGGCATCTGAGCGGCTGAGCCGTCGCCTTCAGGGCCCCGCCTGCAGGCCGCTGGCCCACAACGATTCCGTCTGTTCGAAGATCGAGCCCTGTGGCCCGAAGCGCCCCGGGTCCTGGGCCAGCCGGACCCACACCCGCGTGTCGTGCGGGCCGGTATCCACGGGCTGTTCCTGGCGCAATTGCACGTTCCACGCATGCACGGCGGGGTACTGCCCGGGGTGGTGGCGCAGCGTCCAGGCAAGACCGACCAGATCGGCGTAGGCCTCTTCGCGGCGGGTGTTCCACATCTCGGCCAACAGGGCGGCCTGCCCGGGCTGCAAGCGGGTCATGTCGCCCGGCGTCGACATGCCGGCCGGCAGCGTGCCCCAGGTCTGCCGCACATGCCGCCAGCAGTGCCCCAGTTCGTGAGCGGCGATGGCTTCCACCACGGGCCCGCGCAAGTCGGGTTCGATGCGGTCGAGGGTGGCCTGGGCCTCGGGGTTGCCGCGCATCGACAGCACCAGCTTGCAGCGGCCATCCACCCAGGCCAGGCCCAGGGGCGTGTCGCCGGGCTCGGCCTGCGGGCGCACCACGATGTCCAGGGGCAGGCCCTCCGCCCGGCCGAAGGCCAGCACGGGAAGGGCGGTTTCCAGCCAGGTCAGCTCCGTGGGCGTGAGCGACAGCGCTTGCGCACACATGGGCGCCAGGGCCAGCAAGGCAGCACCGCACGCCAATCTCGGTTGAGACATCGATCACCCCCAGGGCCGCCATGGCCGATGGCTGAGCCTGGGGTCTGCGCCGGCCGTGGAGGCGCGCTGGTGGGGGGTGATCGCGGGCCTGTTCGAAGCACAGGGCCAGCCGCCTCCGGGCTCCTCGGGTCCTTGCAGACGAAGACCAGGTCCTTGCCGGACCGGCGCACCTGGGCCGTTTCACCCGACTCGACGGGCGAGGTGCCGTCATCATGGGTCAGCCGGCACTCGGCGCCGCCGCCGCACCGTCAAGACTGCATACTTGCTGCAGACAGGCAACAGGAAGGGGGGCTCGGTGGTCATTCCGGTGGTCGACTTGGCCGCACTGCGTGGCGGTGACCTGGCCGCGCGCCGTGCGGTGGCTGTGCGCTTCGGGCAGGCGCTGGAGACCGCGGGGTTCGTGGCCATTGCCCATCACGGCGTACCCGCCACGCTGGAGGCGCGGGCCTACGAGCAGGCACTGCGCTTCTTCTCGCTGCCGCTGGCGGACAAGCTGGCCCTGGCCCCGCCCGAAAGGGTGAAGGGCCGCGGCTACCTGCCCATGGGCATCGAAAGCGTGGCCGCCACGCTCGCCGGCCCCACGGCGCCCGACCTGTGCGAGGCCCTGGTGTTCGCCTCCATGCACCGCGAGCGGGAAGGCCACGGCAAGCCCAACCTGTGGCCCGTGGGCCTGGATGGCTTCAAGCCCGCGATCGATGCCTGGTTCGACGCCCAACTGGCTCTGTGCCGCCAGCTCATGCGCCTGAGCGCGCTGGCCCTGGAGATGCCCGAGGATGCCTTCGATGCCGCCTACGCGCAGCCTTCGCTGGCCTTGCGCTTCGTGCACTACCCCGACCAGCCCGACGAACCCGAAGCCGGCCAATTGCGTTACGGCGCGCACCACGACTACGGCGGGCTGACCATCCTGCGGCAGGACGATGCGCCGGGTGGCCTGCAGGTCTGCGACGCCCAGGGTCGATGGGCCGACGTGCCCCCGATTCCGGGCACCTTCGTGATCAACGTGGGCGAGTTGCTGCACCGCTGGACCAACGGCCGCTGGAAGTCGACCCTGCACCGGGTGATCAACCCGCCGCGGGCCTTCACCGGGTCGACCCGGCGCCTGTCGCTGGTGGCCTTCACCGGGCCCGAAGAGACCACCGAAGTCGCCTGCTTGCCGACCTGCCAGGGCCCGGGACGGCCCGCGCTGTACCCGCCCGTGCAGGCTGGCCGCTTCGTGCTGGACAAGCTGCGCGCGTCGATGGAGGCCGTGCCGTGACCGGTCCGCACCCGAAATTCATCGCCCGGGCGCGGGCGCCCCGCGTGCGGATCGACTACCCGGTGGAGCTGTACGGCGCCGAGCAGCAGGTCTCGTTGCCCTTCGTGGTGGGCGTGCTGGCCGATCTGGGCGGCCAGACGCTGGAAGTCCGGCCGCCCCTGGCCGAGCGCAAGCTGCTGGAGATCGACGTCGACAACTTCGACCGCCGGATGGCGGCCGTGGCACCGCGGCTGGCCTTCACCGTGCCCGGTGCGCTGCCAGGGCAGGGCGAGCTCGCGGTGGAACTGCGCTTTGCCGCCATCGACGATTTCGCGCCCGCGGCGGTGGCCCTGCAGGTCGAGGCCCTGGCAGCACTGCTGCAGGTGCGCCGCACGCACCTGGCGGACGCCGATGGCGACGGGGCCGCCCTGGCGCGGATCGACCAGCAGCTGACCGCCCGGCTCAACCCCATCCTGCACCATCCCGCCTTCCGGGCGCTGGAGGGGGCCTGGCGCGGGCTGCATTACCTGGTGCAGAACACGCAGTCCTCGGAGATGCTGAAGATCCGCTTCATGGACGTCGGCAAGCGCGAGGTCGGACGCTCGCTGCAGCAGCACCGGGGCATCGGATGGGACCAGGGCCCGGTCTTCAAGTGGCTCTACGAAAACGAGTACGGCAGCTATGGCGGCCAGCCATTCGGCTGCGTGTTGGCGGATTACCACTTCGACCACGGCCCTGCCGACGTGGCCTGGCTGGCCGACATGGCCCGGATCTGCGCCGCCGCGCACACGCCCTTCATCGCCGGAGCTTCCCTGGGCCTGGTGGACCTCGCTGCCGGCCAGGCGCGCCGGCGTGCCCTGAGCAGCACGCTCCTGACCACGCCTGAGTACGCCGCCTGGCGCGGCTTGCGCGCATCCGATGAGTCACGTTACATCGGCCTGGCCCTGCCGCGCTTCCTCGCGCGCCCTCGCTGGGGCCGGGACGGCATTCCGGTGGAGGCATTCGACTTCCAGGAAGAGATCGGCCCGGGCCAGGGCGAGCAGGCCGTGTGGTGCAACGCCGCCTATGCGATGGGCGTGGGCATCACGCGGGCCTTCGACCTGTACGGCTGGTGCGCCCGGATCTGCGGCATCGAGTCGGGCGGCGCCATCGAAGGCCTGCCGGTGCAGACCGTGCCCGACCCGGAAGATGGCTGGCCGCTGAAGAGCCCCGTCGAGGTGGTGATCAACGACCGGCAGGAGGCTGATCTGGCGGCCTGCGGCCTGATGCCCCTGGTCCACCGCCGGGACTCGGGCTTCGCGGCTTTCATGGGCGCGCGGACCTTGCACGAGCCGTTCATCGACGGCAGCACCGAGGCCACGGCCAACGCCGCGCTGGCTGCGCGCTTGCCTTACCTGCTGGCATGCTGCCGGTTCGCGCAGCACCTCAAATGCCTGGTGCGCGACCGCATCGGATCGTTCCGCTCGCGCGGCGAGATGGAAGCGGCGCTGCAGGGCTGGATTGCGCGCTTTGTCGACCCGGACCCGGTGCACTCGAGCGACGCCTCGCGGGCGCAGATGCCGCTGGCCAGTGCGGAGGTGCTCGTCGACGAGGTCGAGGGCAACCCCGGCTACTACGCAGCCCGCTTCTTCTTGCGTCCCCACTATCAGTTGGAAGGCCTGACGACGTCGATGCGCATCGTCTCGCGCCTGCCGGCCTCGCCCCTGGCGACGGCCTGAAGGCGGCGGGATGGCCAAATCCGGAGCCTTCATCTCCTACGCCCGGGCCGACGGCGAGGCCTTCGCCACGGCCCTGCGCGAGCGCCTGGCGCGAGACGCTCCCGACCTGCGCGTGTGGCAGGACCGGCCCGAGATCGAGGGCGGGATCGGTTGGTGGCGGCAGATCGAGGAAGCCCTGGAGCGCGTGGAGTTCCTGGTGATCGTGATGACGCCGGCGGTGCTGGCCTCCGAGATCACGCGCAAGGAGTGGCGCGCCGCGCGGCAAAGCGGGGTCTGTGTCTTTCCAATCAAGGGGCCGGGCTTCGCCTTCGACGACCCCCGGCTGCCGCGCTGGATGGCCCGGGCGCACATCTACGACCTGGACATCCAGTGGCCGACCTTCCTGGCACACCTGCGGCGGGGCTGCCAGGCCACGCGGGTGCCGTTCATGGCGCCGCCTTTGTCGGCGGCCTTCGTGGCCCGACCGCGCGAGTTCGAAGCCTTGCGGGCCCAGGTCCTGGACCCTGCCACGGGCGATGCCAGGGCCGTCGTGGCGGCGCTCAGCGGGGCAGGGGGCTTCGGCAAGACCACGCTGGCAGCTGCCTTGTGCCACGACGATGCGGTCGTCACGGCCTTCGACGACGGGGTGCTGTGGGCCACGCTGGGCCAGACGCCAAATGTCCAAGGTGAACTGACACGCCTGTATGCCGCGCTGACGGGCGAGCGGCCGGGATTCATCAGCATCGAGGATGCGGCGCAGGCGCTTGCCGAGAAGTTGGAGCACAAGCGTTGCCTGATCGTGGTGGACGATGCCTGGGACGTGGCGCACGTCAGGCCCTTCCTGCGCGGCGGACCGGCCTGCGCGAGGCTGGTGACCACGCGGCAGGCCGAGGTGGCGGCCGAGGGCCAGCGCATCCCGGTGGAGGCCATGACGCCGCCCGAGGCGGTCGCTGTGCTGGCGGCCCGCATGGGCACCCCGCCCGCCGACCTGCAGCCGCTGCGCCCGCTGGCCCAGCGCCTGGGCGCCTGGCCGCTGCTGCTGCGCCTGGCCGGAGCGGCCCTGCGCCAGCGTCTGGACCGCGGCGACTCGTTGGAAGGTGCCTTGCGCCACATCGACCGCGCGCTGGACAAGCGCGGCGTCACGGCCTTCGACCGCGAGCGGCCGGTCGACCGGCACGAAGCCGTGGCCTCGACACTGGCGATGAGCATGGACCTGCTGGAGCCCCGGCTGCGGGCGCGTTGCGCCGACCTGGCCATCTTCCCCGAGGACGTGGCCATCCCGGCTGCGGTGCTCGGCGAGCTGTGGGGGCTGGACGATTTCGACACCGAAGACGCGCTGTCCCGGCTGCACGACGCGTCCTTGCTGGAGTTCGACCTGGGGCGGGGCACGGTGAGCGTGCACGACGTGATGCGGGCCTGCTTCGGCGCTCTGCTGGGCGCCGAAGCCGCAGCGGTCCACGCACGGATGCTGGCCGCCTGGCCCGACCTGCACCGCCTGCCGCACCGCTACGCCTGGCGCTGGCTGGGCCACCACCTGCAGGCCGCGAACCGCGCCGAAGTGCTGCGCGGCCTGGTGCAAGACCTGGGCTGGTTGCGCAGCAAGCTGCAGGCCACCGACATTTACGCGCTGCTGGCCGACTTCGCGCGGTTGCCGGACGAGGCCGCTCTACAAGCGCTTCACAGCGTTCTGCGCCTGTCGTCGCACGTGCTGGCGGGCGACCGCTCGCAGTTGGCGACGCAACTGCTGGGCCGCGTGGCCGACCCCGTGCGCGAGTTGGGCCTGCAAGCCCGCGAGCTGGCGCTGCCCGGCCAAGGCGCCTGGTTGCGTCCGCTGGCGCCGAGCCTGATGGGGCCGGGTGGCGCCCTGGTGCGCACGCTCGAGTGCCCCGGGACGCCGAGCTCGGTGGCCGTCACGCCGGACGGCGCCTGGATCGTGTCAGGCACCGACGACGGCGTGCTGACCGTGTGGGAACTGGCCACGGGAACCCGCTTGCGCACCCTGCAGCTGGGCCCTGGCGACGGGGGCGAGCCGGGGCTGCCATCCGCGCTGCGGGGCGCGAACTTCGCGATGCTGCCGGACGGGCAGGTGCTGTTGATCGCGCCGATGGGGCTGGCCTTGTGGAACCCGCTGGACGACGCGCCGCCGCGCACGCTGGCCAAGCCGGCCGACATGCTGGGCAGCCTGGCCGTCAGCTGCGATGGGCAGTTGGCGCTGGTGGGCAGCCGCAAGGGGCGGCTGACGTTGTATGACGTGCGCAGCGGCGCGTTGCGGGCCGAATTCACGGCCGAGCGGATGGACCTGGACACGGGCCAGACCGTGCCGCAGCAGGCAGCGCACCGCCTGGGCATTGCGGCCGTGGCCATCAGCGGCGACGGCCGCTTCGGCCTGACCGGCAGCTACGACAAGACGATCCGGCAGTGGGACCTGCAAAGCCAGCGCCTGGTGGGCACGCTGCAACCGCCCCACGACGGCATCGTGCATGCCCTGGCGGCGGCCCGCGAGCGGCCGTTGGCACTGAGCGGCAGCGCCGACCGCACCTTGCGCGTGTGGGACCTGCAGACCCAGGCCTGCCTGGCCACGCTCGGCGGGCACGAACACCGGGTCTACGACGTGGCGCTGTCCGACGACGGTGCCCTGGCACTGTCGGCGTCGCACGACCGCACCGTCCGGCTCTGGGACCTTGCCACCGGCCAGCACCGGCTCACCTTGCGCGGCCATTCCGACGCCGTGCTGGCCGTGGCCCTGGTGCCGGGCAACCGACTGGCCGTGTCGGCCGCAAAGGACGGCACCATCCGCGTGTGGCAGCTGGAATCCGGTGAGGCCCGCTCGGCCACGCAGGCGCACGAGGGCTGGATCCAGGCCGTGGCGCTGACCGCCGACGGTCGTGTGGCCGTCACCGCCGGGCAGGACCAGCGGTTGCGCGTCTGGGACACCGAAACGGCCCAGGTCCGGCAGGTGCTGGCCGGGCACCAGGACGCCGTAAGCGCGCTGGCCCTGCACCCCGGCAGCGGCACCGTGGTCACGGGCTCCTACGACCGCACCGTGATGGTCTGGGACCGGTTGGCGGGTCGTTCGCTGAAGACGCTCAAGGGCCATGCCGACGCCATCACCGCCGTCACCATCTCGCCCGACGGCACGCAGGCGCTGTCGGCCAGCGCCGACGGCGACGTGATCGTGTGGGACGTCGCACGCGGCCGGATGTTGCGGCGCTGGTCGGCGCACCGGCGGGGCATCACCTTCGCGGCCACGCATGGCGCCTGGCAGCACGCTCTGACCGGGTCGCAGGACGGCACCCTGAAGCTCTGGGACCTGGCCACCGCCACTGGCCTGCAGACGGTACGGGCCCACCTCGACGGCGTCACCGCAGGCGCGGTGTCGGACGACGGGCGGCACTTGCTGACGGGGGGCGCCGACGGGACGCTCAGGCTGTGGGCGCTGCCGGCATTCGAACTCCTGGGGTCGGTGCAGGGGCACGCGGGCAAGGTGCGTGCGCTGTGCTTTTCGGCCGATGGTCGCGTTGCCTTTTCGGGCTCCTACGACCGCTATCTCAAGGCCTGGACGGTGCCGGCCTTCGTCCCGCTGGCCGCTTTCGCGGCCGACGCGGCCATCGCGACGGTGGCCTGCAGCGGCGCCAGCCCCTTGGTGGTGGCGGGCGATGCCCAGGGCTGCACGCACTTCCTGCGGCTGGAGGCCGCAGCCGCAGCGAGCTGAGGCCGATGCGCGCCCGGGCCGATCAGCCCGCCGTCCTGGCGCCTTCCATGGCAGCCTTGTAGACCGACTGCTTCGGGCTGGCCATCAGGCGGCGCACCATCGGCTCGAAGGTCTCGATCGGCAGGATCTCGGCGGCCGGATCGAAGGCTGGGTTGTCGTACAGGGCGATGAACTCGGCCGTGCGCTCGTAGTGCGGGTGGTCCTTGAACATGTCGCGCATGTTGCGGTTCAAGCCGATGTGGTGGAAGAAGTTGTGGCCTTGGAAAATGCCGTGGTTCTGCACCATCCACAGATTGGCTTCGCCCACGAAGGGTTTGAGGATGGCGGCCGCGATGTCCGGGTGGTTGTAGGAGCCGAGCGTGTCGCCGATGTCGTGCAGCAGGGCGCATACCACGTATTCCTCGTCGCGGCCGTCTTTCAGTGCCAGCGTGGCGGTCTGCAGGCAGTGGCTGTAGCGGTCGATCGGAAAGCCGCCGTAGTCGCCATCCAGCAGCTTGAGGTGCGCCAGCACGCGGTCGGGCAGGGTCGCGGCCATCTTCATGGCCTCGGGCACGATGGCCTGCCAGTCCTCACGGGTGCTGGCTTCCATGCGGGTGAAGGTGGCGCGTGCGTTCATCGGGGCGGGCCTCGGACGGTGGGTGGACGAAGCACCGATCGTACAAAGGCAGCCGCGGTCACGGCCCTGCCGCTTACCCGCGGGGCGCTGTTGCCGGCCGCACCCCGGCTGGGCTGCATCGGTCAAGAGGCCCGCGCCACGGCGATTCTGTTGCGGCCTTCGCGCTTGGCGCTGTACATGGCCTTGTCTGCCGCATCGATGGCCGACTCCGCGGTCATGCCCCCCGGCCACTCGGCCAATCCGCAAGAGAACGTCACCCTCAGCGAGGCGTCCGCTTCGAACCAGGCCGATTCCCCCACGAGCCTTCGCATTCGTTCGAGAACCGCCTGCGCCTCCGCCAATCCTGTTTCGGGCAACAGCAACAAGAACTCTTCCCCGCCCCATCGGGCCAGCGTGTCGGAAGGTCGGATCGTCGAGAGTGCCCGGTCCGCAAAGAACCGCAGCGCCGCATCTCCGGCAGCGTGGCCCAGGCTGTCGTTGAGGCGCTTGAAATGGTCCATGTCGATGATGGCGATGCACATGGACTGCCCGCTGCGCTCGCGGCACGCGCGTTCGCGCTCCAAGGCCTCCATCATGTATCGACGGTTGAACAACTGGGTCAGTTCATCACGCGTGGCCATGGCCTCGATTCGAACCAGCGCATTCGCCAGCTCCTGGGTCCGCCCCTTGAGCTTCTTGCGAAGTTCGCTCAGCAACTCGGCAAGATAGGCAACGGCCCCGAGCATCGTGGCGGCGAGGATGAAATGGACCCCCTCTTCGAGCGGGGGATATCGCACGGGATCCGTCCGGGACTTCCACAGGATCGTCAGGCCGAGCACCACGATCGCATACGAGGACATGACCCGAATCTGCCGTGGCGTCGAGGAAAAGCCGCCGAAGACGAGCACGACGACCAATATCGACAGCGTCACGCCCCGCATCGGGCCCAGCAAGGCATACGCCGCGGTGATGCAGCTGAGGGCATACAGGCACTGCGAGGTGTTCAGGAGTCCCGCGGAAATGCCCAGTGCGTGGCTCAGGCGAATGGCCGTGTAGGCCAGCCCGGCGCCTGCCAGCGAGGCGATCGTCAGCAGCATGGCCGCCTGCTCCTGGGCCACGCCGGCCCACGCCTCGAACCACAACATGGACAGGCTGACGAGGTACAGCATCAAACCCAGCGCCCAGTAGCGCAGCAGACGGCGCACGCCGGCGTCGTCGCTGTGCACCATGCGGCGGAAGGGCCTGAGGGGAGACACGCTGACCTGGACCTCGGATTGTCGCTGGCGTTGCCGAAGCATCAGCGCCCGAGCAAAGCCACGAGAGGAGACGACGACAGGGTTGGGTTTCCAAAGGCGAGAACCATTGCGCAGACATGGCGACCAGCGTCCGGCAGGCAGTTTCACGCTTCCTCCCGGGTTATCGGCATGGGAGCGGATCTTCTTGATCCTTCATTCCGCAGGACCGCTCCCAGGTGGCGGCACCCTGCATTGGCCGGCCTGTCGGCGGTTGATGCGCTGGTGCCCGCACCCCGCCGTGCTCAGGTCGCGGCGGGCGTGGCGCGACCGGCAGCCCTGACAATGTCACCCGCGCGGCATCCAGGCAGCGCGCCGCCACCTAGACTGTGCGGGTTCGAACAACACCGGAGACTTCCATGATCACGCTGTGCGGCATGTCCATGTCCAACTACTACAACAAGGTCAAGATCGTCCTGCTGGAAAAGGGCATCCCCTTCACCGAAGAGTTGGTCGGCACCGGGTCCAAGGACGAATCGGTACTCTGCGCCACGCCGCTGGGCAAGGTCCCGTTCATCAGGGCCGAGGGCCAGACGCTGTGCGAAAGCCAGGTCATCGTCGATTTCCTGGAAGCACGCTACCCCGAACACCCGCTGGTGCCCGCCGACCCGATGGCGGCCGCCAAGGTGCGCGAGTTGTGCATGTTCATGGAGCTGTACATCGAGCTCGTCGGGCGTGAGCTCTATGGCGAAGCCTATTTCGGCGGCAAGCTGGGCGACAGCAGCAAGGAAAGGGTGAAGAAGACCTTGGCCAGGAACCTGCAGGCCCTCCAGCGGTTGGCGCGCTTTGCACCCTTCGCTGCCGGCGACAGCTTCAAGCTGGCCGACACCGCCGCCTTCGCCACGCTGCCCACGGTGGGCCTGGCCACGCGGCTGGTCTATGGCGAAGACCTGATCGCCGCCGCCGGCATCGATTGGAAGTCATATCTGAAGCAGCTGGGCGCGCGCCCTTCGGTGCAGCGCGTCAATGCCGACCGCAAGCGAGACACCGACGCACAGGCGGCCGCAGCGGCAGCCAAGACCGCCGCCTCGGGCGCCTGAGCCCGCGGGCCAAGACTGAGGATGCCGATCGCGGTGCGAACGAATCTGGAAACCAGCCCGTGGCGGCTGTCCGTGGCCCCGATGATTGACTGGACGGACCGCCACTGCCGCACCTTCCACCGTCTGATCACGCGCCACACGCGGCTGTATACCGAAATGGTGACGACGGGCGCTCTCCTGCATGGCGATGTGCCGCGCCATCTCGACTTCAACCCGCAGGAGCACCCGGTGGCCCTGCAGCTCGGCGGCAGCGAGCCGGCCGACCTGGCGCACTGCGCAAAGTTGGCCGAGCAGTGGGGCTACGACGAGGTGAACCTGAATTGCGGCTGCCCCAGCGAGCGTGTGCAGCGCGGCGCTTTCGGGGCCTGCCTGATGGCCGAGCCCATGCTGGTGGCCGACTGCGTCAAGGCCATGCGCGACGCCACGGCGCTGCCGGTGACGGTGAAGCACCGCATCGGCATCGACCGCAGCGACAGCTACGCTTTCGTGCGGGATTTCGTGGGCACAGTGGCCGAGCGCGGAGGGTGCGAGGTCTTCATCGTGCACGCCCGCAGTGCCTGGCTGCAGGGCCTGAGCCCCAAGGAAAACCGTGAGATCCCGCCCTTGCGCTATGAATCGGCCTACCGGCTGAAGCAGGAGTTTCCGCACCTGACCATCGTCGTCAACGGCGGGATCCGGCACGAGGACGAAATCGCCGAACACCTGCGCCATGTCGACGGCGTGATGGTGGGCCGTCATGCATACCACGAGCCCTGGGCGATGGCGACGTGGGACGAACGCTTCTTCGGCGACGCACCCCTTGCACGCGACCGTGACGCCACCGAGGACCGCCTGGTGCAATACCTGCAGGAACTGGCCGCGGCCGGCGTGCCCTGGGGCCACGCCAGCCGCCACATGCTGGGCTTGCGCAACGGCACGCCCGGGGCCCGCCGCTGGCGCCAGGTGTGGTCCGATTCACGCTACAAGGCCGGCCCGCCCGAAGCCGCGCAACAGGCTGCGCGACAGGCCCTGGCCCTGCAGAATCGCAGGCTTTCGGACACCCCCAACCCATTCGCAGTGAGCACCCCATGAGCACACCCGTCCTGGGCATCATCGGCGGCAGCGGCCTGTACGACCTGCCGGGCCTGGCCGATACCCGCTGGGCGGATGTCGACACGCCCTGGGGCGCACCGTCCGACCAGGTCTTCCTGGGGCGGCTGGGCGATGCGCAGCTGGCCTTCCTGCCCCGCCACGGCCGGGGCCACCGCATTCCCCCCAGCGAGGTGAACTACCGCGCGAACGTGGCCGCGCTGAAGGCCGTGGGTGCCACCGATGTGCTGTCCATTTCCGCGGTGGGCGGTCTGCGCGCCGACCTGCCGCCCGGCACCTTCGTGGTGGTGGACCAGTTCATCGACCGCACCGTGGCCCGCGCCAGCAGCTTTTTCGGCACCGGGCTGGTGGCGCACGTGTCCATGGCCCACCCGGTGTGCCGGCGACTGGGCGACCATGTGCAGGCGGCGCTGGCCGGGCAGGGCGTGCCGCATGTGCGCGGTGGCACCTACGTGGCCATCGAGGGGCCGCAGTTCTCCAGCCTGGCCGAATCGCAGCTGTACCGCTCGTGGAACGCCAGTGTCATCGGCATGACCAACCTGCCCGAGGCGCGCCTGGCCCGCGAGGCCGAGCTCTGCTATTGCTCGATCTCGATGGTCACCGACTTCGATTGCTGGCATCCGGCGCACGATGCCGTGACGGTGGATGCGGTCATCCAGGTGCTGCTGAGCAATGCGCAGGCGGCCCGCACGCTGGTGGCCGGCCTGGCCGGCACGATCGCGCACGATGCGGCGGCGCTGGCCTGCGGCTGCCGCCGCGCGCTGGACCACGCCCTCATCACCGCACCCGAAGCGCGCGACCCGGCCGTGGTGGAGCGGCTGCGCGGCGTGGCCGGCCGCGTGCTGGGGCCCCCGGCATGATCGTCGGCGGGAAGCCCCTGCGGCCTCTTCGGGCCCGCGCCGAGCGCGACGGCGTGGTGGTCATCGACCAGCGGGCGTTGCCGCACCGGCTGGTCTTCGAGACGCTGGCCACGCCCCACGCCGTGCATGCCGCCATCCGCGACATGTGGGTGCGCGGCGCCCCGCTGATCGGCGCAACCGCGGCCTACGGCCTGGCCCTGCAGATGCGGCAGGACGCCTCCGACCGTGCGCTGGAAGAGGTGGCCGACCTCCTGCGCCTGGCCCGCCCCACCGCCGTGAACCTGGCCTGGGCCATCCAGCGCCTGCTGCGGCGCCTGCGCCCCTTGCAGCCTGCCGAACGCGCCGCGGCAGCATGGGATGAGGCCGACGCCATCGCGGAGGACGACGTGCGCTGCAACGCCGCCATCGGGCGCCACGGCCTGCCGCTGCTGCAGGCCGTGGATGCCCGCAAGCCGGGCCCCGTTCAGGTGCTGACGCACTGCAATGCGGGCTGGCTGGCCACGGTCGACTGGGGCACGGCCACCTCGCCCATCTACCAGGCCCATGCTGCAGGGCTGGCCGTGCACGTGTGGGTGGACGAGACCCGCCCTCGCAACCAGGGCGCCAGCCTGACGGCCTGGGAACTCGCACAGGCGGGCGTTCCCCACACCCTGGTGGCCGACAACGCCGGCGGCCACCTGATGCAGCGCGGGCAGGTCGACCTGGTGATCGTCGGCTGCGACCGCGTCACCGCCCACGGCGATGTGTGCAACAAGATCGGCACCTACCTGAAGGCGCTGGCCGCCCGCGACAACGGCGTGCCCTTCTACGTGGCCATGCCCACCTCCACGCTGGACCTGACGCTGCGTGATGGCCTGGCCGAGATCCCGATCGAAGAGCGCAGCCCGCGCGAGGTCACGCACCTGGCCGGCCGCAGCGCCGCGGGCGAGGTGCTGGACGTGCAGATCGCGCCCGACGGCACCCGAGCCGCCAACCCGGCCTTCGACGTGACACCCGCCCGCCTGGTGACCGCGCTGATCACCGAGCATGGCGTGGTGGTCCCCGCTGAAGCCGCCCTGCGCGGCCTGCCGCTGGAGTCTCGATGAGCCTTGATGACGATGCCGCATTGCGCGGGCACGCCCTGGCCGCGGTGCGGCGCCTGGACGCCCTGGGACTGAACCGCGGCAGCACCGGCAACCTCAGCATCCGCGCCGCGGGCAGCGAGGCTTTCTGGATCACGCCCACCGGCACCCCGCCCGAAGACCTGGGCGAAGACGACTTCGTGCGGGTGGCCGACAGCGGGGAGGTCTTGAGCGGCGCCTGGCAACCGTCCACCGAGTGGCCCTTCCACCGCGCCATCTACCGGGCCCGGCCCGACCTGCACGCCGTCGTGCACATGCACTCGCCGCACGCCACGGCGCTGGCCTGCCTGCGGCGCGGGCTGCCGGCCTTCCATTACATGGTGGCGGTGGCCGGGGGCGACAGCGTGCCTTGCACCCCGTACCACCTCTTCGGCACCGAAGCGCTGTCGCAGGCCGTCGGCGCGGCCTTCCTCGACCGCCAGGCCTGCCTGATGGCCAACCATGGCCTGGTCGCCGCGGGGGCCAACCTGGCCCAGGCGCTGAAGGTGGCCATCGAGATCGAGGCCCT
The DNA here is from genome assembly GCA_903822435.1 of uncultured beta proteobacterium. Taxonomy (GTDB): domain Bacteria; phylum Pseudomonadota; class Gammaproteobacteria; order Burkholderiales; family Burkholderiaceae_C; genus Rubrivivax. The sequence continues at coordinate 93,768 of CAIJPE010000411.1, read as the reverse complement.
GTGCGGCATCTACCTGCAGGCCCTCAGCGTGGGCGAACCCGCGCTGCTGACGGCCGGGGAGATGGCCGAGGTCATCGAGCGCTTCAAGCGCTACGGCAAGTCGCGGCGTATCGATGCCATCGAAGACGGGGCACCCAACTTCGCCTCACGCGACCACGGCGGCCAGCCCGGCTGAGCTGCGCACCGCGCTTCAGAATTCGGCGTGCAGCCGCAGGCCGTAGACCGATACAGGCCCCCGGTCGCGGTTGTAGGCGGGGTTGACGATGTGCTGGACATCGCCACCGACGCGCAGGCTCGGGGTCAGCGCCACGGTGTAGAAGGCCTCCAGGATCTGCTCGGGGCCGGGGTGGGGCAGTTGCCCGTCGCCGATGAGAATGCCCAGTCCACCGGCGGCGAAGTAGCGCCGGGCCGCGCCGGAGATGTCGTTGACGGCCACGCCCACCCCGGCGCCGTGGCCGGGCGTACCCCACAGGCTGCCCTTGAGCGCCAAGCCGCCCGAGACCGAGCGGTTGATCTCGGTAAAGTCGTAGGCCTCGAAATCGCCGGTGCTGGCGCTCAGGCGCAGGAAGGCGCCCACGTCGGCGTTGAGCGCCTGCTCGACGTTCAGGGCCCAACCGGCCTTGCTGCCACGCTGGCGCACCGCCGCCGTATCGGGCACGCCGCCGGTGCCGGCGGCCAGTGCCACGGCATCGTCGTAGCGGCCGATGCGGCCGCGGTTGACGAACCCCAACAGGCGCGCCGAGCCCGGCTGCCCGCCGATCTGGTGGCGGTGCTCGGCCTCGAGCATCCAGGATCGCTGCTGGAAGCTGGTGTCGATGCGGATGCTGTTGGGCACGTCCGACAGCGCGAACAGCCCCCCGCGCAAGGACCAGTCGCCGGTCTGCCAATCGGCCGAGAAGCCGCGGGTGAAGCCCCAGGCATCGGCGGCGTAGTCGAAGGCGCCGGCTTCGATGATCGACCAGTTGAGGAAGTCGGCCCTCGGGTCGTGGGCGTAGCCGTTGGTGTCGAACACATCGCCCACCGAGAACTTGCCCACCGACAGGGTCAGCCGATCGGCCGGCTGCAGGCCACCGAGCATGTTGGCCGAGGAAGCCACGGCTTCGGTCTCGGTGCCCAGCGCGATGACCTGCCGCAGGAAGAGGCGGTTCAGCCGCGTATAGGGTGCGTTGCTGCCGACTTTGTAGGCCTCGCCGCTGGGAAAGCCGGCCGCGCCCAGGGTGCCGCTCAACCCGAAGCCCTGGTCGACTTCAGGGTTGATGTAAAGCGCCGCGCCCTGCCAGAGCCGGCGCCCCACGTACAGCGTGAGGTCGGCGGTTTCCTTGGTGGCGCGGCTGGGCTGCAGGCTGTTGTCCCCGCTGTAGGGCGCGACGAAGGCCGGCTGGTGCTGGCTGACGAAGGTGAACTGCCCGTGCACGCTCCAGTCCTCGGCCTTTGCCTGTGCTTCGGCCCGAGCACCGCCAGCCAGCACGGCCGCGCACAGCGCGGCAGCGATCGCCCGGACGACGGGGCAGGACGCGGCAAAGGAACTGGGCAGGCGCGAGATCATGGACAGTCTTCCCGGTTGTCGGACGCACGGTTCGTGGCCCGGCGGGGAGTGTGGCGGCGCATTGTTGCGACCGTTTGGCAGGCTGGGCGCCGTGGTGCAGGCGCGTCAGGCCTTGGCCGGCTCCGGCCAGGTGGCCAGCAGCAGCCCGGCCAGCGCGAAGCCCAGCGCGACGAGGTGCGCGCCGCTGAAGCTCTCGCCCAGCACGCCCACGCCCACCGCGGCCGCGCTGATGGGCAGCAGCACGGTGTACACGCCGGCCTGTGGCGCCGGCACGTGCTTCAGGCCCTTCATCCACAGCCACACCGTGACCACGCTGGCGGCCACGGCGTAGAAGAAGAGCAGGCTCCAGGTGCCCAGCCGCACCGCGCCAAAGTCGAACTGAAGCGCCTGCCAGATGCCGAAGGGCGTGACCAGCGCCAGCCCCCAGAGATTGATCAGGGCGCTGATGCGGCGCGGCGAGACATCGCCCGTGAGCCGCTTGCCGATGACCACGTACGAGGCCTCGCACAGCACGGCGCCCAGCAGCAACGCGTAGCCCAGCGGCGACGCTGCCGCCGTGCCGCCCCCCTGATGGCGCGCAAAGGCCAGCAGCGCGATGCCGGCGGCCGCGCAAGCGATGGCACCCACGGTGCGGGGCCTGATGCGCTCACCCAGCCCCAGCCAGGACAGCACGGCCACCGCGGCGGGGATGGCGGCCATGATCACCCCCGCGGCCAGGGCCGAGGTGAGCGCCACGCCGTAGAGCATGCAGATGCTGAACAGGAAGTTGCCCAGGAAGCTTTCGAAAAAGAGCAGGCGGCGCAGCCGGCTGTCCAGCGGCGGTTCGCCCGGCGCGCGGCGCAGCCAGGGCGCCATGACCACCGCCGCCATTCCGAAGCGCAGCCAGGCCAGCAGCAACACCGGGAAGACGGCCACCAACAGCTTGGACAGGCCCACGTAGCTGCCCACCAGTGCCATGCTGCCGGCCAGGCTGAGGTAGGCCCAGAGCGGTGGACGGGGGCGCGAGGTCAATTCACCGGTCAAGCGCGCGTGGCCGCGGCCATCTCTTGCTGCCGGCGTCGTTCAGCGCGGGCGATGGCAACGCTGGCTGCCGCCACGCCGATGGCCACCACCGTGATGATCAGCGTGGCCACCGCGTTCACCACCGGGTTCAGGCCCAGGCGGGCGCGCGAGAAGATCACCAGCGGCATGGTGGTGGCCCCGGGGCCCGAGAGAAAGGCCGAGATCACCACGTCGTCGAGCGAGAGCGTGAAGGTCAGCAGCCATGCCGACACCAGGCTCTGCGCGATCATGGGCAGCGTCACCAGCCAGAACACCTGGCCCGGCCGCGCGCCCAGGTCTTGCGCGGCTTCTTCCAACTGCGGATTGAGGTCTTGCAGCCGTGCCTGCACCACCACCGTGGCGTAGGCCGTGCCCAGCAGCAGGTGCCCCAGGCAAATGGTGAGCAGGCCCCGTTCGGGGAAGCCGAGCAGCCGCTGCACGCTGACCAGCATGAGCAGCAGCGACAGCCCGATGACCACCTCGGGCATCACCAGTGGCGCATTGACCATGCCCGCGAACAGCGTGCGGCCCGGGAAGCGCTTGTACTTGACCAGCGCAAAGGCGGCGAGCAGGCCCAGCACCACCGAGCCGCAGGCCGCGGCCACGGCCACCTTCAGGCTCAGCATCAGGCCGGCGATCAGTTCGTCGTCGTTCAGCAGCGCCGCGTACCACTTCACCGTGAAGCCCCGCCACACGTTGGGCAGGGGCGAGTCGTTGAACGAGTAGGTGATCAGCGCCACGATGGGCACGTACAGGAACAGGTAGCCCACCGAGAGCCACCCGCGCCCGAACCAGCGGTTCACGCCCACGGTGCCCGAACCCGCGCTCATGGCCGTGCCTCCTGCGATTCGGCCTGGTATTTGTTGAAGATCGCCAGCGGCACGATGATCAGCAGCACCATCACCACGGCCACGCTGGAGGCCATGGGCCAGTCGTTGTTGGCAAAGAACTCGTCCCACAGCACGCGCCCGATCATCAGCGTCTCGGGGCCGCCCAGCAGCTCGGGGATCACGTATTCGCCCACACAGGGGATGAAGACCAGCATCGAGCCGGCGATGATGCCCGCCTTGGACATCGGCACCGTCACCCGCCAGAAGGCCACCCAGGGTGTGGCACCCAGGTCGGCCGCGGCCTCCAGCAGGCGCAGGTCCATCTTGGACAGGTTGCCGTACAGCGGCAGGATCATGAAGGGCAGGTAGGTGTAGGTCATGCCCAGCACCAGCGAGAAAGGCGTGAGCATCAGCTGCCCCGGCGAGGCAATGAAGCCCAGCGCCAGCAGCACCTGGTCCAGGCCCAGGCCGTTGATGAGCTCGGCCGCCCAGCCGCCCTCGGTCAACAGACCGCGCCAGGCGTACACGCGCAGCAGGAAAGAAGTCCAGAAGGGCAGCATCACCAGCATCAGCAGGGCCGGCTGCGCCGTGGCCCGGGCCCGCGCCATGAAGTACGCAAAGGGGTAGCCGATGCCCAGGCAGAGCACGGTGGTCACGAGCGCGTACTTCAGGCTGGCGAGGTAGGTCTTCAGGTACAGCGCGTCTTCGGCCAGGAAGGCATAGCTGTGCAGGTTGATGTTGACGGTGATCGCGCCGCCGTTCCAGCTCAGGATGTCCTTGAAGACCGTGCCGTCCATCTCCGACAGGCTGATCTTGCCGACGATGAGGAATGGGACCAGGAAGAAGGCGATGAGGAACGCGAAGGGCACCGCGATGACCGCCAGGCGGCCGCCCCTGGAAGATGGCAGGCGCATCGTGGCCATGGCGGTCACTGCGTCAGGACGACCTGGGCCGAGGGCAGCCAGTGCGCCCACACGTTGTCGCCCCAGGTCCAGTTCCGGTCGCTGTGGCGCTCGGTGTTGGCCACGCTGACCTTCAGCGAAGCACCGCTGGCCAGCAGCAGGTGGTAGACGGTATGGCTGCCGAAATAGGCCAGTTCCTTCACCGTGCCGCGCACCTTGTTGGCCGCGCCTTCGGGCTCCTGCCGGTGCAGGGTGATCTTCTCGGGCCGCAGGGCCACCGTCACGGCCATGCCCTGCGTGCCGGTGATGCCGTGGCCTACATGGTGCAGGCAGTCGGTGCAGCGGATCTGGCAGTGGTCGTGCTCGTCCACCTCCAGCGTGCCGTCCATCAGGTTCACGTTGCCGATGAAGTCGGCCACGAAGCGGGTGGCCGGCGTCTCGTAGATGGCGGCGGGCTGGTCGACCTGCAGGAAGCGGCCTTCGCTCATGACCGCAATGCGCGAGGCCATGGTCATGGCCTCTTCCTGGTCGTGCGTGACCAGCACGCAGGTCACACCCACCTGCTCGATGATGTTGACCAGTTCGATCTGGGTCTGTTCGCGCAGCTTCTTGTCCAGCGCACCCAGCGGCTCGTCCAGCAGCAGCACGCGCGGCTGGCGGGCCAGCGAGCGCACCAGGGCCACGCGCTGCTGCTGCCCGCCCGAGAGCTGGTGCGGCTTGCGCCGGCCCAGCGGGGTGAGCTGCACGAGCTTGAGCAGCGCTTCCACGCGCGCGGCCACCTCGACCCTGGGCAGCCCTGCGCGGCGCAGGCCGAAGGCCACGTTGTCCCACACACTCAGGTGCGGGAACAGCGCATAACTCTGGAACATCATGTTCATCGGCCGCTCATACGGCGGCAACGATGCCAGGTCCACGCCATCGAGCATGATGCGGCCCGAGGTGGGGGTCTCGAAGCCCGCCAGCATCCGCAGCAGCGTGCTCTTGCCGCAGCCGGACGAGCCCAGCAAGGCGAAGATCTCGCCCTTGGCGATGTCGAGGCTCACCTGGTTGACGGCCTTGAAGCCGTTGAAGTCCTTGACCAGGTTCTGGATCTGCAAAAACGGCTGCGGTGCTGCGGTGCTCATGCGCGGAACGGGCGGCGGTTCGTTGGGGGGCGTGATCAATCCAGCCAGCCGCGCGCCTGCGCGTCGGCCAGCGTGAGGTCCAGGCAACGGCGGATCAGTGCCACCATCTCGTCGATCTGGGTCCGGGTGATGACCAGCGGCGGCGCGATGATCATGCGATCGCCCACGGCACGCATGATCACGCCCTGCGCGAAGCAGTGGCCTCGGCAGACCATGCCGATCTCGACCTCGGGTGCGAACGGGGTGCCACGGGCCTTGTCCTTGACCAGCAGCAGGGCGCCCATCAGGCCACAGGTCTCGGCATCGCCCACCAGGGGATGGCCGGCCAACTCGGCAAACACCTGGGCCAGGTAGGGGCCGACATCGTCGTGCACGTGGCGCACCAGGTCGAGCTTGCGCAGCAGGTTCACGTTGGCCAGGCCCACGGCGCAGGCCACCGGGTGGCCCGAGTAGGTGTAGCCGTGGTTGAACTCGCCGCCCTGCTCGATCAGCACACGGGCGATGCGCTCGCCCACCATCACGCCGCCCAGGGGGATGTAGCCGCTGGTCACGCCCTTGGCGAAGGTCATCAGGTCGGGCTTGAACCCGAAGGTCTGGCAGCCGAACCAGCTGCCCGTGCGCCCGAAGCCGCAGATGACCTCGTCGCTGACCACCAGCACGCCGTAGCGGTCGCAGATGCGCTGGATCTCGGGCCAGTAAGTGGCGGGCGGAATGATCACGCCGCCGGCGCCCTGGACGGGCTCGCCGATGAAGGCGGCCACGTTCTCGGGGCCGCGGGCCAGGATCTCGGCTTCCAGCCAGCCGGCGGCCACACGGCCGAACTCGTCGCGGCTCAGGCCCGCCGCGCGTCCGTGCTCCCACCAGTAAGGCTGCTGGATGTGCACGATCCCGGGCACTGGCGCGCCGCCCTGGGCGTGCATGCCTTCCATGCCGCCCAGCGACGAGCCCGCCACCGTGGAGCCGTGGTAAGCGTTGCGGCGGCTGATGATGATCTGGCGCTGCGGCTGTCCCAGCACCTCCCAGTAGCGGCGCACCATGCGCACCACCGTGTCGTTGCCCTCGGAGCCCGAACTGCCGAAGAACACGTGGCGGAATTGCGGTGGTGTCACCTGCGCCAGCAGCTCGGCCAGGGCGATGGCCGGCTGCGTGGCCGTCTGGAAGAAGGCGTTGTAGAAGGGCAGGGCCTCCAACTGACTTGTGGCGGCGTCGATCAGGGCCGTCTGGCCGTAGCCCACGTTGACGCACCACAGGCCGCTCATCGCGTCCAGGATCTGATGGCCTTCGGTATCCCAGAGGTAGATGTTGTCGGCCCGCGCGATGATGCGCGAGCCCTTCCGGGCCAGGCCCTGGAAATCGGTGAAGGGGTGCAGGAAGTGGGCGGCGTCGGCGGCCTGCCATTCGGCGGTGGTGCGCGACGAATGCGAAGTCGGCATCTCAGCTCCTCAAAGCACAGCCATTCAGGCCGAGCTTCCCGCCGCGGAACCGGCTCTGCCGGTCCGCAGGCGGGCGGCCCCCCTGGGGGGTAGCGAGCGATAGCGAGCTTGGGGGTTTCATGTCTAGACGTGAAGCAAGAGGTGCTCGCGTTCCCATGGCGAGATGACCTTCATGAACTCGGCGTACTCGATCTCCTTGACCTCGGTGTAGACCGTGACGAAGGGCGCACCCAGCACCTCGGTCAGGTCGTCGGCTTCACGCAGCAGGGCCAGCGCTTCGCCCAGGCTGCGGGGCAGCTGGAAATCGCCCAGATAGGCGTCGCCCTTGCATTCGGGTGAAGGCTGGATGCGGTTCTTGATGCCCAGGTAGCCGCAGGCCAGCGTGGCGGCCAGCGCGACGTAGGGGTTGGCGTCGGCGCCGATCACGCGGTTCTCGACGCGGCGGGCGTTGGGCTCGGCCACCGGACTGCGGATGCCCACGGTGCGGTTGTCGGTGCCCCACTGGATGTTGATGGGCGCGGCGTTGCTGCGCACCAGGCGGCGGTAGCTGTTGACGTAAGGCGCGAACAGCGCCATGGCCGCCGGCACGTACTTCTGCAGGCCGCCGATGAACCAGTGGAATTCGTCGCTCGGGCTGCCGTCTTCGTTGCTGAAGAGGTTGCGGCCGGTGGCCTGGTCGATCACGCTCTGGTGCACGTGCATGGCACTGCCCGGCTCGCCGGCGATGGGCTTGGCCATGAAGGTCGCGAACATGTCGTGGCGCAGGGCGGCCTCGCGCACCGTGCGCTTGAACATGAAGACCTCGTCGGCCAGGCCCAGCGGGTGGGCGTGGAAGAAGTTGATCTCCATCTGCCCGGCGCCCACCTCGTGGATCAGCGTGTCCACGTTGAGCTCCATCTTCTCGCAGTAGTCATAGACGTCCTCGAACAGAGGATCGAATTCGTTCACCGCGTCGATGCTGTAGGCCTGGCGCGAGGTTTCGCTGCGCCCGCTGCGGCCCACGGGCGGCTTCAGCGGCACGTCGGGGTCGGTGTTGCGCGCCACCAGGTAGAACTCGAGTTCGGGCGCCACCACCGGGCTCCAGCCTTCGGCGGCATAGAGTTCGCACACGTGGCGCAGCACCGAGCGCGGCGCGAAGGGAATGCGCACGCCTTCGCGGTCGTAGCAGTCGTGGATGACCTGCGCCGTCGGGTCGGTGGCCCAGGGCACGATGCGGACCGTGCTCAGGTCGGGCCGCAGGTGCATGTCGCGGTCTGTCGGCCGGATCACGTCGTAGTAGCGGCCCTCGGTCGGGAACTCACCGGTCACGCCCATGGCCACCACGGCCTCGGGCAGCCGCATGCCGCGATCTTCGGTGAACTTCTGCCTCGGCAGGATCTTGCCTCGCGCCACCCCGGTGAGGTCGGGCACCAGGCATTCGATCTCGGTCACGCGGTGCTGGTCGAGCCATTGCTCGAGCTCGCTGAAGGTGAAGTGCTCTCGGGCCATCGGATGTTTTACGGCGCCGCATGGCTGCGCGGCGCAAGGTCTGGCCTGGCATCACCGCCCGGCCGCTTCGATGATTGCAGGGCGGCCGCAGCCGCCCGCGGGTTCAGGCTGCGCGCCGGATGGCGCCGCGCAGCATCTCCACGATCTGGTCGATCTGGCTGCGCTCGACGATCAGCGGGGGCGACAGCGCGAGGATGTCGCCGGTCGTGCGCAGCAGCAGGCCTTGTTGCCAGACGTCGAGGAAGATGTCGAAGGCGCGCTTGGTGGGTTGGCCTTCGATCGGGGACAGCTCGATGCCACCCACCAGCCCGAAGTTGCGCACGTCGATCACATTGGGCTCGCCCTTGAGCGAATGCACGGCCTGCGCGAAATAGCCGGCCATCTCGGAAGCACGGGTCAGCAGGCCTTCTTCGGCATAGGTGTCCAGCGTGCCCAGCGCGGCGGCGCAGGCCAGCGGGTGGGCCGAGTAGGTATAGCCGTGATAGAACTCGATGAGGTGCTCGGGGCCCTGCATGAAGGTATCGTGGATCTTCTGCCTGGCGATCACCGCGCCCATCGGCACGGCGCCGTTGGTCAGGCCCTTGGCACAGGTGATCAGGTCGGGGGTGACGCCGAAGGTCTGTGCGGCAAAGGGCTGTCCGGTGCGGCCGAAGCCGGTGATGACCTCGTCGAAGATCAGCAGGATGCCGTGCTTGTCGCAGATGTCGCGCAGGCGCTGCAGATAGCCCTGTGGCGGCACCAGCACGCCGGTGGAGCCTGCGATGGGCTCGACGATCACTGCCGCGATGGTGCTGGCGTCGTGCAGCGCCACCAGGCGTTCCAGGTCATCGGCCAGTTCCGCACCATGGGCCGGCTGGCCGACGGTGAAGGCGTTGCGCACCGGGTCGTGCGTGTGGCGCAGGTGGTCCACCCCGCCCAGCATCGTGCCGAACATCTTGCGGTTGGCGACCATGCCGCCCACCGAGATGCCGCCGAAGTTCACGCCGTGATAACCGCGTTCGCGGCCGATCAGCCGGGTGCGCGAGCCTTCGCCGCGCACGCGGTGGTAGGCCAGGGCCATTTTCAGTGCGGTCTCGACGGCTTCGGAACCGGAGTTCACGAAGAACACCTTGTTCATGCCCGCCGGGGCGATCTCGGCCACGCGCTCGGCCAGCTCGAAGGCCTTGGGGTGGCTCATCTGGAACGGCGGCGCGAAATCCATCTCGGCCGCCTGCGCCTGGATGGCCTGCACGATGCGGGGGCGGGTATGCCCGGCATTCACGCACCAAAGGCCTGCGGCGCCGTCCAGGATCTGCCGGCCCTTGTCGTCCCAGTAGTGCATGCCCGCAGCGCGCGTGAGCAGGCGGGGGGCCTTCTTGAACTGCCGGTTGGCCGTGAACGGCATCCAGTGTGCATCCATCGGGTGCGTGCCGGCCGAGCCGATGGCTTCGGCGGCCTGCATCAGGGCGGGATCAACGGGCTTGTTCATGGCAGCTCCTGGGTGGGTACGCGGATTGTGGCCGCTGGCAGCGGCTCTGCAGGGAATCTGGGGCGCCCCGGGTGAAGCAACGTTCACACCAGATGCACCCACCCCAGACTGTACGCGTTTGCAGCGCGCCAGGGCAGGCCCCAGCGGCACCTGGCGCGGCTTTTCAGGGCCTGCCGCGGGCGATGCGGCCGCACAGGTACGTCCAGACGAACACCGCGGCGGCCGCGCTGGTGAGCTCGGCATGGTCATAGGGCGGTGCCACCTCCACGCAGTCCATGCCCACGAAGGGGAGGTCGGCCAGCTCTTCCAGCACCGTCAGGACCTGGTTGGTGCTCAGCCCGCCGGGCTCGGGCGTGCCGGTGCCGGGTGCGAAGGCGGGGTCCAGGCAATCGATGTCCAGGCTGAGGTAGACGGGCGGGTTGCCGTGCTCGCGCAGCCGCCGGCGCACGCTCTCGATCAGCGGCGACAGCTGGGCTGGCGACTCGCAACCGCGCAGCATGCGCGCCGTGTGGACCTGGCCGCCGCGCTGCAGCACGTGTTCGCGCGCATCGCGTACCCCGGCCGAGCGGATTCCGACCTGGGTGAAGCAGGCATCGACCACCAAACCTTCCTGCATCGCCTCCTGAACCCAGGTGCCATGGCCGCTGGGTTCGCCGGCGTGGCTGTCCCAGGTGTCGCAGTGGGCGTCGAAGTGCAACACGGCCACCGGCTGCCCCAGGTGGGCGCGGTAGGCGCGCAGCAGCGACAGCGTGATCGAATGGTCACCGCCCAGCCACACCATGTGATGCCGGGCCATCAGGTCGGCGGCCAGCGGCTCCAAGGCCTGGCGCATGCCGGCCAACGAGGTGTTGGGCAGCGGCAGGTCGCCCGCATCGCCCAGCAGCCCGACCGGGCTCACGTCGAAGTGCGGGTGCGTGCCATCGCACAACATGAAGCTGGCCTGCCGGATCCCGCGCGGGCCGAAGCGCGCGCCAGGCCGGTTGGTGGTGGCGCCATCCCAGGCCACCCCGGCCACCGCATACGGCGTGCTCGCCGTGGCGGGGCCGACCTTCAGGAAGTGGTGATCGGACTGGAAAGCAAACATGGCAGGTGAGGCGGCAACCGGTGCTTGATCGCCACCGACTATAGGGGGGCGTCCGTCGGGGGGCGCTGGGCGGGTGCATTCCGGATGACGGTTGCAAAATTTCATAATGTAGAAAACTACGACGCTGCACTGCACCAAAATTCACCAGATGAGAAAATGCCATTTCACTCTATGGAACGTGCACTCTATCTCTTTGATTTGAAGGATTTTTCTCTCATGTCTTCTATAAGACATAAGTAGTGATGAAAGCTGGCATTCGCGTTACGCTGAGGCATCGATGTTCACTGCTTCGACACCCGCAAACCCCTTTCACCAGGAATCCCATCCATGAGCACCCTGACCCGCCAGCAACAAGCCGCCGCCCTCGAGAAGGACTGGGCCGAGAACCCGCGTTGGAAGGGCATCACCCGCGGCTACACCGCCGAGGACGTGATCCGCCTGCGCGGCAGCATCCAGATCGAACACACCCTGGCCAAGCGTGGCGCCGAGAAGCTCTGGCACCTGATCAACACCGAGCCCTTCGTCAACAGCCTGGGCGCGCTGACGGGCAACCAGGCCATGCAGCAGGTCAAGGCCGGCCTGAAAGCCATCTACCTGTCGGGCTGGCAAGTGGCCGGCGACGCCAACAGCAGCGGCGAGATGTATCCCGACCAGAGCCTGTACCCGGTGGACAGCGTGCCCAAGGTCGTCAAGCGCATCAATGCCACCTTCCAGCGCGCCGACCAGATCCAGTGGAGCGAAGGCAAGAGCGACATCGACTTCTTCGCCCCCATCGTGGCCGATGCGGAAGCCGGCTTCGGCGGCGTGCTCAACGCCTTCGAACTGATGAAGTCCATGATCGACGCCGGTGCCGCCGGCGTCCACTTCGAAGACCAGCTGGCTTCCGTCAAGAAGTGCGGTCACATGGGTGGCAAGGTGCTGGTGCCCACCCGCGAGGCGGTGGCCAAGCTGGTGGCCGCCCGCCTGGCCGCCGACGTGATGGGCACGTCCACCATCCTGCTGGCCCGCACCGATGCCGAAGCCGCCGACCTGGTCACCAGCGACGTGGACGACAACGACAAGCCTTTCACCACCGGCAAGCGCACGGTCGAAGGCTTCTACCGGACCAAGAACGGCCTGGAGCAGGCCATCAGCCGCGGGTTGGCCTACGCCCCGTACGCCGACCTGATCTGGTGCGAAACCGGCAAGCCCGACCTCGCCTTCGCCAAGGCCTTCGCCGATGCGATCCACGCCAAGTTCCCGGGCAAGCTGCTGGCCTACAACTGCAGCCCCAGCTTCAACTGGAAGAAGAACCTGGACGACACGACCATCGCCAAATTCCAGCGCGAACTGGGCGCCATGGGGTACAAGTTCCAGTTCATCACGCTGGCCGGCTTCCACGCGTTGAACTACTCCATGTTCGACCTGGCCTACGGGTACGCCCGCAACAACATGAGCGCCTTCGTCGAACTGCAGGAGAAGGAATTCGCCGCTGCCGAGAAGGGTTTCACCGCCGTGAAGCACCAGCGCGAGGTGGGCACGGGGTACTTCGATGCGGTGACAACCACCATCGAGCGCGATGCCTCGACCGCGGCGCTGAAGGGCTCTACGGAAGACGAGCAGTTCTTCGACGGTCACCACTGAACGGCCTGTCCAGGATGCACGCAAGAGGGCCCCGCGGGGCCCTTTTTTCTTGCCTGGCCGCGGCCCTCAGGCCGTGCCGCCAGCCCCCTTCTGCCGCCACTGCACCAGCAGCGCAAAGCATCCGGCTGCAACCGCCAGCCCGCCCAGCAACAGCGGCGAGGCCATGTCGCGCAACGCAATGCCATAGTTGTGGATGGCCCACGCCGGGATGTGGCCCAGCGCATCCAGCGCACCCTGCGCGCCGTGGATCTGCACACCCTGGTCGATGCTGATCAGCGACGTGGCCGCGTTGTTCAGCAGTTCGCGGTTGATGCGCGACAGCAAGGGTTGGCCGAAGACCGTCTTCAGCAGCCAGCCGCCAACGCCCAGGCCCACGGTCAGCACCACCCAGCCCCAGCGGCGGAACCAGGCCGTGGTCAGCACCACCAGCAGGATCAAGGGCGACAGCCACAACGTGGCCAGCGGCAGCCCGGCGAGCAGGCGAAAGGCCAGGGCCAGCGAAGCCGGCACGATCTGCGCCCAGGGCAGGGCCAACCAGGCACCCACCCCGGCCACCCGGGTGACGAGCACCAGAGACATCACGTACCCGCCCAGCAAGCCCACGATCAGCGCCGCCGCGGGCACCAGGATGAGGTGGACGAACATCGGTGAAGCCAGGCTCTCGGCGTGCCCCGCGGGCAGCGACAGCCAGAACTCGATGGACCGGTCGGCATGGTCGCGCCGGGCCAGGCCCGAAACGATGATCAGCGAACTGATCCACGCAATGATGAACATCACGGCCGTGGTGCCGGCAATGGCCCCCATGCCCAGCAGCGTCGGGATGGCCCCTGCGGCCTGCGCTGAGGTGTCTTCGTCCAGTTGGATCTGGCCCACCGCCACCAGCAGCGCCGCCAGCAACAACGGGATGACGGCGAGCATGGCCCAGCCGAAGCGGTGCTGGATCCATTCACGCTGCATCAAGGGGATGAATCGGGTCATGGCGGTCTTTCAGAATTGGGTGCGGTCGAGTTCGGGCTTGCGCGTGAGCGCCACGAAGAGGTCCACCAGGCTGGGCCGCATGCGCTTGCCCAGGGCCTGCACATGCTCGGGGGGCGGGCCGTCGAACAGTGCGGCATTGCCCCCGGCGCCAGGGCCGGTGCGGTAGCGCAGCAGGGGGTGGGCAGCGGCCATCTGGTCGGCCACGGCAGCGTCGTGGCTCAGTGCCACGAAGCGGCGGTCCATGTCCTCCAGGCTGATGGACAGCACGAGCTTGCCCTCGTTGAGCATCAGCACGTCCGACAGCAGTGATTCGATCTCCTCCACCTGGTGCGTGCTGATGACCACGCTGCGCTCGCCGTCGCACCACTCCTCGATCAGCATCTCGTAGAAGGCCTTGCGCGAGAGCACATCGAGGCCCAGGGTCGGTTCGTCCAGGATCATCAACCGGGCATCGATGGCCGCCACCAGTGCCAGGTGCGCCTGCACCACCATGCCCTTGGACAGGGTCTTGACCTTGTCGGTGAGCTTCACGCTCGTGCGCCTGATCAGCTGGCGCGCCCTTTCGGCCGAAAACCTGGGGTGCAGGCCGGCCATCATCGTGATCAGGTCCTGCACCCGCGCCCAGCGCGGCAGGATGGCCACGTCGGGGATGTAGCAGGCCGATTGCAGCAGCTCCACGCGCTGGCGCACCGGGTCCAGGCCCAGCACGTCCAGGCGACCCTGGGTGGAGGCCAGGCCCACGAGGGCCTTCATGAGCGTGGTCTTGCCCGCGCCGTTGTGGCCCAGGAGCCCGACTACACGGCCCTTGGGGATGGAAAAGCTGATGTCGTCCACGGCGCGCTTGCTGCCGTAGCTCACGCTCAGGCCCTGGGCCGAGACGAGCAGGTCTGTGTCGGCGGCAGTCATGCGCGCTCCTCCCAATCGAGTTGTTCGGCGTCGATGCCCAGGCGGCGCAGCCGCTCGCGCAGGCGCGGCCATTCGGTCTGCAGGAAGCGCTGGCGTTCGGCGGCCCTCAGCCGCTCGCGGGCACCGCCCATCACGTACAGGCCCACACCGCGGCGGTTTTCCAGCAGGCCTTCGTCGCCCAGGGCCTGCAGGGCCCGGTTCACCGTGAGGGGGTTGAGCAAATACCGGCTGGCCAGCGTCCTCACCGAGGGCATGGCCTCGCCTTCGGGCGGGTCGCCGTCCAGCAGGCGCGCGGCCAGCATGTCGGCCAGCTGCTGGTAGATCGGTAGTCTTTGATCCCAGGTCTGCATGCGTCGGGCCGCCGGGTGTGTTGCTGATGTAGCACACCATATCAGCGCGCCGGGCACTGGGCAGCCCCTTGCGATGGACTGCGGGACCGGCGCGACAGGCTGCGCCCGGGCGGGATCTACATCGCGGCGTCGAGCATCTGCCGGTAGTCGTCGCGCGTGGCGATCCGCGGGTTGGTCTTGTGGCAGTGGTCGGCCATGGCGCCGTCGATGATGCGCTCGTACAGCTCGGGCGTGACGCCCATGGCGCGCAGGCCGCTGGGCAGGCCCAGCCGCGCGTTCAGCGCCACGATGGCCTCGGCCACCTCGGTGCCCGCGGCGTCGCAGCCCGGCAGTCCCATGGCCTGCGCCAGGCGCTGCAGGCGGTGCTCGCCCTGCATGGACGGGGCCGGCGCGTTGAAGCGCACGACCGCTGGCAGGAACATGGCGTTGAGCGTGCCATGGTGCAGCCGCGGGTTGACCCCGCCCAGGCTGTGGCTGAGCGAATGCACGCAGCCCAGGCCCTTCTGGAAGGCCATGGCCCCCTGCATGCTCGCGCTCATCATCTGCCAGCGGGCGTCGCGGTCCTGGCCGTCCCGGGTGGCGCGTTCGATGTGGGCCCAACCCCGTGTGAGGCCGTCGTGGGCGATGCCGTCGGCCGGCGGGTTGACGGCCGGGGCCATGAAGGTCTCCATGCAGTGCGCGATGGCGTCCATGCCCGTGGCTGCCGTCAGCAGCGGCGGCAGGCCGAGTGTCAATTCGGGATCGAGCAGTGCCGCCTTGGGCATCAGGTGCCAGCTGTGGAAGCCCAGCTTGCGGCCATCGTCGACGATGACGATCGCGCCGCGTGCCACCTCGCTGCCGGTGCCGGCCGTGGTGGGCACCGCGATCAGCGGCACCACGCGCTCGGTGATCTTGGGGCTGCCGCCTTCGATGGTCGCGTAGGTGGCCAGCGGGCCCGGGTGCGTGGCGGCGATGGCCACGCCCTTGGCCAGGTCGATGCTGGAGCCGCCGCCCACGGCGATCAGGCCGTCGCAGCCTTCGCGCAGGTACACGGCCACGGCCGCGCGCACGGCGGCTTCGGTCGGGTTGGATGGCGTGCCGTCGAAGACCGCGTGCGGCACCTCGGCCAGCGCGTCCAGGGCGCGCTGCAGCACGCCGGCCGCACGCACGCCGGCATCGGTCACCACCAGCGGCCGGCGCATGCCGGTGCGCTCGCATTCGGCGGGCAGGAGGCGCACGGCGCCGTGGTCGATGTCGATCTGGGTCAGGTAGAGGATGCGGGCCATGGCGTGCGCTCGCCGCAGGTTGCGGCAGGGTTGGAGGGGGCGGAACGGGTCGAAAGGCGTCGAAGGTGAAAGTATGCTCCGGCACATGAACCGATCCGATTTCCGCTGTGCCGAGCGGCTGCGCGTGCGCTGGGCCGAGGTCGACCTGCAGCGCATCGTCTTCAACGGCCACTACCTGATGTACTTCGACACCGCCGTGGCCGGCTGGTGGCGGGCCATGGCCTTGCCCTACCACCTGACGATGGCAGGGTTGGAGGGTGACCTGTACGTGCGCAAGGCGACGCTGGAGTACGAGGGCTCGGCCCGCTACGACGAGCAGCTCGAGGTGGGCATCCGCTGCACGCGCATCGGCAACTCGTCGCTGACCGTGCAGGCGGCGGTCTTCCGCGGCGGGCAGCGGCTGGTGCACGGTGATCTGGTCTACGTCTTCGCCGACCCCGCCACCCAGACCAGCCGGCCGGTGCCGCAGCGCCTGCGCGACGCGCTGCTGGGCTTCGAAGCCGGTGAACCGACGTTGGCGATGCTGGAGGGCAGCGAGGCGCCGGGTGCCGGCGCCATCACCGATGAAGAGGGCGCCGCACTGCTGGCACCGATCGCGCAGACCGGCGAAGGGGCCTGGCACGTGGCCGCGCTCAACCGGCTGGGCCTGACAGTGGCGCGGGGGCGCTTGCGCACGACGCAGGCCGGGGTCGCCGAAATCGAGCACCTGGCGGTGCGGGCCAGCCTGCAAGGCAGCGGCATCGGCCGGTCGATGCTGGGGTCACTCGGCACCGCGGCACGGCAACGCGGTGCCACCCGGCTGTGCGTCGATGCGCCATGGAGCGCCGTGCCCTTTTTCGCCCGCGCCGGCTTCGAGCCCGTGGCCGGATCGGGGGCCGCCAACGCGGAGGGCGCGGTGCGGCTGCAGCGCGTGCTTTAGGGGCTCTCAGCGGCGGGGGGCCCAAGCCGCTCGAACACCTCGACGTGGCGGCCGGCCAGGCACCATGCTCCCAGCGCTTGGGCACCCCGCGCGACGATCCACGCTTGCTGCGAGGGTTTCAAGCCGACCGGCCCCGCCTCGTACGTTTCCATCAGCGTAGCCCTCGCTTCGGCGCCGTCCTTGCGAAGGTAGCGGCGTGCCTGCAGGCCCGGGAATTCGGCCTGCAGCCCTTGCTGGAAGGCAGCCAGCGCGGCCACGGCCGCCTCGGCGCGCCCACGCTCGCAGTGCCAGTAGATGAAGAGTTCCCGGCAGGGGCTGTCCGCCTCGGTGCTCACGGCAGGGCGCCGGCTTCCTCGGCGTCGAGCGGGTAGGGCAGCATCTGCGGGGTGAGCAGCGGGCCGTCCACGCTGGCGGCGTGAAGGGTGCCCCCTTCCAGCGCACCGAGCTTGATTTCCACCAGCGCCGAATGCCCGTTGCCCGCGCGGGTACCCGCCAACACCACCATCCCGGCCGGCTGGCCGGGGTCCGCACTGTGAAACACCTCGAGCCCCGGCTGCAGCGCCTGCGCCGACGCCACGATGCAAGCCCGCCGCTTCAGCGTGCCGCGGTACTGGCTGCGGGCCACCACCTCCTGGCCGGGGTAGCAACCCTTGCGGAAATCCACGCCGCCCACCCGTTCGAGATTGACCATCTGCGGCACGAATTGCTCGGCGGTGGCCGTGGTGATGCGCGGCACGCCGCTGCTGACTTCCAGCCACTGCCAGCTGGGCATGTCCAGGGTCGGCAGCGAGCCCGCCAAAGGCCCGGCCCAAAGCGCCCGGGGGACGGCCAGGCCATCGGCGTGGCCGTCGGGCAGGCGGATCAGATCCGCAGCCTGGGCGTGGGTGTGTCCCCAGGCCGCGGCAGGAATGGCCACGCCGACGGCGGCCAGCGCGCGATCACCTGCCAGCCCCCACAAGGGGCAGCCGGCGGAGGCATCGGTCAGCTTGCAGCGCGCCCGCAGCACGAACATCGACAGCCGTTTGAGCACCGCCGGCAGAAGGTCGGCCGTGCAGGCCATGAGCACGTCGCCGTCGTCCCCCGCCCACAACACGAAACTGGCCAGCAACCGGCCCTTGGCCGAGCAATAGCCGGCCAGGCGGGCCTGGCCCGGGGCCAGATCGGCGACGCTCTGTGTGAGCTGCCCGTGCAGGAAGCTGCGTGCATCCGCTCCGGCGGCGCGGATGACGCCCCAATCGTCCAGGCGCGTGGCGCCCTGGGGCGGGGTGCCTGGCAACGGTGTGTGGCTCATGGGGGTCATTATGATCACCGCCCATGGCGAAAGGGGCGGGCGAACCGGTGCGAGGACGGCGAATCGGGAGGTGGTTGATCGGCGCGGTCGCGCTGGCCGGTGCCGCACTGGGCGCCGGCATCCTGTGGTGGTTGGACCATCCGCTGCCACTGTCGGGCGCCACTGCCGAGTTGTCCATCGAAGCCGGTACCACGCCGCGAGAAATCGCCCAGGCCTGGGTCGATGCCGGCGTGCAGACTTCCCCCCGCCTGCTGTATGCCTGGTTTCGCAGTTCGGGCCTTGCCCGGCGCATCCGTGCGGGCAGTTACGAGATCGACGCCGGCACGTCGCCTCGCCGCCTGCTGGCCAAGATGGTGCAGGGCGATGAGGCCCTGGAACACGTGCGCTTCATCGAAGGCTGGACCTTGCGGCAGGTGCGCGCCGAACTGGCCCGCGCGCCCAACCTGAAGCCTTTGTCCGCCGGCATGGCCGATGGCGAACTCATGGCCGCCCTCGGCGCGCCCGGAATGAATGCCGAAGGCCGATTCTTCCCGGACACCTATGCCTACAGCCGCGGCGTGAGCGACATCACCGTGCTCAAGCGTGCCCATGAGGCGCTCGAACGCCGCCTGGCCACCGTGTGGGCCGAACGTGCGCCCGACAGCCCGCTGCGCAGCGCGGCCGAGGCCCTGACGCTGGCTTCCATCGTCGAAAAGGAAACCGGCATGCCCGCCGACCGCGGCCTCGTGGCGGGCGTCTTCGTCAACCGCCTGCGCCTGGGCATGCCCCTGCAGACCGACCCGACCGTGATCTATGGGCTGGGCACCGCCTTCGACGGCAGCCTTCGCAAGGTCGATCTGCAAGCCGACACGCCCTACAACACCTACACCCGGCAGGGCCTGCCGCCCACGCCCATCGCGCTGCCGGGCCTGGCCTCGCTGCGCGCCGCGGTGCGGCCGGAACCCACCCGCGCCCTGTACTTCGTGGCCCGGGGCGACGGCAGCAGCGCCTTCAGCGACAACCTCGCCGACCATAATCGCGCGGTGAACAAGTACCAACGCGCGCCGCGATGACGGCCGGACGATTCATCACATTCGAAGGCATCGACGGGGCCGGCAAGAGCACGCACATCGAGCCTCTGGCCGAGCACCTGCGCGAACGCGGCCTGGAGGTGCTGGTCACGCGAGAACCCGGCGGCACGCCCCTGGCCGAGCGGCTGCGCGAGCTGGTGCTGCACGTGCCGATGGACGCGCTGACCGAAGCGCTGCTGGTGTTTGCCGCCCGTCGCGACCACCTGGTGCGAGAGATCGAGCCCGCCCTGGCCCGCGGCGCCGTGGTGCTGTGCGACCGCTTCACGGACGCCACCTTCGCCTACCAGGGCGGTGGACGCGGCTTCGACGGGGTTGTTCTGGCGCAACTGGAGTCCTGGGTGCAACAGGGCCGCGAACCCGACCTGACCTTGTGGTTCGATCTGCCGGCCGACACAGCGGCCAGGCGCCGGGCCTCAGCCAGGGCGCCTGACCGCTTCGAGTCCGAAGACATCGGCTTTTTCCAGCGCGTGCGCCAGGGCTACGCCGACCGCGCCCACGCAGCCCCGGGGCGTTTCGTGCGGCTGGACGCTTCGGCCGAACGCGAGGCGGTCGGCGCGCAGGTGCAAGACGCGCTGGAAAGCCGAAGGTGGTGGTAGCCGGCCCCGACGGCGCGTTGCCGCTGCCCTGGCTGGCAGGGCCCCTGGCCGATGCGCTGGCTTCGCAGCGCGGCCACGCCCTGCTGGTGCACGGCGCGCCCGGCAGCGGCGCCTTGCCATTCGGCTTGTGCCTGGCGCAGGCCTGGCTGTGCGAGGCGCCGGGCGCGGGGACCCCGCCCGCCAGACGCCCCTGCGGCCGCTGCACGAGTTGCCGCCTGGTGCAATCGCAGGGCCACCCCGACCTTCTGGTGCTGCTGCCCGAGGTGCTGCGCCGCGAGCATGGCTGGGTGCAAGCCGGCGACAAGGGTGAGAACGACGACGGGAAGCGCAAGCCCAGCAAGCAGATCCGCATCGACGAAGTTCGGCTGCTGATGGACTGGTGCACCCGCACCCCTTCGCGCGGCGCGGTCAAGGTGGCCGTCATCCATCCGGCCGACACGCTCAACCCGCAGTCCGCCAATGCGCTGCTCAAGACCCTGGAAGAGCCGCCTGCGGGGACGCGGCTGATCCTGACCTGTGCCGACCCCGAGCTTTTGCTGCCCACCGTGCGCAGCCGGTGCCAGCGCCTGCGCCTGGCCGACCCGCCCACTGCGGTGGCGCTGGCCTGGCTGGCCGGGCAGGGCGTCGGCCCGGTCGATGCGGCCCAGGTGCTGCTGACGGCCTGCAGCGGCCGGCCGCTGGATGCGCTGGCCCTGTCGCAAGCCGGCGTGGACGCCGGCAGCTGGTCGGCCCTGCCCGAGGCCGTCGCCCGGGGCCAGGCGGCTGCCCTTTCCGGCTGGCCGGTGCCCCGGGTGGTGGATGCCTTGCAGAAGCTTTGCCATGACGCCTTGTCCCGGGCGGGCGGTGGGCCAGCCTGGTTCTTTCCGGCAGACCGGGTGCCCGCCCATGGGCATCCGGCGGCACTGGCCGAGTGGTCGCGAGAACTGCAGCGTGTGGCCCGCCATGACGAACATCCCTGGAATGAAGGCTTGCTGCTCGACGCACTCGTGCAAGGTGGCGCACGTGCGCTGGCCAGGGAACCTGCCGCAAAGACCGCGAGTGCCAGAGGGTTGGATACACTGAGCCCATGAATGACCGCGTTCCATCGCGCCCCGGAGGTCTTGGCCCGCCGATCGGGCAGGGCCCAGGCAGCGCGGGAAGGCCCAGCGTCATCCAGCTGGTCTTCCGCGAGAAGGGTGCGCTGTACGCCGCCTACATCCCCGTGTTCACCGACGGCGGTCTTTTCGTACCCACCACGCGCGACTACCGCTTGGGCGAGGACATCTACCTGCTGCTGTCCTTGCCCGACGACCCGCAGCGCTTTCCCGTGGCCGGCAAGGTGGCCTGGATCACGCCGCCCAATGCCTCGGGCGGACGCACCCAGGGCGTGGGCGTGCGGTTCCCCAACGACGACAAGTCGCGCCAGTTGAAGCTCAAGATCGAGGAAGTGCTCGGCACCAGCATCTCTTCAGCCAAGCCGACCCAGACGCTGTAGCCCCGCGCGATGTTCGTCGACTCGCACTGCCACCTGACCTACCCCGAGCTTCACGACCACCTACCCCAGGTCCGCAGCGAGATGGCTGCCGCCGGCGTGGACCGCGCGCTGTGCATCTGCACCACCATCGAGGAATTCCCGGCCGTCCATGCGCTGGCGCTGGAGAACGACAACTTCTGGTGCACCGTGGGCGTCCATCCGGACAACGAGGGCATCCACGAACCCACGGTGGACGAACTCGTCGCACGGGCAAGGCTGCCGCGGGTGGTGGCCCTGGGCGAGACGGGGCTCGACTACTACCGCCTGAATGGGCGCAGCGTGGAAGACATGGGCTGGCAGCGCGAGCGCTTCCGCAACCACATCCGCGCCGCCCGCATCACCGGCCTGCCACTGGTCATCCACACGCGAAGTGCCAGCGTCGATACGCTGGAGGTGCTGCGCGACGAAGGGCAGGGCACCGTGCGGGGCGTGTTCCACTGCTTCACCGAGACGCAGGAAGTGGCCGCGGCCGCGCTCGAACTCGGCTTTCACATCTCCTTCTCCGGCATCTTGACCTTCCGCAACGCGCAGGCCTTGCGAGACGTGGCCCGCCACGTGCCGCTGGATCGCTGCCTGATCGAGACCGACAGCCCCTACCTCGCCCCGGTGCCCCACCGCGGCAAGTCCAACCGGCCGGCGTGGGTGTCGCACGTGGGCGAGTTCCTGGCTGAGCTCAAGGGCGTTCCGGTGGAAGAAGTGGCGCAGGCCACGACGGCCAATTTCGAAGCGCTGTTCGGCATTCCGAGCTTGGCGGCGCAAGCCGGGCAGGGGGCTGCGGCATGATGGCCCGCCGACGCACCCTGCTGCTGCGGGCCGGCGCCCTGGCTTTCATGCTGGCCCGCATGGGTGCGTCGCATGCCGGCTCCTTTGAGGATTTCTTCCACGCCGTGGCCCTGGACGACGCTCGCACGGTGACGCAACTGCTGCAGCGGGGCTTCGACCCCAATACCGTCGACGACAAGGGTCAAGTGGGTCTGGGCCTGGCCCTGCGGGACGGCTCGCCCAAGGTGGCCGAAGTGCTGATGGCGCACCCCCAGACGCGCCTGGACCTTGCCAACGCCACGGATGAAACCCCGTTGCTGTTTGCTGCGCTGCGCGGCCGGATCGACTGGGTACAGCGTCTGCTGGACAAGGGCGTGCCGGTGAACAGGCCGGGCTGGTCGGCACTGCATTACGCGGCCAGCGGCAGCGAAACGCCCATCGTGAAGCTGCTGCTCGACCGCGGAGCCGCGATCGATGCGCGTTCGCCGACCGGCATGACACCCCTGATGATGGCGGCTCGCTACGGCGCGCAAGACAGCGCGGTGTTGCTGTGGCAGCGCGGTGCCGACGCGCAATTGCGCAACGAAGGCGGCCTGACGCCAGCCGAGCTGGCCCGCATGTCGGGCCGCGATGCGCTGGCCGACAAGCTCTCGGGCGGCCGACGCTGAGGCGTTGCCGGGCCGCCGGACACCCGGCGCAGGCCCGATGCGTGTCAGATGTCATCTGACAAGCGAATTCGGGTGCTCCTGACAAATCAACCTTTGGCTGCGGACTAGAGTTGCCGATAAGGCTGCTATCCCAGCCCAAGGAGTCTGTCAATGGCCCAAAGCGCCCCCGAACGCAATCCGTTCATGCTCATGCTCCACCCGGAGTTGGTCCTGGCAGCCATCGAGAAATCGGAACGGCTGGGCCAGCTCAACCGGCACATGTGTCGTCCCCTGGACAAACCCGTGCCAGGCACGCCTGGTGCTGAAGCCGTGGCGGAAGAAGAAGCCGAAGAACGCCGAAGCGGCCGCCAGGCCGTCTCCAGCTGAGACCCCGGGGCACCGCACACCGCGCTGCGGTCCGGTTTTGTCCGGCCCTGGGTAGCCGCTAGGCGCCGGCCCGGGCGGAGCCGATGAGGGCTCGGCTTGGCTCCACTTGAACTGTGTACGATGTATATTATGTTAACTAAGTTCGACAGGAGGTAGGCCTGACTGCCGACCTTCTTGTGAGAGCCAAGCCTTCCCTGCCAACGGTCCAAGCCAAGCCTGCCAGCAATTCCAAGGAAGCTTTCGCTACGCCGAAGCCCTCATGCCATCAAGAATGCTCGGCAGGACCTCTTCGGTACGGCCGCGAATGACAACGCTTGCAAAACCATCAAGCGGCGTTGGCTCCAAGTTGATGATGACAAGTTCAGCGCCTCGTTCAACGGCCGTTGTCGCCAGGTCTGCTGCCGGGTGGACGACGGCGCTGGTTCCGACCATCAGAAACACATCCGCGAGCTTTGCCGCCCAGGTTGCATCTCTGGTGATGCTGACATCAAGAAATTCGCCGAACAGCACCACATCCGGGCGCACGTTCGCTGCTCCGCAGGAGGGGCAAGTCCTCACGCTGTCGTGAGCGTTCGAGAGCGCCGGGAAGACGGTTCCGCACTCACTGCAGCGGTTACGCAAAAGACTGCCGTGCAACTCCAGGACGTTGGCTGCTCCCGCCTTGGTCAGCAAGCCGTCGACGTTCTGCGTCATCAGGGCGACCTCGCGCTTGCGCCGTTGCAACTCGGCGAGCGCCGCATGTCCGACGTTCGCTTCGGCCGTGCTGAGCTCCAGAAGGCGTGCGGACCAGAACTCGCGGAAGCCTGCTGGATTCCACTCCAACTCCTCAGCCGAGCTGTACCTGGCCAGTCCTTCCTGCGTCCAGAGGCCGCCCTTGTCTCTGTAGGTCGGGATGCCAGAGGCTTTGGAGAGTCCGGCACCGGACAGGACTGCAATCCGCTCTGCGGCGTTCAGCATTGCTGCGACTTTGGCGATAGACATCCGAGCCCCGAGGTGATTGGCCGCAAATCCTGCGTCATCGACAGTCCCACCACGCCGACGACGACAAATCCTATGAAGGCAACCGACAAGTGGGCAAACACCAGCCACTCCGGCAGCGGCTTCTGCCTCCAGTGGTAGCCAAGGTTCAGCACCAAGCCCCCTGCCGCTGCGACCAACAGCGTGAGCAGCCCGTAGAGGCCGGCTCGTGGAAGCGCGGCGTGGGCCCAGCCGAAAATGAGCAAGGTGAGCGCGCCGGCGGCCGCGAATCCATGCACCTTCGCTACCCATGGCGGAGAGGGCCGGTCCGTTGCAAATCGGATGAGCGCCATCGCAAGGCCGCTTGTGAAGGCGAGTGCCAGCAACAACGACGCCGCACGGAAAATCAGCTTTGCTTCCAGAAGATCACCTTCACACGGGGACTGACGCAGGGGGACAGTATCCCCTCGATGGCGCGGCCGCATGGCGCCATGGCCACGCACGGGCAAGCGATGCATCCGCGCCTCTTGCCCGCACGCGGGGCTTGTGCCTCGAGCAGGCGCCGCGCCTGACATGGGCCTTGGGTGGCGACGTCGCTATGCTTGCCGGCATGCGACTGCTGCTTGTCGAGGACGACCGGATGATCGGCGAGAGCCTGCGCGCAGCACTGCGCCTGGACGGCCGGGCCGTGGATTGGGTGCGCGACGTCGCTGCGGCTCGCAGTGCCCTGGACAGCGAGCGCTTCGACCTGGTCCTGCTCGACCTGGGACTGCCGGTGGGCGGCCCGGGCGCCGCCGCCGGATCAGCGGCCGACGGGCTCACCCTGCTCCGCGAGCTGCGTGCCCGCAAGGACAGCACGCCCGTCATCGTTCTGACCGCCCGCGACGCGGCCGGCGACCGCGTCAAGGGTCTGGACAGCGGCGCCGACGACTACCTCGTCAAACCTTTCGAGACCGAGGAATTGAAGGCCCGCATTCGCGCGGTACTGCGCCGCCAGGGTGGCCGCGCGGAGCCGGCCTTGAGCCACCGCGGGGTGACGCTGGATCCCACCACGAGGCAGGTCACCCGCGAGGGACAGCCGGTGCTGCTGTCGGCGCGCGAATTCGCGGTGCTCGAAGCCTTGATGCAAAGGCCGGGTGCGGTGCTGTCGCGTGCCCAGCTCGAAGACCGGCTCTACGGATGGGGCGAAGAAATCGAGAGCAATGCCGTCTCGGTCTATGTGCACCAGCTGCGGCGCAAGCTGGGGACCGAATTCATCGGCAACATGCGTGGCGTCGGCTACTTCCTGATCCAGTGAATTCGATCCGCCTTCGTCTGCTGGTCCTGCTGCTGGGCATGCTGGCCGCGGCCGCCGCAGTGATGGGCGCCCTCACCTTCCGCAACGTGCTCGCGCAGACCGAGACGCTGTTCGACTACCAGCTGCGCCAGATGGCGTTGTCGCTGCGCGACCAGGGCGAGATCGCACCCGACCAGGCCAGGGCACTGGCCGACGGCGAGCTCGACTTCGTGATCCAGATCTGGAATGCCGACGGCCGCGCCATCTACGCCAGCCGCCCGCAACAGCAGCTGCCCGCCCGCGCTTACCTGGGATTTGCCGACATCACCGTCGGCGACAAGGCCTGGCGCACCTTCAGCGTCGCCACGGGCCTGCGCGTGATCCAGGTCGCGCAGCCGCTGCTGATCCGGGAAAACCTGGCCGCTGATGCGGCGCTGCGCAGCGTGACGCCGCTGCTGCTCGTGACGCCGCTGCTGGCCGGCGTGATGTGGTGGCTGGCCGCCATCAGCCTGCGCCCGCTGCAGCAGGTGGCGAAGGCCGTGCGACAGCGCGATTCGCAGTCGCTGCTGCCGCTGCCTGGCGAAGGCCTGCCCGATGAACTGGCGCCGCTGGTGCAGGCGCTCAACGGCCTGCTGCTGCGCCTGGGTCAGACGCTGGACGTGCAGCGTGCCTTCGTCGCTGATGCGGCGCATGAGCTGAGGTCGCCGCTGACCGCTCTGAAGCTTCAGCTCGAACTGCTGAACAAGTCCGGTGACGAGGCCGAACGCAGAGCCGCGACGCAGGCCCTGGGCGAAGGCATCACGCGAGCAGCCTGGCTGGTGGAACAGCTGCTGGCGCTGGCGCGCAACGAGCCCGGTGCGCCAGCCATCGCCTTTGCCGAGGTGGATCTCTCAGAGATCGCCCGCAAGGCCCTGGCCGACACCGTGCCTCAGGCCTTGGCCCGCGGCACCGAGCTGGAGCTGCGATCCGACAAGCCGGTGCCTTTGCAGGGCGATTCGGCATCGTTGCTGGTCCTGGTGCGCAACCTGGTCGACAACGCCGTGCGACACAGCCCGCCCGGTGCCCGTGTGCGGGTGCGCGTGCAGGGCGAAGCCGGTGGGGCCGCCAGCCTGGTCGTCGACGACACCGGGCCCGGGATCCCACCCGAAGATCGCGAGCGTGTGTTCGACCGCTTCTACCGCCGAGATCCCTCGGCGAGCGAGGGCAGCGGCCTGGGCCTGGCCATCGTGCGCACCGTGGCCACGCGGCATGCTGCGGAGGTCGGTATGGGCGAGGCCCCGGGCGGCGGCTTGCGCGTGACCGTGCGCTTCGGGCCTCCCACGCCCCCCCGCTCGTCCTGACAGTCGCCTTAACGCTCGCCTCATCTTCGTCTCATGCAGGCCTCATCCAGCGGGCCTATCTTCTGCGGCATGCCATGAGGTCATGGCAACCAACGCAGAGAGATCAAGACCATGAAGCGCATCAGTCCCATCCGCAGACCCAATCCCCTCACCCGCCTGACGGCCGTGCTGCTGGCCAGCGGCCTGCTGGCTGCGACCGCGGCGCACGGCTTCTCGCTGCCCGCGTGGCTGCAGCACGGCAGCAGCCAGCCCACCACCGTGGCACAGAACGTCGGCCCCACCGCTGCACCAGCCCCGGTGCCGATGATCGCGGCCCAGGGCCAGGCGCCCGACTACCGGGCCATCTTCAAGCAGGCCGCGCCGGCCGTCGTCGGCATCACCGTCGAAGGCCTGCACAAGATGACGGCCGACGAGCAGGGTGTGCAGGGCGGCATCCCGCAGGGCATGGACAACGACCCCTTCTTCCAGTTCTTCCGAGGCATGCCGGGCTTTCAGGGCCGCGGCCAGCGTGGCGTGCCCTCACAACCCTTCCGCGGCCAGGGATCGGGCTTCATCATCAGCAACGACGGGCTGATCCTGACCAATGCGCACGTGGTGCGTGAAGCCAAGGAAGTGACCGTCAAGCTCAACGACCGCCGCGAGTTCAGCGCCAAGGTGCTGGGCAGCGACCCGACGACCGACATCGCCGTGCTGCGGATCGAGGCCAGGAATCTGCCCGTGGTGCGCCTGGGTGACAGCCGCAGGCTCGAGGTGGGTGACCCCGTGATGGCCATCGGCTCGCCCTACGGTTTCGAACAGACCGCGACCAGCGGCATCATCAGCGCCAAGGGCCGCTCACTGCCCAACGATGCCGTCGTGCCCTTCATCCAGACGGATGCCGCGGTCAACCCCGGCAACAGCGGGGGCCCGCTTTTCGACGCCAGCGGTGCGGTGATCGGCGTGAATTCGCAGATCTATTCGCAAAGCGGGGGCTTCCAGGGCCTGAGCTTCGCCATTCCCATCGACGTGGCGCTGAAGGTCAAGGGCCAGATCGTCGCCACTGGCAAGGCCACGCATGCGCGGCTGGGCGTGACGGTTCAAGACGTGAACCAGACCTTGGCGGAGTCGTTCGGCCTCAAGCAGCCCGGTGGCGCGCTGATCGCCAACGTCAGCAAGGACAGTGCAGCGGCGTCGGCCGGGTTGAAGTCCGGGGACGTGGTGCTGGAGGTCAATGGCGAGGCCGTCGAGCGGTCGGGCATGCTGTCCAGCCTGATCGGGCTGTCTTCGCCCGGTGAGAAGGTCAAGCTCAAGGTCTGGCGGGACAAGGCCGCGCGCGACATCGAGGTCAAGCTCGGCAGCGCCGACACCCAGACGGCCATGGCCGAGGAGGACGGTAGCGCTGGCCAGGGGACGTCCCTCGGCCTGGCACTGCGCCCATTGACCCGCAGCGAACGTCAGCAGGCCCAGGTCGAAGGCGGGCTGGTGGTGGAGAGCGCCAGCGGCCCTGCTGAGCGCGCCGGCATCACGGCCGGCGACGTGTTGCTGGCCATCAACGGCCAGCCGGTGCAATCCGCCGATCAGGTCCGCGGTGTGCTGAAGAGCAAGCCGAAGAACGTGGCCCTGCTGGTGCAGCGCGATGGCGAGACGATCTTCGTGCCGATGAAGCTGGGGTGAGGCTGACCTGAGGCTCCAGGCGGGTCCACCGCAACGCGGTCCACAATCCCCGCGATGGGACCAGGCGCACGGATCCGCAACTCAGACCTCCGTGGCGCTGCACGCCTGGCGACCGACGCCACCGCTGGGCTGACCGACCTGGTCGAAGCCCTGCACGAGCGCATCGCGCGCCTGCCCGGCATGCCGCCGCCGGCGGTAGGGGGCCGAACCCGCGGCATCACGGGCCTGGTCTATCGATCCATTCGAGGTGTGGCGCGGCTGGTGGGTGGCAGCCTCGATTCGCTGCTGGGCCTGCTGGCGCCGGCCCTGGGCCCGGACGATCCGGTGCCGGAGCGCGAGGCGCTGATGGCCGCGCTCAACGGCGTGCTGGGCGACTACCTGGCCGCGACGGCCAACCCGCTGGCCACGACCATGGCGTTTCGGCGCGGCGGGCTGGCCCTGGCCCTGGAGCCTGCTGCGCTGTCCGCCCGCCTGCCCGACGCCAGCGGCCGCGTGCTGCTGATGGTGCACGGCCTGTGCATGAGCGACCTGCAATGGAGCCGCAACGGCCACGACCACGGCGAGGCATTGGGCCAGGCGATGGGCTTCACCCCGCTCTACCTGCACTACAACAGCGGGCTGCACATTTCGATCAACGGCCGTGCCCTGGCCCAGCAGCTCGAACAGCTCGTGGATCAGTGGCCGCAGCCGGTGCAGCGGCTGGCGGTGCTCGGGCACAGCATGGGCGGGCTGGTGGCCCGCAGTGCGCTGCACGCTGGCGCGCTGGCCGGCCACCGCTGGCCGGCGTTGCTCACCGATCTGGTGTTCCTGGGTACGCCGCACCACGGCGCGCCGCTCGAGCGCGCGGGCAACTGGGTCGACATCCTGCTCGGCGCCACGCCCTACGCCTCGCCTTTCGCACGCCTGGGCAAGGTGCGCAGCGCGGGCATCACGGACCTGCGCCACGGCAACCTGCTCGACGAGGACTGGGTGGGGCGCGACCGCTTCGCTCGGCAGGCCGACCGCCGGCAACCCGTGCCGCTGCCCGACCACGTGCGCTGCTACGCCATCGCCGCCAGCCTGGGCCCGCAGGCCGGCGGCCTGAAAGAGAGCCTTCTCGGCGACGGGTTGGTGCCAGTGGCCAGCGCGCTGGGCCAACACCGCGAGCCGGCTCGCCGCCTGGCCTTCCCTCAGGACCGCCAGTGGATCGGCTACGGCATGAACCACCTGGAGCTTCTGCAGCACCCGGATGCGACCGCGCAGATGCTGCGCTGGCTGGCGCCCGACGCACCCACCTGACTTCGTCTGCTGCACCTCGGCTCCGGCCTCCTGCAGCCAGGGCGAGTCGAGCGCGTTGAAACCGTCGAAGCTGAAGGTGGCGGCGTGCATGAATCGACGTTGTCTCGGGCATCGCGCCACCCTCCCCACTTTCCCTGTCATCGGAATGGCACCCTCGATCGTTGGCCTCTTTTCCAGAGTGACCCTCTTTGCACCCGTCACCTGCCTTGACCACCCTTCAGATCGCCTGGCGCGGACCGATGACCACACCAGCACAACCCATCGTTGGATCGGGAATGACCGCTTTGCGGTCGTTGTGGCGAGCCGCCCTGTGGCTGACGCTGGCCGCGTTCGGCTCAGCCCAGGCCCAGGCACCGGTGCCTGCGCTGCATGCGCGACACGCGCTTGTCGTGGACGAATCCACGGGCTCGGTGCTCCTATCCAAGGGCGCACAGGATGCCGTACCCATGGCGTCGCTGACCAAGCTGCTGACAGCCATGGTGGTGCTGGATGCCGGCCAGGACCTGCAGGAAGCCCTGACCATCGAGGACGCTGACCTGGACACGCTCAAGCACACCCACGGCGGCGTGCCGCCCGGTGTGACGCTGCCACGGGGCAAACTGCTCGAACTGGCCCTGATGGCCTCCGACAACCACGCCGCCTCGTGCCTGGCCCGGCACTATCCGGGCGGCATGCCACGCTTCCTCGATGCGGTGCAATTGAAGACCGTCGCGCTGGAACTGAGGCACACCCGTGTCCTCGAACCCACAGGGCTTTCGCCGATGAACCAGTCCAGCGCCAGCGACCTGGCCGACGTGGTGCGCGCGGCCGCGGGCTACCCGGCCATCGTCGCCGCCACGACGCAAGCCAGCGGAGAGGCCGTCTTCAATGGCCGGACCTACCGCGCCCGCAACACCAACAAGCTGGTGGGCAGCCCCGGTTGGGATATCTTGCTGTCCAAGACCGGCTTCACGAACGAGGCCGGCCGCTGCCTGGCCATGCGCCTGAAGGCCGCCGGCAAGACCGTGCTGGTGGTGCTGCTCAATGAGCGCGCGGGTGCAGGCCGCACGCTGGATGCCACGAACGTCACGCGCTGGCTGGCAGGCCTGGCGCCGCTCGATGCGCTGCCCGGCGCGCACCTGGCTTCGGTGCACCTGCGGCCGGTGGCTGGCCGGACACGCGGCCACAAGCAGCACCGGCTGGCCTGAAGGGCTTTGACCCTGCCCCGTCGGCAGGCCGCCCGCCCTGCGCAGCCGGGCCCGGCCGCCCCGGCCCCCGGCCCCCGACCCGATACTCGCTGCATGCCGCCCAGCTTCCGACCTGCCGACAGCGGCGCCCCCGCCCCGGTCCCGGTCAGCTTCGGCCAGGCCTTGCGGTACTGGCTGCGGCTGGGCTTCCTCAGCTTCGGCGGGCCCGCCGGGCAGATCGCCCTGATGCACGAGGAGCTGGTGGTGCGGCGGCGCTGGATCTCCGAAGGCCGTTTCCTGCACGCCCTGAACTACTGCATGGTGCTGCCGGGTCCCGAGGCGCAACAGCTGGCCACCTACATCGGCTGGCTGATGCACCGTACGCGAGGCGGCATCGTGGCGGGCGGCCTGTTCGTGCTGCCTTCGCTCTTCATCCTGCTGGCCTTGTCGTGGGTCTACATGGCCTACGGACACATGCCTCTGGTCGAAGGCATCTTCCACGGCATCAAGCCGGCTGTGACGGCGATCGTGGTGTCGGCCGCCCTGCGCATCGGCACCCGGGCGCTGAAGAACGCCTGGCTCTGGGGCATCGCCGTTGCGGCATTCCTGGGCATCTATGCGCTGGCGTTGCCGTTTCCGCTGATCGTGGTGCTGGCGGGCGTCGTGGGCTACGCGGGTGGCCAGTTCAGGCCGGCCGCTTTCGCGGTCGGGGCGGGCCACGCCAAGGCCGGCGGCGGCGCCGGGGCCGCCCTGATCGACGACACCACACCCACGCCACCGCATGCGCAGTTCACCTGGCCTCGATTCGCCCGGGTGCTGGCGGTGTGCCTGGGCCTGTGGCTGCTGGCCATCGGCGGGCTGGCGCTGGCCTTCGGCAGCCAGGGGGTGTACACGCAGATGGCGTGGTTCTTCACCAAGGCTGCGCTGCTGACCTTCGGCGGCGCCTACGCGGTGCTGCCCTACGTGTACCAGGGCGCGGTGGAGCACTTCCACTGGCTCACGGCCCCACAGATGATCGATGGCCTGGCGATGGGCGAAACCACCCCCGGCCCGTTGATCATGGTGGTGGCCTTCGTGGGGTTCGTGGGCGGCTGGACGCAGGCGGTCATGGGCCCGCAGGCGCTGGCGCTCTCGGGCGCCATCGCGGCGGCGGTGGTCACCTTCTTCACCTTCCTGCCCAGCTTCCTGTTCATCTTCCTGGGCGGCCCGTTCATCGAATCCACCCACGGCAATCTCAGGTTCACGGCGCCGCTGTCGGGCATCACCGCGGCGGTGGTCGGGGTGATCGTGAACCTCGCGGTGTTCTTCGCGGTGCACGTCCTGTGGCCGGACGGCCTGGGGGGCCGCTTCGACCTCGCCTCGGCCGTGATCGGCCTGGCGGCCGCCGTGGCGTTGATTCGCTACAAGGCGGGCGTGATCCCGGTGGTGCTGGCGTCCGGCCTGGCCGGACTGGCCTTGCGCCTGCTCACCTAGCGGGAACCCCAGCGCCAGCCGGGCGGTTCACCCTTCAGCCAGCAACAAGCCATCAGCAGCAAGACCAGCACGCCCGTCCAGGCCATGAACGGCAACCGGTCGTGCCGGGGCGGCCAGAGCACGGCGCCCAGGCCGAGCATCGCAATGAACAGGCCCAGCACGACCCAGCCCTGCCAGGCCGAGGGCAAGCCCCAACCCCAGCCATAACGCTTGGCGGGGAACCAGTAGGTCGGTGTGTCAGCCATGGGCCACCTGCGAGAACGCGCCTGTCAGGCACCAAATACTAGCCCTTGGCCATTGTCGGATGCAAGACCTCCTGCCGCGCAAAGTGGCCGACCGACCCAAAGCCCAGGATGGGCAGGCCTGCCCGCTCTTCAGGGCCGGCCGCATCGCAAGGGGCTTCGGCCGGGTTGCGGCCCGGGGCCTTCACCGCCGGATGCGCCTTGCCACGCTCACCACCACCCCCAGGATCTCCAGGCTCACGGTGGGCCGGATGGGCGGGTAGTCGGGGTTGGCGGCTTCCAGGTAGAAGGTACCCGCAGGATCGCGGCGCAGCGTCTTGACCGTGAGTTCGCCGTCGCTCACCGCCACCACGATGTCGCCGGGGCCGGCCGGGGCGTGGTGCTCCAGCGCCACCAGATCGCCATCGAGGATGCCGGCGTCGCGCATGGAATCGCCCCGCACCCGGTGCAGGCTGGTGCGGTTGGGCTCGTCGATGAGGTAGTCGTCCAGGGTCAGGACTTCGGGCGGCGACTGGTCGGCCGGCTGCGGCAACCCCGCGCGCACCGAGCCCAGCAGGGGCCGGGCGAAGAACTTGCGGGTGGGGGCCACGCGGCCCTGCACGCGCTCCAGGTAGCCGTGCTCGGACAGGCGGCCGACCAGCGCGAACACGCTGCTGGAACTGGAAAGCCCGACCACCTCGCACAGCTTGTTCAGGGCCGGAAATGAGTTGTGCTGCTTCCAGTAGGTGCGCAGTGCGGCCAGGTGGCGGTCGTCGGACATGGGGCCTGTCGAATGTTTGTTCGATGGACTCTACGGTCTGAAGGCGGGCACGTCAACGCACCAAGTGGATCAACGGGCCCTTTCGCAGCGGAGGCCGGCGAACTGCCAGGAAGGCTCGAAGCCGAAGTCCGTGGCCACCAAACCTCGGCTTTCGCAGAAAGCGCGGGCCGCGGTCTTCTGCGCGAAGGTGTAGAGCCAGAGCGTGCCGCCCGCCTGCGCCTTGGCCCGGTCCTGCAGGGCCTTGCCGATGCCTTGCCGGTGATGCCCACGCCGGCTTCGAAGCTCTCGCGCCGCAGGGGCAGCAGAGATCATCGAATCAGGCGGCATCGAAGCCGCGCAGCACCACGGGTGCGTCGGGTTTACTTTGCTTCACGTCAACCCCCCGGGTTTACCCGTCGTTGTGTCCCCAAGCCCGGCGACTGTCGGGCCCGCTCAAGAGACTCGGAGCCTGCAGCGAGACTCTTCATCGGAATCCATCATGAACACTGTCAAGTCCCTGTTTGCCGCTGCGGTGCTGTCCTCCGTCGCTGCGGTTTCCTTCGCCCAGACCCCCGCTGCCGCCAAGCCGGCCATGCCCGCTGCCCCGATGGCCGCCACCGCTGCCGCGCCGGCCGAAGCCGCGTCGGGTGCCAAGCACCATCATCATCACAAGCATCACCACGCCATGAAGGCTGCCGCGCCCGCGGACGCTGCTTCGGCCTCGAAGTGATCGCACGGCGGGGTTAGCCGCCACAGGGGACCGAGGCAACTCGGTCCCCTTTTTCATTTCCGAACCTTCAGGGCCGAGCCCTCGGCTCAAGTGCCGCCTCAGTGGCCCTCGTGGCCCCTGGGCTTGCGCACTTGCAGCGTGGCCGCATCGGCCTGCGGTGCCGAAGCCCTGGCGGGCGGGGGCACGTCGTCGGTCACCTCATGAGCCCGGGTGCCGGGGGGATGTGCGTAGGGGCCCGGATCGGTGTAGTCGCCGCGGCGCACGTCGTCGCGCACTTTCACCACGCTGAACATACCGCCCATGCCCACGGGGCCGAAAGGCCCGTCCCCCGTCATCATGGGCAGTGTGTTCTCGGGCAAGGGCATCTCCATCTCGGCCATCTCGTGCATGCCCTTGTCGCCCATCACCATGTACTCGGGGATCAGGCCATTGATCTTGCGGACCAGGTCACGGTGGTCCACGCCGATCATGGTGGGCACGCCGTGGCCCATCGCGTTCATGGTGTGGTGCGACTTGTGGCAATGGATGGCCCAGTCGCCAGGGATGGCATCGAACTCCAGCGCGCGCATCTGGCCCACGGCGATGTCCACCGTCACCTCGGGCCAGCGTGCCGTCCTGGGCACCCAGCCGCCGTCTGTGCCGGTCACTTCCATCGGCGAGCCATGCACGTGGATGGGGTGGTTGGTCATGGTGAGGTTGCCCACGCGGATGCGCACCCGGTCGCCACTGCGGGCCACCAAAGGCTCGATGCCGGGAAAGGCCCGGCTGTTCCAGGTCCACAGGTTGAAGTCGAGCATCGTGTTCACACGCGGCGTGGCGCTGCCGGGCTCGATGTCGTAGGCATTCAGGATGAAGCCGAAATCGCGGTCGACGCGCAACTGTCGCGGATCCTTCGGGTGCACGATGAAAAGGCCCATCATGCCCATGGCCATCTGGGTCATCTCGTCGGCATGCGGGTGGTACATGAAGGTCCCCGAACGCTGCAGGACGAACTCGTACACGTAGGTCTTGCCCACCCCGATAGGCGGCTGCGTCAGGCCGCTCACGCCGTCCATGCCCGAGGGCAACGGCAGGCCATGCCAGTGCACGGTGGTGACCTCGGGCAGGCGGTTGGTCAGGAAGATGCGGATGCGGTCGCCTTCCACCGCCTCGATGGTGGGGCCGGGGCTCTGCCCGTTGTATCCCCACAGGTTGGCCTTCATGCCGGGTGCGATCTCGCGCACCACGGGCTCGGCCACCAGGTGAAACTCCTTGATGCCGTCCTTCATCCGCCAAGGCAGCGACCAGCCGTTGAGCGTGACGATCGGGTTGTAGGGCCTGCCGTTGGGCGGCGGCGGTGGCGGCTGGGTGGCCGCCGACACCTGCGAGGCCGCCTCGGGCACGGCAGCGGCGGCGATGCGGCTCACGGAGGCCGCGCCCACGAGGCTGGCACCGGCCGAGCGAAAGAACGTTCTGCGGTTGGTCATCGGTCGGTCGTCGAAGGGTTGGTCGCTGTGGGCGGTCTCATGGGCGCCCGCCGATGGCCGCCTGCAGCTGGGTCTCGGCCACCCAGTAGTCGCGCAGGGCCTCCACCGCTCCTGTCACTCCGGCGATCTGTTCGCGCGAATCGGCCAGCAGTTCGAAGACGCTGGCCAGCATGCCGTTGTAGCGCAGCAGGTTCTCTTCCGAGATCCGCTTGCGCAAGGGCACGACCTCGTCGCGGTATTGGCGCGCCACGTCGTAGGCCGAGCGGTAGGCGGAATAGGCCTCGCGCACGGATGATTGCGCGTCGATGGCCACCTGGGCCGTGCGGTTCACCGCCTGCCTGTAGACCGCCTCGGCCCGTGCCATGCGGGCGGTGCCGAAGTCGAACAGCGGCAACTCCAGCGTCACGACATAGCCACTCAGCACGGGCTCGCCCGTGGTGCCCTTGTTCTGGTAGCCGCCCTGCAGCACGTTGATGAAGCGCGTGGCGCGCGTCAGGCCCAGCGCCCGCGCGGTGGCTTCGGTCTCGGCCCGGGCCATACGCACATCCAGGCGCCTGTCCAGCGCAGCCTGCTCGGCGTCCTTGGGCTGCGCCGCGGCCTCGGGCAGGTCGGGCAGGCGATCGGGCAGCGTGAAGGCCCGTTGATCGCCCGACAGGGCCAGGGCGCGCACCAGGCGTTCGCGCGCCGCGACGGCCTGGTGCCGCCCCCGGGCAAGTTGCAGCGTGGCGTCGGACTGGAAGGCCTGCTCGCGCATCTGCGCCAGCTTGCTGAAGTTGCCGGCAGCCATCATGCGCCGGGCCAGTTCGCTGGAGACATCGGCGGCCTGCTGCACCTGCTCGAAATAGGCCACCAGTTGCCGGGCCGTCACGGCATCGAAGAAGGCGGTGCGGGCGACGGCAGCCAGGGCCAGGGTGTCTTCGGCAGCCTTCATCTGGGCTTGCCCGAAACGCTGCTGCTCGAGTTCGCGCGCCAGCGGCAAGGTCAACAGGCCCAAGACGTCGAAAAGCACACCGCGGTCGATTTCGGCCGTGCCGCCGCTGCTCACCCGCCCGAACGACAAGCCCGGGTTGGCCAGGCGCCCTGCCCGCACCAGATCGGCCTCGGCAATGCCCAACTCGGCGTAGCGGGCCTGCAACTCGCGGTTGTTCAGCAGGGCGACCTCGACCGCGCGGTCGGCGCTCAAGGGCTCCTTGAGCAGTTCGGCCACCCGCGCATGGGCCGCATCGGCCTGCGCGTCCGTCCGCTGGATGGAGGGTGCCTGTCCGATGTGTTCGCGGGTGATCTGCGCCACCGCATCGCCGCCGCCATCGGGCGAAAAAGACGCACAGCCGGCCAGTGCCGCCAGGGCCAGGACAGCCGACACGCGGGCCAGCGATGCATCGCGGTGCAAGGGTTTCAAGTCCTGGTGCCCCGCTGGATGGCAGGCCCGCGCCGGCCCACGGGTGGCGCGCCGGGTGGGGTGTCGGCAGGGGTGTCGGCAGGGGTACCGCCGGCCAGTTCCTCAAGGATGGGGCAGCCCGGCCTTTCGTCGCCGTGGCAGCAGTGCACGAGCTTTTCGAGCGTGGCCTTCATGGCCACCAGCTCGCGCACCTTGCGGTCGAGGTCTTCGATGTGCCCCTGGGCCAGCGCCTTCACCTGACGGCTGGAGCGCTCCTTGTCCTGCCACAGGCTGAGCAGGCCGCGGATCTCGTCGAGCGAGAAGCCCAGGTCGCGCGAACGGCGGATGAAGCGCAGGGTGTGGACGTCCTTCTCGTCGTACTGGCGGTAGCCGGCCTCGGTGCGCACGGCGCCCGGCAGCAGCGCCACGCTTTCGTAGTGGCGGATCATCTTGGCCGAGACGCCCGAGGCTTCGGCCGCGCGGCCGATGTTCATGAAGCTCATGGCAGGTCCTTGGGTTTCGGGTTGGCGGGTTCGAGCGGGTCGGCCGTGGCAGCGTGCCAGCGCCGCAGCAGCAGCGCATTGCCCACCACGCTCACGCTGCTGAAGGCCATGGCCGCGCCGGCCACCACCGGGCTCAACAGGCCCAGGGCCGCCAGCGGAATGCCCAGCACGTTGTAGGCGAAGGCCCAGAACAGGCCCTGCTTGATCTTGGCGTAGGTGCGGCGAGAGATGTCGAAGGCATCGGCCACCAGGCGCGGGTCGCCGCGCATCAGGGTGATCCCCGCGGCCTCCATCGCCACATCGGTGCCGGTGGACAGGCCCAGGCCCACGTCGGCAGCGGCCAGGCTGGGCGCATCGTTCAGGCCGTCGCCCACCATGGCCACCACCTGTCCCTGTGCGCGCAGGGCGTGCACCGCCTGGGCCTTGTCCGCTGGCAGCAATTCGGCCCGCACCTCGTCGATGCCCAGGGCCTGTGCCACGGCCTGGGCGCTGCCCTGGTTATCGCCCGTCAGCATCACGGTGCGGATGCCCAGGGCGCGCAAACGTTGTACCGCCGGGTAGGCCGTGGGCTTGATGGTGTCGCCGAAGGCCAGCAGGCCCAGCACCTGCCAGGTGCCCCCAGCCTCGGCCATGAGCCAGCTGACCGAACGCCCGTCGGCCTGCAGGCGGCCCGCCGACGACTGCAGGGCGCCCGGCTGGGCGCCCTGTTCCTGCATCAGCCGGCTGCTGCCCAACTGCAGCACGCGGCCCTGTACCCGTGCCTGCACGCCGCGGCCCGGCAGCGCCTGCGCATCCGTCGCAGCGGGCACGGCCAGGTGGCGCTGCCGCACGCGGTCCATGACGGCATGGGCCAACGGGTGGTCGCTGGAACCCTGCAGTGCGGCAGCCAGCGTCAGCAACTCGTCGGCGGGCGT
The DNA here is from genome assembly GCA_903822435.1 of uncultured beta proteobacterium. GTDB lineage: Bacteria > Pseudomonadota > Gammaproteobacteria > Burkholderiales > Burkholderiaceae_C > Rubrivivax. Next base: position 55,430 of record CAIJPE010000411.1, on the reverse strand, counting down.
GCCCGCAGCGGGCTCCACCGCCACCAGAGAAGGCCGCCCGTCGGTCAATGTGCCGGTCTTGTCGAAGGCCACCACCGTCACCGCGTGAGCGAGCTCCAGCGCCTGCGCGTCCTTGATCAGCATGCCGTGCCGCGCGGCCACGCCCGTGCCCACCATGATGGCCGTGGGCGTGGCCAGGCCCAGGGCGCAAGGGCAGGCGATGACGAGCACGGCCACGGCGTTGATCAGCGCGGTTTCCCAGCCAGCGCCGGCCGCGACCCAGCCCAGCAGCGTCAATGCGGCCAGGCCCAGCACCGCCGGCACGAAGACGGCGCTGACCCGGTCGACCACGCGCTGGATGGGCGCCTTGCCCGCCTGCGCCGATTCGACCATGCGGATGATCCGCGCCAGGGTGGTTTCGGTTCCGATGGCCAGGGTGCGTACCTGAATCACCCCCTCGGCGTTGACCGAACCGCCTGTGACCTTGTCGCCAGGCCCCTTGGCCACGGGCAGGTTTTCGCCTGTGACCAGCGATTCATCCAGGTGGCTGCGGCCGGTGACGATCTCGCCGTCCACCGGCAGGCGCTCGCCGGCCCGCACCACCACCAGGTCGCCCAGGGCCACCTGCGCGATGGGCGTGATGCGTTCGGTGCCCTGTACCAGCACGCGGGCGTTGGTGGGGCGCAGCGCACCCAGGGCGCGGATGGCATCGGTGGTCTGGTGCTTGGCGCGCGTCTCCAGCCACTTGCCCAGCAACACCAGGGTGATCACGGCGGCCGAGGCCTCGAAGTACAGGTGCGCGGCGCCATGCTCGGGCAGGGTCAGCAGCAGGTAGACCGAAAGCCCGTAGGCCGCCGAGGTACCCAGCGCCACCAGCACGTCCATGTTGCCTGCGCCGGCGCGCACCGCCTTGAATCCCGAGTGATAGAAGCGCCAGCCCAGGCCGAACTGTACCGGCGTGGCCAAGGCCCACTGCACCCACCCGGACGGCATGAGCATCACCCCTAGCGGCTGCAGCAGCATCGGCAACACCAAGGGCAGCGTGAACAGGGCGCTGAGCAATACCGGCGCCCAGGAAGGCCATGCGTTGGCAGCCGCTGCGCTGGCCGGCGCACTGGCGGCCTGCGCGGTGTAGCCGGCCTTCTCGATGGCAGACACGAGCAGCGGCAACGACACACCGGGGCCCGCGATGACGGCAGCCTGCTCGGTGGCCAGGTTGACGGTTGCGCTGTCCACGCCCGGCACCTTCAGAAGCGCCTTCTCGACCCGCCCGACGCAGGAGGCGCAGGTCATGCCTTCGATTCGAAGCCGGTACTCGGCGGGGCGCCGCAGTGCGGCTGTGAGGGTGGCCATGGGTTTCCGATGCGCGCCATGCAGCGCGAAGCCCGATCTTCAACCTTCCCACGATGGTAGTGTCAAGCGGTCGCTTGCGGTGTCGCTGTCACCGGACACGGGTTCAATGATGCCGGCCATGCCCCGTACCAGCCCAGCCCGTAACGAAGCGCTGCTGGCAGCCGGGGCCAGGCGGTTCCCGCAGCGGGGCGCACCCGGGCTCCTGCGCGCCGTGCTGCGGCGGGTCTGCGAAGTGCTGTTTGCCGGTCTGGTGCAGGCCCTGACGCACTGCACGCGCATCGTGCGCGGCATCATGCTCGAGAGTCCCGGGCCATGGCCGGCGGCGCGGCCCTGATGCGCTGCCCGCGCGCGCTAGACTGACCGCATGGCCGACCCCTCTGCCGACATCCTTGCCGCAGGCCTGTTCAGGGCCGAAGAAGACGCCCTGCCACGCTGCCATTGGTGCCAGGCGTCGCCGGCTTACCGGCACTATCACGACCACGAGTGGGGCTTTCCGGTCACCGACGACCGGCGGCTGTTCGAAAAGCTGTGCCTGGAGGGATTCCAGTCGGGGCTGAGCTGGCTCACGATCCTCAACAAGCGAGAAAACTTCCGTCGGGCCTTCGATCACTTCGATGCCGAGCGGATCGTCCGCTACGGCGAGGCCGACATCGCCCGCCTGCTGGCCGACGCCGGTATCGTGCGGCATCGCGGCAAGATCGAATCGACCATCCACAACGCCGGCCGGGTGCTGGCGCTGCGCGAGGAGTTCGGCTCGCTGTCGGCGTACGTGTGGCAGCACGAGCCGGCGCCGGGTACCAGGCCCGAGCGGTTGACCCGCGAGGCCCTGCAGGCGCTGACCACGTCACCCGAGTCGGTACGGTTGTCCAAGGACCTGAAGAAGCGCGGCTGGAGCTTCGTAGGCCCCACCACGGTCTATGCGTTCATGCAGGCCATGGGCCTGGTGAACGACCACGTCGAGGGCTGCAGCGCCCGCGAGCGGGCCGCGCAAGCCCGCCGGTTGCTCAGTCCTTGAACACGCCCGATCCGATCACGACTTCGCCCACGCGCTCGACGTAGTTCACGCGGGTCTGGATCTTGTCCGTCGTGGGGTTGCGGAACTTGACCGTCTCGGTCCAGCCCTGGCCCTTTTCCTTGGCGACGTCCAGCAGGATCTTGATCAGCGGCTTGCCATCCGGGTCCTTCATCGCCATCAGCTCCTTGCCCACGAGCTTGCCATTGGCGCCATGGGCGAGGCACTTGCCGTTGAAGTCGTAGACATAGACGTAGAGGTCGCGGTCCTTGAAGGATTTGCCATTGGTGAATTCTTCGAAGGCCTTCTCGGGGCCCTGGGCCTTCAGCGCCGCGACGGCCTTGTGGACCAGGGCTTCGGCCTCGGGCGCAGTGCCCTTGTCGGAGGCCAGGGCCGCGTTGGCCACGGGCCACAGGGCAAGGGCTGCGGCTGACTTGAGGAAGTGTTGTCGATTCATGAGGGGTTCCCCGGATGTGGTCAGGTGGATGGGGCCGAACCGCACTGCTATCGGTAGCCGCCGACCGGTTTATCGGCCGCCCCCCATGGGACTTGAACGGATACCCGGGGCGTGATCCATCCCTATACTTTTTGGATGACTTTCACCCACCGCTCCTTCGGCACCGCACTGGCCCTGATCGGGCTGCTCCTGAGCCCGTGCATCCGGGCCGCCGACTTTCCGGCGCCCACCGAATCCGACTGGGTGGCCCCCGACTTCCGCTTCCACACGGGCGAGGTCATGCCCCGCCTGCGCATCCACTACACCACGCTGGGCAAGCCGGGCTCCCCGGCGGTGCTGGTGCTGCATGGCACGGCGGGCTCGGGCACGTCCATGCTGTCGCCGGCCTTCGCGGGCGAGCTGTTCGGGCCCGGCCAGCCGCTGGACGCCAGCCGCTATTTCATCGTCTTGCCCGACGCCATCGGCGCGGGCAAGTCGTCCAAGCCCTCCGACGGCCTGCGGGCCGCGTTTCCCCGGTACAACTACGATGACATGGTGCTGGCGCAGTACCGCCTGGTGACCGAGGGGCTGGGCCTGCAGCACCTGCGCCTGGTGATCGGCAATTCGATGGGCGGCATGCAGACGTGGATCTGGGGCGTGACGCACCCGGATTTCATGGATGCCCTGGTGCCCATGGCCTCGCAGCCCACGGCCATGTCGGGCCGCAACTGGCTGATGCGGCGCATGATCGTCGACGCCGTGCGCAACGACCCCGACTGGAACAACGGCAACTACACCACCCAACCGCGGCAACTTCGCACGGCCAACATCTTCTTCAACGTGGCCACGATCGGCGGCACGCTGGCCTACCAGAAGGCCGCCCCCACCCGAGAGGCCGCCGACAAGCTCCTGGCCGACCGTTACGCCGCGCCCTTCAAGGCCGACGCCAACGACTACCTCTATCAGTGGGAGTCCTCGGGCGACTACGACCCATCGCCCGGCCTGGGCCGGATCCGGGCGGCGCTGCTGGCCATCAATTCGGCCGACGATGAACGCAACCCGCCCGAACTCGCCACTGTGGACCGGGCGGTGCAGCAGATCAAGGGTGCGCGCTACCACCTGATCCCGGCCAGCGAGGCCACGCGCGGCCACGGCACCACGGCCATGGCTGCATTCTGGAAAGAGCAACTACAGGTGTTGCTGCAAGAAACGCCGCCGCGCAACCCGTAGGCTGGCGGCGCCTTCTCAGGGCGTGGAGGCGTCTGCGCGTGCGGCATCTTCACGCGCTCCTGGGGCTTATGCTTCGCTACGCAACCGTTGCAGGCGATTCCCAGCGTGGGCCAGCGATGGGATCAGAACCAGTACCAGGCCTTCAGCAGCCAGGAAGGCACGCGCTGGCGACGGGGTTGGTAATGCTGGCGATGCAGTGGGTGCAGGTGCATGGTGGCGGTGCCTCGCAGGTCGGTTAGAGACACTGTACAGAAACACAGCTCACCCTGCAAGCAGCTGCGCGGCGCCTGCCCGAACCGGCCCTACCCTCCAGCCCGATACAGCGCGGCGGCGGCCGCCAGCCGAGCCCTGACAGCCTGCACCAGCTCCGGCGGCTCCAGCACCTGAACCTGCTCGCCCTGCCGCAGCAGGTCCATCACCAGCTCGGTGTCGTCCACGTAGGGCAGCCGCATCTCGAAGCGGCCGTCTTCCCGCCACCGCCCCGTCTGTTCGGGGTGCCATTCTTCGCGGCTCGCCCACTGTGCGGCCTGGCTGTCGAACAGCAGCACCGCCCAGCGGCGCTGGCCGCCCGCGTAGATGCCGTAGCCGGCATCCATTTCGGCTTGCACCGTGGCCAGGGGCACCTCCAGCGCAGCGGTGTCCAGCAGCGAGGCCTCTTCGACCGCATCCAGCGCGAAACGGCGCAGGGCCTGCACCCGGTGGCACCAGGCGTCCAGGTACCAGGTGCTGCGGTAGTGCACCAGCCGCTGCGGCGAGACATCGCGCTCGCTCACCTCGCGCCGGCCGCGGGTGAGGTAGCGCAGGTGCAGCCGCTTGCGGCCCAGCAGCGCGCCGCTCACCCGCTCGAAGAAGCGGCCGGGCACGGGCCGGCGCAGCGCGGTGACCACCTTTACCCGCATCATCAGGTGGTCTGCGGCCCCGTCGCCGCTGCCGCTGCCGCTGCCCAGGATCTGGTGGATGCGGTCGAGCAGCGGCTGCAGATGTCGCGCCAGCAGGCCGTCGGTATCCAGGCTGGCCAGCAGTTGCCGGGCCATCAGCAGCGAGTACAACTCGGCCTCATCGAACCACAGGCCCGGCAGTTCGTGCCGCTGCTGCCGAGGGGCCGCGCCGAAGCGGTAGCCGTTCTCGAGGCGGTCGTACTCGATGGGCGCGCCCATCCGGCTGCGCAGGTATTCCAGGTCGCGCTTGAGCGTCGCGGGCGAGACCTCCAGGGCCTGCAGCAGGTCCTGGAAGCTCACGCAGCCGCGGCTGCGGATCAGGCTCTCGATGCGGTACAGGCGGGCGGTGTTATGGGCCATGGTAGCGCCCTGGGCCCAGGGTCAGGACAGGCCGACGATCTGCCCTTCATCGTCCAGGTCGATGCGCTCGGCCGAGGGCACCTTGGGCAGCCCGGGCATGGTCATGATGTCGCCGCAGACCATCACCACGAATTCGGCGCCGGCCGCCAGGCGGACTTCGCGAACGTCCAGCACATGCCCGCTGGGCGCACCGCGCAGCGACGGGTCGGTCGAGAAGCTGTACTGCGTCTTGGCCACGCACACCGGCAGGTGACCGTAGCCGGCCTCCTGCAGGCCGGCGATCTGCTTGCGCACGGCGCTGCTGGCGGTGATGCCGCTGGCGCCGTAGGTGCGGGTGGCCAGCTTTTCCAGCTTGATCCACAGGGGCTCGCTGTCCTCGTAGGCAAAGCGCAGGGTGGAAGGCTGTTCGCACAGCCGAACCACCTCGTGCGCCAGGTCCGCCGCGCCCGGGCCGCCCAGCGCCCAGTGACGCGCGGTGTGCACGGCCACACCCAGCCGGCCGATGCGCTCGCGCAGCAGGGCGTGCTCGGCGTCGGTATCGCTGGCGAAGTGGTTGATGGACACCACGCAAGGCAGGCCGAAGACCTCGCGCACATTGTGCAGGTGCCGCTCGATGTTGGCCATGCCACGTCCCAGGGCTTCGAGGTCCTCGGTGCCCAGGGCCGCCAGCGGCACGCCGCCGTGGTACTTCAGCGCCCGAACGGTGGCCACGATGACCACCGCCGCCGGGGCCAGACCGGCCTTGCGGCACTTGATGTCGATGAACTTCTCGGCGCCCAGGTCAGCGCCGAAGCCGGCCTCGGTGACCACGTAATCCGCCAATTGCAGGGCCGTGCGGGTGGCAATGACCGAATTGCACCCGTGCGCGATGTTGGCAAAGGGCCCGCCGTGCAGCAGCGCCGGGTTGTTCTCGATGGTCTGCACGAGGTTGGGGGCCATCGCGTCGCGCAGCAGCACCGCCATGGCACCGTGCACCTTCAGGTCGGCCGCCGTCACGGGCTTGCGGCTGCGGGTCTCGGCCACCACGATGCGGCCCAGGCGCTCCTTCAGGTCGCGCAACGACGTGGACAGGCACAGGATGGCCATCACCTCGGACGCCACCACGATGTCGAATCCGTCCTCGCGCGGATAGCCGTTGGCCGGCCCGCCCAGGCCCACGGTGATCTGGCGCAGGGCGCGGTCGTTCATGTCGACCACGCGCTTCCAGACGATGCGGCGCACGTCGATGTCCAGCGCATTGCCGTGGTGGATGTGGTTGTCCAGGCAGGCCGACAGCAGGTTGTGCGCCAGCGCGATGGCCTGGAAGTCACCGGTGAAGTGCAGGTTGATGTCTTCCATGGGCACCACCTGCGCCATGCCACCCCCGGTGGCGCCGCCCTTCAGGCCGAACACCGGGCCGAGCGAGGGCTCTCGCAGGGCGATCATGGCCTTCTTGCCGATGAAGTTCAGCGCATCGCCCAGGCCCACCGTGGTCGTGGTCTTGCCCTCGCCGGCCGGCGTGGGGCTGATGGCCGTCACCAGCACGAGCTTGCCTTCGCGCGCATCGGGCCGCGACGGCAGGCTGGAGATGAAGGGCAGCGCCAACTTGGCCTTGTAGTGGCCATAGGGCACCAGGTGTTCGTCGGAAATGCCCAGGCGGTCGCGCGCAATGTCCGTGATGCGCAGCATGCGGGCTTGGCGGGCAATCTCGATATCGCTCAAAGGCACGGAAAGGCTCCTCGAAGGGGTGGCAGCGAGCCGATTGTGCCGGCGCCGCGGGCCGCGGCGCCCCCGGTGAAACCTTGGGGTTCCGTGCGCCGGGGCGGCGGGTCAGAAGCGGTAGCTCATGCCCAACCCCACCGAAGGCAGCACGCCGTAGCGCGCCAGGGTGTCTCGCACCTTCTGCGCTTCGGCGTCGACGTCGGCCTGCGTGATGCCGTATTTGCCCACCACGGTCGTCGAGACCTCGGTGTTGTAGCGCCCGAACTGGGCGCCGACGTCGACGTAGAACGCCAGGCCCGTGCCCGCGGCCTGGTGGCCCCAGCCCAGGCCCAGATAGGGCGTGGTGCGCGCATAGGCGACGTCCACGCGGAAGGTCTCGTTGGTGAGGTCCACGGGCTTGCCGTTGATGCTGCCGGTAGAGCCCTTGCCGTTGAGCGTGATGGTGTAGTCGTTCTGCGTGGCACCCCCGGTGACGCGGAACGTGCTGCCCAGCGGGAACCAGTCCACGAAGACCGCGCCCCGGCCGGCCTTCAGGTGGCCGTCGTAGTTCAGGCCCTCGCGCTGCCCGTCGCGGTTCATGCTCAAGCCGCCTGCCAGTTCGCCGCGGAGACCCCAGCCGGCGGCCCAGGATCCGGCGTAGCCCGCGGCGGCGCCGCTCAGCCCCAGGCCGGTGTAGATCTCGCCGGCATGGCTGGCGGGTGTGGCGCACCCCGCGGCAGCAACCACGAGCAGGCATTCGATTCGCATGGCAACCCCTTGGTCAGGTCCGCGCGACCGCAAGGCGGGCCCGCGACCATCAAGGAGGGATTTCGGCACCGCAAGCCCTGCCCTTGAGCCCTTGCGCGGACAGCCCTCGTCCCGCCTTCAACCCGGCGGCGCCACCAGCGCGCCCCGGATGCCATGGCGCTCCAGCGCCTGTGCCACGAAGCCGCTGGCCTTGGCCCAGGCCACGAAACCGGCCAGGGCCTCCCGCGCGGGCTCGCCGCGGGCGGCCGGCAGGCCCATCGCCTGGTCGATCTGCATGAAGCGCCCGGGCAGGAGGCGCAAGCCGCCAATGCGCGCGGCGTCGGCCTGCAGTTGCTGGCGGACGCCGGCCGCCACGTCCGCGCCTTCGGCCAGGAAGCGGTCCACCACCTGGGGCGAGGTCGGTGCCCGCACCAGGGTGGCCGAGGCCAGCGCGCGGCTGAGGTACAGGTCGTAGGCGCTGCCTTTGCCCACCATCACCCGGGTGCCCGGCCGGTCGACCTGGGCGTTGTCGGTCAGCGGGGAACCGTCGCGCACCAGATAGGCGCCTTCGATCAGCACATAGGGCGCCGTGAAGCGGATGCCCCGGGCTCTTTCAGGGTCGACGGCAAAGAAACCCACGTCGGCCCGGCCGCTGGTGACGGCCTGGACCGATTGCGCCGCCGATTCGACGACCAGCCAGTCCACGGGCAGCCCGAGTTGCCCGCCCAGCGCCGTGGCCATGTCCACCGACACCCCCTGCGCCTGGCCGCCGGCGGCATCACGCCGCGCAAGGATCGGGTTGCCCAGGTTGATCGCCGCCCGCAGGCGTCCCGTGGGCGCCAGGAGCGCGGCCGAGGCAGGCGACAGCGGCGATGGTGAGGGTACTGTCGACGCACAGCCCCCGATCGGCAGCAGCAACAGCAACCCCATTTGCCGCAGGCAGACCCGGCGGCTGGCGGACAGGGGCACCCGGGACAGGACGGCGGCAGCGCAGGCAACGGAGGGCGGCGGCATGGGAAATCCTTCAGGCACGGCCGGGGCGCGGCTGGTTACGATCGGGCGCCGCCACGCACGGCCGGCGGCCCGGCCAGTATGGTCCACCCCGAGCGCCCGCAGGAGCCCGACCCGATGAACCCATCCGCCTGGACCCGAAGGCGCTTCGCTGCAGCCACCACGGCCGCAACGGCCTCCGCTTGGGCTGCGCCCTGGGCCCGCGCCGAGATCGCCTCGGGCAGGCCGATCAACCTGGTGGTGTCGTACCCGGCCGGCGGCGGGGCCGACGTGATGGCCCGCATGATCGCGCCTCGCATGGCCCAGGCGCTGGGGCAGACCGTGGTGGTGGAAAACAGGCCGGGCGCCAGCGGCACCATCGCCGCCAGCCTCGTGGCACGCGCAGCACCGGACGGCGCGACGCTGCTGCTGGACGCTTCGTCGTTCGCCGTCAACCCGGCGCTCTTCGACAAGCTGCCTTACGACACGCGCACCGCCTTCCTGCCGCTGGCCGTGCTGGCTCTGTATCCCAACGTGCTGGTGTGCACGCCCAGCTTCGAAGCACGCACCGTGGCAGACGTGATCCGCATGGCGCGTGCCAAGCCCAAGACACTGGCCTACGCTTCGTCGGGCAACGGCTCGGCGCAGCACCTGGCCGGCGCGCTGTTCGAGCAACTGGCCAAGGTCGAGTTGACGCACGTCCCTTACAAGGGCGGTGGGCCGGCCATGAACGACGTGATGGGCGGCCAGGTGCCGCTGTTCTTCGCCAACGTGGCCTCGTCCCTGGGCCAGATCCAGGCCGGCCGGCTACGGCCCCTGGGCGTGACCGCGGCCGTGCGCTGCCGCGCCTTGCCCGACGTGCCGACCATGGCCGAGGCCGGCGTCAGGGGCCACGAGGTGCTGGAATGGAACCCCGTGCTGGCCCCGGCCGGCCTGCCGGGGCCCGTGCGCGACAAGCTGGTGGCCGCCATCCTCACGGCCATGGCCGACCCCGAGGTGCTGGGCCGCGTGCGCTCGCTCGGTGGCGACCTCTACACCGGGGACCCGGCCCAGTTCCTGGCCGCCCAGCGAGCCTTGTGGGCCCGGGTCGTCAAGGAGCGGGGCATCACCCGTGACTGACCGCCATGCACGGTGACTGACGCCCTGCTCTCGCCCGATCCAGCGGTCCGGGCCGGGTGGGACAGCCACGTCCATGTCTTCGAGCACGACGCGCCGACCGTCGCGGGTCACTACCGTCCGGCGGAGCGCCCCCTGGCCCTGATCGAGGCCGAGGCGGACCGGCACGGCGTGGGCCACCTGGTGCTGGTACAGCCCAGCGTCTACGGCAGCGACAACCGCGTGATGCTGCGCGCACTGTCCACGCACCCGGGGCGCCACCGGGGCGTGGTGGTGATCGACGACACCACGCCGCCGCAGGCGCTCTGGGCCATGCAGGCCCTGGGCGTGCGCGGCGCGCGGCTGAACCTGGTCTCGCCGGTGGGAGAACGGGGGCCCCTGGCGCGGCGCTTCGAAGCCCTGGCCCCGCGGTTGAGCCAACTGGGCTGGCACCTGCAGTGGTACCTGCAGCCGGGGCACCTGGCCGAGGTGGCTGCCCTGCACGCCGGCAGCGGCGTGGTCTGCGTGCTCGACCACCTGGCCGGCATGGGCGCCAACGTGCCCCCAGGCCACCCGGGCTGGCAGGCGCTGGCATCACTGGCCCGCGAAGGGGCCTGGGTCAAGCTTTCGGGGTGGTACCGGCTGGGCGATTCAGCGCCCTATCCGGGGTTGCTGGAGCCGGTGCGCAGGCTGGCGGGCCTGTTCGGTGACCGCTTGGTCTGGGGTTCGGACTGGCCTCACACCGCCTTTGCAGACGATGCCCTGCCGCCCTATGCCAGCACCTGGCAACCCGTGCAGGACGCACTGGGCGCCGAGGCGGCCCACGCCTTGCTCAACCGGCAGCCCGGCCTGTACGCCTGAGCCGGCTACGGCAGATGCGGATAGGAGTCGGCCGCGTAGGCCGGCCCCTTCATCAGCATGACGATGCCGCAACCGATGGCCAGCGTGAGCACCAGGGTCCAGTGCAGCACCACGAGCCCCATCAACTGGTACATCCACAGGGTGAGCGTCGGATCGTCGGGCGCGGCCGGGTCCGAGGGCGATGCCCACCACAGCGCCAGCACGCCCAGCAGCGGCACGGCCGTACCGCAGCCCAGGATCGCCGGCAGGCGTTTCCACAGCCGCCATTCCAGCCCGGCCGGAGACCGTTGGTACCCCGGCAGTTTTCGCAGCAAACCCATGGCTGGACTTTAGCCGCATCGGTCTACAGTCCGCGCATGACCTACGAGCTTCACTACTGGCCGACCATCCAGGGCCGCGGAGAATTCGTGCACCTGGCGCTGGAAGCAGCCGGCGCGCACTACCTTGACGTGGCCCGGGGGCCCGAGTCGCAGGGCCAGGGCGTGCAGGCCCTGCAACGGCTGCTGCACGACAAGGCCGAGGTGCACCCGCCCTTCGCACCGCCGGTGCTGAAGGACGGCGCCATGGTCGTGGCCCAGACGGCCACCATCCTGCAGTACCTGGCGCCCACGCTCAAGCTCGTCGCGCGCAACGAGGGGGCCCGCATCTGGACCCAGCAGATCCAGCTCACCATTGCCGACATGGTCGCCGAGGCGCACGACACCCATCACCCGGTGGGAGTGGATCTGAGCTACGAGGACCAGCAGCCCGAAGCCCTGCGGCGGGCCAGCGGCTTCTGCCGCCAACGGATCCCCAAGTTCATCACCTGGTTCGAGACCATCCTGGCTCGCAACCCCGCCGGGCCGCGCCATCTGGTGGCGGGCCGCCTGAGCTATGTCGACCTGTCGCTGTTCCAGCTCGTCGAAGGGCTGCAATACGCCTTTCCGCGCGCCGCGGCCGCCGCTCTGGCCGGGGCGCCGCGGGTCGTCGACCTTCACGGCCGCGTGGCCGCCCTGCCGCGCGTGGCGGCCTACCTGTCCAGCGACCGGCGCCTGCCCTTCAATGAGCAAGGCATCTTCCGGCGCTATCCGGTGCTCGACCTGGCCTAGTTCGGGGCCGGGCGGGCGGTAAACCGTACGCACACCCGCAGCCCGCGCCCCTGCTCGCCGGCCTCCAGCGTGGGTTCGGCCCCGTGCAGCCGCGCGATGTCGCGAACGATGGCCAGGCCCAGACCGCTGCCCGTGCCCTGCGCCCCCTGGCCCCTTCGGAAGCGCTGCCACACGGCCTCGCGCTCGGCCGGTGCCAGGCCGGGCCCGTCGTCCTCGACGCACAGCATCGCCGTCCCCTCCTTCGTCGAGGTGTGGATGGTGATGCGGGCGCCCTGCCCGGCGTGTTCGATGGCGTTCTGCGTGAGGTTGCCCAGCAGTTCGGTCAACAGCGTGGCGTCGCCCACGACCCACGCTGGCGCCAGTTCGTAGCCCAGATCCTGGCCGGCCTGCCGGGAAGGCTCCAGCCAGCGTTCGGCCGCCTCGGCGGCCAGTCGGCCCAAGTCCAGCGACTGGGTCAGCCGCGCCGGGTCGAGCTCGGCGCCTTCGCAGCGGGCCAGGGCCAGCAGTTGCTGGGCCAGCCGGGCGCCGCGCTCGGCGCCCGCGTGCAGGCGCTGCAACACGGGGCGCATCGGCGTCTGGCCGGCCATCTCCAGGGCGCGTGCCGCCTCGATGCGCAGCACCGACAGCGGCGTGCGCAACTGGTGGGCAGCATCGGCCACGAAGGCGCGCTGCGCGGCCGCGGCCTCTCGCAGCCGGGCGAAAAGGCCATTGATCGCCTGCACGAAGACGACCAATTCGGCCGGGACCGTGCGGGCGTCGATGGGCTCCAGCCGGTCGGGCGTTCGCGAGCCCACGTCGACCGCCGCAGCACGCAGCGGGCTCAATCCGCGGTCCACCGCCACCATGGCGAGCAGCGCCACCGGCAGCGCCATCGCCAGGCCGCCGAGCAGCGCGGCCAGCAGCACCGCGCGCTCGGCAGCATCGCGCTTGCCCAGCGTCTCGGCCACCAGGATGAGGCAGGGCTGCCCGGGGCTTGCGCCGCAGGGCATGGCGTGGGCAGCCACCCGGACGCCCTTGCCGTCCAGCTTCGAGTCGAAGAACAGCCAGTCACCGGCCCGCAGCGCCGGCGCCATGGGCTGCAGTCCGGGCGTGCCGCCCAGCAGCCGGCCGGCGCCGTCGCTCACGGCAAAGTAGGTCTCGTCCACCAGGTCGGCCTTCAGCGCACGCGCGGTCTGTTCGCTCAGCGGCAACACCGCCTGGCCGTCGCGGACTTCCACGATCTGGGACAAGGCCACCGCCATGTCGGTCAACGCGCGGTCCAGGCCGTCGAGCGCAGGGCGCACGGCAAGGACATAGATCAGGCCGGCGCTCAAGGGGATCAGGCCCGCCAGGGGCAGCAGCAAGCCCACCAGCAAGGCCTGCCGCAGGCTGGGCTGGCGCGCCCCCCCGAGCCCGACCCTCATGGCCGCCAGTGGCCCGGCTGCGCGGTCATTCGGGAGACGCCAGCTCGAGCGTGTAGCCCAGCCCCCGCACCGTGCGCAGGCGCACCCCGGCCGGTTCGATCTTTGCGCGCAGCCGCGAGACCAGCAACTCCAGCGCGTTGTCCGAGGTGGCCGCGTCCCAGCCCGGCACCAGCCCGGCCAGTTGCTCGCGCGACACGATGCGCCCCGTCTTGAGCATCAGGTAGTTGAGCACCACGCATTCGCGCGCCGACAGATGCACCGGACGATCGCCCACCATGGCCCTGCGGGCGCTGGCATCGAAGCGCAGGGCGGACAGCACCATGGTCTCGCCCTGACGCACGTCGTGGCGGCGCACCAGGGCGCGCAGCCGGGCCAGCAGTTCGTCCAGCGCGAAGGGTTTGACGAGGTAATCGTCCGCGCCGGTTTCCAGCCCCAGCACGCGGTCTTCCACCGTGTCGCGCGCGGTCAGCAGCAGCACCGGCAGCACCGACCCCTGCGCGCGTACCCGGCGCAGCGTCTCCAGGCCGTCGATGCCCGGCAGGCCGATGTCCAGCACCAGCACGTCGTACTCGTCCTGCTGCAGCGAAGCCGCGACGGGCTCGCCCCGGGTGCTGAGGTCAACGCGCCAGCCTTGTGCCCGCATCGCCTGGGCGATCGAGTCGGCCAGCGGCAGGTCGTCTTCGACGATGAGAACGTGCATGGGTCCATTCAATCAGCCGCAGCGCGATGCTACCCACACCCGGCCACCCCAGTCCGGTCTTCGAAGCTGTCGTCTGGCTGTCGTAGGTGAAAACCGAGGATGCGCAGGGTCGGGTGGTTCCTACAGTGAGCGGGCCGGGGGCCGCTGCCCCCTACCTGGAGATCACATGGTCGACCGCAACCTCGCCCGGGGCATTTTCCTCTCGGGCATCGCACTGGCCTTCGGCCTTTCATCGCTGCAGTACAAGCTGGGCAAGCTCAGCAACGCCGGCCCCGGCCTGTTCCCGTTGATGGTGAGCGGGCTGCTGTTGCTGATCGGCATCCTGACGATCATCCAGGCGCGCCTGTCGGCCCGCGAGCCGATGGAAATCCAGATCAAGAACATCAGCATCATCCTGGGCAGCCTGTGCGGCTTCGCCCTGGTGTCGCACTTCGTGAACATGATCGCCGGCATCGTGGTGCTGGTGTTCTGCTCGGCCTTCGCCGCCAGTTCGTTTTCGTGGTTTCGCAGCGTGAAGGTTGCCGCCGGCCTGATTGCCGTGGCCTTTGCGTTCCAAAAGGGCCTCGGCCTGAACCTCCCGCTGCTGTAATGGACATCCTTCACAACCTGGCCTTCGGCTTCGAGCACGCGCTGACATGGCAGAACCTCATGTTCTGCGCCATCGGCTGCACGGTGGGCACGCTGGTCGGCCTGCTGCCGGGCCTCGGCCCGCTGGCCACCATCAGCCTGCTGCTGCCGCTCACCTATTCCATCCCCACGGGCGGCGCGCTCATCATGCTCGCGGGCATCTACTACGGGGCGCAATACGGCGACAGTGTGAGCGCCATCACGATGAAGATCCCGCACGCCAGCAGCATCGTGGCGTGCATCGACGGCTACCAGATGACCCTCAAGGGCAAGACCGGCCTGGCGCTGTTCACGGCCGGCATCTCCAGCTTCATCGGCGGCACCGTGGCCATCATCGTGCTGTCCACCCTGGCTCCCGTGCTGGGTGAGGTTGCCTTCCTGTTCGGCCCGGCCGACTACTGCGCGCTGATGCTGGTGGGCTTCGTGTGCGTGAGCTTCGTCACCACCGGCAGCCTGCTCAACGGCCTGGCCATGTGCCTGATCGGCGTGCTCATGGGGCAGATCGGCACCGACGTCAACAGCGGCACGCAGCGCTTCACCTTCGACTTCACCTTCCTGTCCGACGGCGTGGGCCTGGTCAGTGTCGCGCTGGGTTGCTTCGGCATCGCCGAGATCACCAAGAACCTGGACGAGAAGAACGAGCGCACGCCTTTCAACGGCAAGATCGACCTGATGCCCACGTGGCCCGAGTTCAAGCGCATCATCCCGAGTGCCTTGCGGGGCAGCGTGATCGGCTCGTTCCTGGGCATCCTGCCCGGCGGCGGGCCCGTCATCGCCCAGTTCGCGGCCTACGCCGTGGACAAGAAGTTCAGCAAGTACCGCGACGAGATCGGCCAGGGCGCCATCGAAGGCGTGGCCGGCCAGGCCGCGGCCGACGAAGCCGCCGCGCGCACCAGCTTCATCCCGCTGATGAGCATCGGCATCCCCGAGAACGCCGTGATGGCCCTGATGATGGCGGCCTTCATCATCAAGGGCATCCAGCCCGGCCCCAGCATGATCAAGGAGCACGGCGACCTGTTCTGGGGCCTGGTGGCCAGCATGTGGGTGGGTAACGTGTTCCTGGTGACGCTGAACGTGCCGCTGGTACGCTACTGGCTGTCGGTGTTCAAGATCCCGTACAGCGTGCTCTTCCCGTCGATCCTGTTCTTCTGCTGCATCGGGACGTACAGCGTCAACAACAACCTCGACGACGTGTTCGTGACCTCGGCCTTCGGCCTGATCGGCTACATGTTCATGCGGCTCAACTTGGATGCCGCGCCGCTCATGCTCGGCTTCATCCTGGGCCCCATGCTCGAAGAGAACTTCCGCCGCGCCATGCTGCTCAGCCGCGGCAGCTTCATGGGCTTCGTCAACCGGCCGATCAGCGGAACCTTGCTGGCCCTGATCGGGTTGTTCGTGGTCTGGCAGATCCGCACCTTCGTGCTGAAGGCCCGCAAGAACCGATTGGAGCGCGCCCAACCCGCCTTCTAAAGTTTCGCCTCGCCCTGCCGAAGTCTCCCTGGAGACCACTCGGCAGCAGGCGATGCGATTCACCAGAGGCTTTGGCGACGGCACCATCACGCTGGATCGCCAGGAAGGCACGGCAGGCCCCGAACTTGCCGCCCCGCCTGTGGAGCCGAGCTTCGGCAACCTGCACCGCCTTCGCCGCTCGGCGCCAAACCCTCGCGACGTGAGCCTTTCCGCGATGGCCGCGGGTTGGTGCGAACGGTTTCCCCTGGAGCTGCGGCCGGTCTCGCTTTGCCGGCGCTATCCACGCATCGCCAACCGGCTGGCACTGTGCTGGGACGACAGGATGCTGACCCACAAGGTCTTCGAAGACCTGTTGGTGGACCGGCGGGGCAACCGGCGCGGTTTCCCGTCCGAAGTCCAACGCGAACTGCTGATGCTTCGGGACGGCGCGGCGCCCTAGGCCTTCAGGGCTTGGACAGGCCGCCTGCGGCTGAATCGGGCGATGCGGATGGTGCAGCCAGCGCCTGGCGGGCGAGTTCTTCATCGCTCATCGGGCTGGCGGTGCCGAGCACCCGCAACTCTTCCAGCATTTCAGGCGTCGGTTCGGCGTTGCCGAGCATCACGTCCTCGAAGTCGGCGTGGGCGGCCTTGCGCTCTTCGTGATCAACCGGCGACGGGTGAACCCGCGAGGGGTCCAGTGCGCCCAGCTTGGCGGCAGCCAGTTCGAGCTGTTCGTCGATGAACTTGGCGATTTCGCCTTCCGGCGGACCGGGTGTCTTGGTGTTCATGGCATGTCTCCTGGAACAGTCCATATTCCTCCATTTGGAGCCATCGCGCCAGCGCCTCGACCACTGTGTGCAAGCGCACAGACCGGCCGGGCGGGTGCGCGCATCGTGTGAGGAACACGAGTACGCCCTTCTGCAGACCTTCAAGGTCAACTGTGGGCAGGCATGTCCGTGTCTGCAGGCGGCAAGGACCCCAAGCCCCGGGCGGGCGGGCGCACGCGCTGCGGGCTCTGTCCGCGCCTACAAGCTTTGGCACATGGCCTTCTGATCCGCGGCCAGCCAGGTCAGCACCGCAGACCAGTCCGCGTCGATGGGGCCACCCCCGTCTGCTGCCGACGCATGGCAGGAGAAGACCGGGCCTTCCTCATCGGCACGCAAAGGCTCCGCAACGCGCATCTGCGCGGCGAGGACGGCAGCGTCGGCGTCCGACGCATCGCAGGCCATGGCCGCCCTCTGCACCAGGCGCCGGCGCAACTCGGCCGGTGCGGCGTCGAAATCCAGCAACGCGCAACGAACGACTTGCCGTGCGGCCCATTGCCGCGCGGCGTCGCGCTGGACGCGTTGGAGGAACGTCGCATCGAGGACGACGTGGTAGCCGCCGGCCAGCACGGGCCGGGCCAGGCGCAGCAGCTGTGCGTAGGTGGCGGCCGTCATGTCGGCGGCATAAAGCGACTCATCGGGGGCCGCGCCGGCGCGATCCAGCGGCAACAGTCGCGCCAGGCGCTTGCGCTCGACATCCGATCGGATCCGGATGGCACCGCAGGCTTCGAGCAAGCCCTGGGTCAGCGTCGACTTGCCGCTGCCCGAAAACCCGTGCGTGAGCATCAGCGCGGCACCGGCCGCACCACGGCCGCTGAAGTGGCGTGCCAGGGTCAAGTAGCGCTCGGCCGCTGCCTGTTCGGCCACGGCCGTGGCGCCGGCGCACTGGACGGCTCGCAGCGCATGCACCTTGGCGCGCACCAGGGCCCGGTGCACCAGGTAGTAGTCCAGCACCTGCACACCGTCGTAGTCGCCGCTGCATTCGAGGTAGCCGTTGACGAAGCGATGGGCCAGGCGCGGCAGGCCGTGGGCCTGGAGGTCCATCGCCATGAAGGCGATCTCGCTCATCACGTCGATCCAGCGGAAGTCGTCGTTGAAATCGATGGCGTCGAAGATGGTGCCGCGGCCTTCGATCAGGGTGACGTTGCCCAGGTGCAGATCGCCGTGGCACTCGCGCACCCGGCCCTGGGCAAGCCGCCTGGCCATCACCGGGGCCAGGCGAGCGAAGGCTGCCGCTTCCCAGGTCCGCAATGGGCCGAGCATGGCTGCGCCACCACGCGGGCCCAGCAGGCCCTCGAGCTCATCCAGGCTCTGCACAAGCGGAGCCCGGACCTGCGCCGGCGAACCCAGGCGCCCGTCGGCCTGGGCCGGCTGCGCCTCCGCGTGGAAACGTTGCAGCATCGGCACCAGACCGTCCACCTGCGCCGGCCCGAGTTGCCCGCGTTCGGCCATCCGGTCCCACAGGCCGTCCTGCGCAAAGGCACGCATCTGCACGGCGCAGTCGATGGGGGCACCCTGCCCCGCCAGCTCGGGTGCCTCGGGCGTGCCGGTGATGGACACTACCCCCAGGTAGAGGTCGGGCGCCAGGCGCCTGTTCAGGCGCAGTTCCTCCTGGCAGGCCCTGCGCCGCAGCGCGAGCGTGGACTGGTCCAGGAACGGCGTGCGCAGTGCCTTCTTGAACTTGTAGGCGTGCGCGCCGCAGAGCAGCACGAAGGAGATGTGCGTCTCGATCCAGACCACCTCCAGGCCTTGCTTCAGCGCCAGCAACCGCTGCAGGCTGCGCACCATGCGGGTCTGCCGCTCGAGTCCGAGCTCAGCCGGCATGCCGCCCGGTGTTCCCGCGGGAGGTCGGGCGTTGGGTACCGGCTGCATGCCTGCAGACTAGCCGCGACGACGGCCGGCAACCTTGCGCGAGCGCAAGCCGGCTCAACGCGGGCCGATCCACGGCGCCAGCCCGCCAGGCTGGGGGAACGCATCGATGGTCCCCTGCGCCAGGGCCATCAGCCGCTGTGCGGCCTGCGGCGTCGCCACATCCAGGCCCAGCCCGCCTTCCACGGGCCAGCGGGCATCCAGGCGCAGATAGCGACCGCCCAGGCGGTCTTCCATCATCGCCTGCACATGCTGTTGCTGCGCGGCGAGCAAGGTCATCACCAGGCGCCCGCTGGACAGCCACGACACCGCGCCATCGTTCTCGTGCACGCCCGCGGCCGGCCGGTACCCCGACGCCGCGGTGCCCAGCGACAGCATGCGCACCTGCGTGACGTCCACACCCACGAAATGCTCTGCCTCGTGCAGAGCCACCTGGTCCGGGGCCACGGCGAACAGACCGCCGTCGGCATACAGGCGGCCAGACACCTTCACCGACGGGAAGTAAGTCGGCGCCGCGGCCGACGCCATCGCCGCGTCCACTGCCAGCAACCCGCCGTCGCCTTCGGAGGCCGACGCGTGCGGCGTCTTGAAGACCTTGGTGCAACAGTTGCCGACGTCCACCGCGGGCAAGACCAACGAATGGGGCGCCTGCGCCAGGGTGCGGCCGCCGAACTCGGCCTCGAGCGCCCGGCGCAGCGCGACGCCGTCGTACTTCGGGCCCAGCGCCGAGCGGCCCATGTCGATCAGGCGGCCCAAGGTCCCCGAAGGCAGCGACCGGCCCGAGAAGACGCCCGAACCCCCGGCCTCGAACAGGCGCACCATGCGCGCCATGGGCACCTCGTAGGCCAGCGCCACGGCCAGGATGGCGCCGACCGAGGTGCCGGCCAACAGGTCGAAGCGCTGCGCGAGCGGAACGCCCGCGCGCTGCTCGAGCGCTTCGAGGAGCCGGGCGGTGTACAGGCCGAGGAAGCCGCCACCGGACAACGAAAGAATGCGGTATTCGGCCATGCGTGCCCGGGTTGGAGTGCGCTGCGGCGCGATGGGAACGATCTTGCGGCCGGGCTCGCGGTGGCGGTTCACCGCATCCTGGACGCAAGCTTCAAGGTCTCGCCCGAGACCACGAAACGTCCATACCCCCGGTGGTGCAGGGTGCGAGGGTCCTTGATCGTGGGATCGATCCAGGCCTTGACCACTTCCAGGACGAAGAAGTTGTCGTGTGCCAGGACAGGGTCATCACGTTGGCGGCGCCCTTGTGCGACGTGGTCATGAGCACCACCGACCCGGTCTCGAGCAGGCCGTAGACCTTGGGCAGCGCCAGCGGCCGCTTGTTGGGGGCCGC
Source organism: uncultured beta proteobacterium (assembly GCA_903822435.1). Classification (GTDB taxonomy): domain Bacteria; phylum Pseudomonadota; class Gammaproteobacteria; order Burkholderiales; family Burkholderiaceae_C; genus Rubrivivax. The sequence goes on along the minus strand of CAIJPE010000411.1, from coordinate 35,450 downwards.
GTTCATGCCTTCAAGGCTTCGCGGGGTCTGCACCGGACAGTCCGAAGACGGGCCGCAGGTGCAAGCCTGCCCAGGTGCCGAACAGGGCAAACACGATCCACGCCCAACCGTGCAAGCTGCCCGATGCGATGCCGCTGAAGAAGGCGCCGATGTTGCAGCCATAAGCCAGGCGGGCGCCGTAGCCCAGCAGCAGGCCTCCAACCACCGAAGCGGCGAAGTCGCCGCCGGAAATTCGCCAGACCGGCTTGAACTTTCCGGCCACAGCCGCCGCCAGAAACGCGCCCAGCATGATGCCGAAGTCCATCACCGACGTGATGTCCGCCAGCGCACCGCGTTGCATCGCGCCCTGCATCTCGGGCGATGAATAGCCCGACCAATGGGTCACGGGCGCACCGGCGGCCTGCAGCAGCAAGCCGCCCCAGAGCCCATAGGCCGAGGTGATGCCCCACGGCCGGCCAGCGAGACAGAGAGTGAGAAAGTTGAGAGCGGCCAGGGCGAGGGCACCCACCACCAGGGGCCAAGGCTCGATCAGCCAGGACAACCGCCTGTTCCGTACAGCAGCTGGGTCGGTGCCGGCCGCAGCATCCGCGGCCGGTACGCGGCCGATGGGCGCGACGCTGCCATGCCGCGCCCGCTCCAGGCGCGAGACGAAGGCATAGGCCAACGCAAACAGCGCCAGGTTCAAGGCCAGGGCCCATGCCCAGCCCATGCCTTGTATCAGCGACAGCGGCTGCATGGACGGCAAGTGTTCCCACCATGCAAGGTGGATGACACCGACGACCGACCCCACGATGAAGAACAGCAAGGTCACGATCATGCGGGTACTTCCACCACCCAGGGCATACAAGGTACCGGATGCACAGCCGCCACCCAGCTGCATGCCGATGCCGAACAGAAATGCACCACAGGCCAGCGAGACACCCACGGGCGACACGAAGCCCGTGACCGGCCGGCCCCACAGCGTGCCCCCAGCCAGCACCGGAAAGAACAGGAGGCAGGCGGCGCCGAGCATGACCAGCAGCGCACGAAACCCGGCACTGCGCCGGTCGGCCAGCAGCACGCGGAAGGCCGATGTGAAGCCGAACACCGACCGGTACAGCACCCAGCCCAGGGCCGTGCCCGTGAGCAGGAGCAGCACATGACTTGCGGACGCACGTGCCGCGACGGCCGCGCCAAGCATGAGCACCCCGGCCAGTGCCGCGAGGACGCTCGAGCGTTGGGGCGCCGCGGCCCGTGTCGGGCTGCGCACGGGGGCTTCGCCGACGGGGGCCGATGGAAGGGCACTCATCGTGGGGAGCGAACGCCGGTACCAGGAAGGCCCCGCCATCAGGCCGTCAACGCTTCCTTGGTCAGGCTCCAGGCCAGCAGCCGGGTCTTGGCCGCGCCACTGGCGTGCACGGCTTTGGATTCGAGCGCCTTGATCCCGGTCCTGAACGCTGCGATATCGTGATCGACACGCGTTTTCGCCACGTCCCTTCGGGCGCGATCGAACACATGACCGACCGCCCCCGTCAATGCCATGGCGACGGACCGTCCCGGCAAACCGATGGCGACCAGAGACTTGTTCATGGGTTTCCCTTGCGGTTTGTTCAAGTGCGCCGATGGGCTTGCCCTGCACTCGCGCAGGACGCCAGATCGTCAGGACCGTTTTAGGGTCGTCCAGCGAGCCCGTCTGTTCGACAACGCACGCCAGGACAGGGTGTCCGGCTCCGGGGCCCCCACAAGACCCCAAGGCAAAGGGACCGATGCGACAGACCTTCTGCCCGATCGAGCACGCCCGCAGGATCCTCGGCACACACGCCCGATCAGACCGCTTTGTGGATGACGGCGAACCGGATGGCGCCGGTCAGGCCCTGTAGGACGGACGTGAGACTGGCGTGCGCAAGCGCACAGAGCGGTGGCCTGCAATGGAACAAGCTTGAGCCATGCCGCAAAGCCCCGCTGAAAATCGCCGAATCGTCTTGAAGTCCAGGCCGCACGGCGCGCCGAGTTCCGACAACTTCCACCTCGAAAGCCGTCAGGTCCCCACCCCTGCGGACGGCCAAGTGCTGCTGCGCACGCTGTATCTGTCGCTGGACCCCTATATGCGTGGCCGGATGAGCGACGGACCGTCCTACGCCGCGCCAGTGGGCCTGGGTGAGGTGATGGTCGGCGGCACCGTGTCGCGCGTCGAGGCATCCAGGCACAAGGATTTCAAGGTCGGTCAGCGGGTGCTCGGCTACACCGGGTGGCAGGACTATGCGCTGTCGGATGGCACGGGCCTCCGGTCGCTATATCCCGAGGACCCACATCCTTCGCGTGCCCTTGGCGTGCTGGGCATGCCCGGCTTCACGGCATACATGGGGTTGCTCGACATCGGCCGACCCGTCGGGGGCGAGACGGTCGTGGTGGCCGCCGCGAGCGGCGCCGTGGGCTCGGTGGTGGGCCAGGTCGCGAAGATCCAGGGATGCACCGTGGTGGGCATCGCCGGTGGGCCAGACAAGTGCCGGTATGTCGTCGACGAGTTGGGCTTCGACAATTGCATCGACCACCGCGCCGACGACTTTGCGCTGCGCCTGGCCGCGGCCTGTCCCAAGGGCATCGACGTGTACTTCGAGAACGTCGGCGGTGCGGTGTTCGACGCCGTGATGCCCCTGCTCAATGCCAAGGCCCGCGTGCCGGTCTGCGGGCTCATCGCGGCTTATAACGACACCGCGCTGCCACCCGGGCCGGATCGCTTGGGCCAGCTCATGGGCACGCTCCTGCGCAAGCGCATCAGGATGCAGGGCTTCATCGTCTTCGACGACTACGGCCCGCGCTGGAGCGAGTTTGCGGGTGCGATGGGCGAGTGGGTTCAGCAAGGCCGGGTGAAGGTCCGCGAAGACAGGGTCTTCGGCCTCGAGAACGCCCCTCAAGCCTTCATCGGCCTGTTGCAGGGCCGGAACTTCGGCAAGCTCGTCATCCAGCTCGCGCACGAGTGAAGCACGCCACACCCTACCCGAGAAAGAATTCATGAACATCCTGATGGTCCTCACCTCCCACGACAAACTCGGCAAGACGGGCCGCAAGACGGGCTTCTGGCTCGAGGAGTTTGCAGCGCCCTACTACGTGTTCAAGGACGCAGGCATCCCCATCACGCTGGCCTCGCCGCTGGGTGGGCAGCCGCCGCTGGACCCCAAGAGCGACGACGCCGCTTCGCAGACAGACGCCACGCGCCGCTTCAAGGCCGACAGCGCTGCCCAGGCGGCGCTCGCTGCCACGGTGAAGCTGGCCACGCTGGAGGCAAGCCGGTTCGACGCCGTGTTCTATCCCGGTGGCCACGGCCCCTTGTGGGACCTGGCCGAAGACGCCGCGTCCATCGGCCTGGTGGACGCGATGATTGCCGCCGGCAAGCCCGTGGCTGCCGTCTGCCATGCACCCGGCGTGCTTCGGCATGCCAAGGCGCCCGGGGGACAGCCGCTGGTGAAGGGCAGGAACGTCACGGGTTTCACGAACACCGAGGAAGAAGCAGCGGGCCTGACCCAGGTCGTGCCGTTCCTGGTGGAAGACATGCTGAAGGAACAGGGAGGCCACTTTTCCAAGGTGGCCGACTGGCAGCCGCATGTGGTCGTCGACGGCCTGCTGATCACGGGCCAGAACCCCGCGTCGTCCGAGCCTGCGGCCAGGGCGCTCCTGGCCAGACTCGGGCCGCAGCAGCCCTCGGCTTCGCGTTAAGGTCGAGCTGCCGGCCTTACTTGGCCGTGATCGTCACCGGAATGTTGGCCGTGGTGCTCAGGCCCGCCGCGTCCATCACGGCCACCTTGAGGGTGTAGGTGCCCGTTACCGGGCTGGCCCATTTAGCCGTGAACGTGAGACCACTGCCCGAGAAGGCCATGCCCGAAGGCACCCCGCTGATCGCGATGGACATCGCGCCGGTCGTGGCGTCGGCGATGCTGAAGCTGCCCGTCAGGGCCTTGCCTGCCACCCCGGCCATCGGGCTGTAGCTCACCACCGGACCGGACTTGACGATGTTGAAGGTCAGCAGTCCCTGGCCGCTGAGAGCAGTCTTGGTGTCCCGGGCCGTGACCGTGACGGCATAGCTGCCCGCCACGGGGCTGGCCCAGCTGATGACGCCGCCGCTGCTGATGGCCATGCCGCTCGGGGCACCGGCCAGGGTGTAGCTCACGGTGTTGGGTGCGGTGACACCGACAGCGGCGCTGAGGGCCACGCCCGGCTGTCCGCTGATGGTGGCGCCGGCCACCACGGGTGGCACAGGGGCCGCCGCCGATGGCGCACTACCGCTCAGCAGGTTCAGCAGGCTGCCGACGTTGGGCGTTCCCAGGCCCGTGAGCTCGTCGTAGCCGGCCTTGGCCGTGCACAGGCTGCAGGTGCCATGTCGGCCCTGCGCCACGTCGAGGAAGGCGCTGGCGTAGCTGCCGGGCACCGCGCCGATCTGGCCGTACAGCAGCGCGTGCGGCCCGCCCAGCGGCAATCTGGCTGCCAACCCGCGCTGGGCGTTGGCCATCGCCATCAGGCCGGCCCATTGGGGGGTGGCCAGGCTGGTGCCGCCCACGCTCATCCACTTGGCCGCGGAGGTGCCCGGCGGCATCACGGCCACGTATTGCCCGCTGTTCGGATCGGCATTGAAGGCCACGTCGGCCACGGCCCGCCGGGCGTAGCCGGTGAAGCCGGGAACCGCCGGATTCTGGTAGGCGGGTGTGGCCGTGTAGGCGCTGACGCCACCGCCCGTGCCGGCCCAGGCCGTTTCGCTGCGCATGCCGCCGCCGTAGCTCAGGGTGGTACCGCCGACGGCCACCACGTTGGTCGACACCGAAGGCCAACTGACCGCCACGCCGGCATCGCCGGTGGCGGCCAGGTAGGTCATCCGGGCCGCCGTGAAAGCCGCGTCGACCGAAGCCGTGTAGTTGCCCTCGGTCGCACCAAAGCTCATCGAGACCACGCCCGGGCCCATGGCATTGGCCAGTTTGACAGCGCCCAGCAGGCTGTTCAGAGAGGCATCGACCGCCTCGATCAGCACCACGCGCGCCAGCGGCGCGGTGGCGTGCACCCATTGCACGTCCAGCGCGATCTCGGTCGCCCATCCGGCATCGTAGGTGGGGACGGCCGTCGTCAGCGTGCCCGATGCCGTGGCATAGACCTGCGCGAATTCGCAGCCCGTGGCCGACGCGGATGCCAGCGGCAGCACGCTGTTCGCCGCCACGGCCTTGGCCGCACAGGCAGGCAGGCCGAACTTGAGGTTGAAGGCGGCCAGTTCGGCAGCCGCATTGGGGCTGTGGTGGGCATTGATGATGTAGATGGTCTGGCCCGCGCCCAGGGCTGCGGCCTGGGCCGGCGTCGGCGCGCTGCCTGCGCCAGGCAGGGCCGGCATGGCGTAGGCGGCGCGGATCTGTGCGGGCGTGTAGGTCTGCACCGTCGAGGTCGCTGCCAGGGCGGCGTTGACTTCGCCGGCGGGGGCCGCCAATGCCTGGCTGCGCTGCGCCGCGAGCAGGCGGTCCAGGCTGAGGCGCTGCGTGGACAGCCCGGCCAGGGCCGCCGATACGCGCTGCGCGTGAGGCGCCCGCAGTGCCGATGCCCCCGGGTCGGCCACATCGGTGTCGTCGGGTTCGTCCAGGATCACCGGAGCGGCATGAAAGGTGGGCTGGGCCTGGATGCCGGCGGTCTCAGCTGCCAGGGCGGCGTCGGCGGCCGGCAGATCGAAGACCAGCGGCCCAACGGTCGCGGCTTCGGTCGCGCTCGATGGGGTGGTGGTGTCGTCGCTTCCGCCGCCACAAGCCGTCAGGGTTGCAACGGCCAGGGCGCACAGCCAGGGGCCCGTTCGAGAAGCGGACGACCGTTGGGAAAGGGACAGAAAACGGGATGACATCGTGGCGCCTCGGGTGCTCGGTTGCTTGGCGAGGGCCACGTGGAAACAACGGCCACCTTCAGGGTGGCAGGCACGGCGCAGGGCCGGTCCGGTTCGTTGGCAACCCCGCTGCCCTGGCGCTGTGAGCGCTGTAGGCCGGTGGCTTTGCGTCCCCGCTTTTCAACGGGTTTGCCCTCGGAATTCGGTGGTGGCGGCCGGGTGCAGGGCATCCGATCGCGTCGAGCAGGACTGTAGGCGGGCAGCATGCCATGTGATACGGCCTGTTACAGAGTCGGTCCATCGTCCGTGACACATGCACGAAAGCGCCCTTGCGCGTGGCCCGCGAAGCCCAGGTCACGTCGGCGTCGCGGCAAACGGCGAGCCGGGGCAAGGGGGCGACAGGCCTGCGTCGGGCTTTTCTCTTTGTCAGCAATGTGCACAATGCACTTTCATTGCCAGCCGCGATGTCCGCGGAGGCCCTCCCCGAACCAGGAGAAGGTCGATGCGACCTGACGAACGGTGCCGCCGCGGTGTGACCTGGGCCCTGGGAGCTTGGGCAGCGGTTCAGCTTTCTGTGCCCGGGGCAGCCGGCGCGGTGAGCGAGATCGACTTCGCCTATTTCACACCCATGTCCGGCACCGGCCTGCTGCAGATCCCCCCGGGCGATGGCACCCGTGGGCCCGTGCTGCAGCGGCTGCCTGAACCCGCCAGCGCCACGTTGGCCCTTCCTGGCAGCCCCGCCCTGTTCGTAAATCGTGGCCTGCGCCAGGTCAAGGACCGTCCATGAACATCGTCTACGACGCCAGCCATCTCGTGTTCACGGGCGTGATCAATGGCTACCCGGCCCAGTCCATCCACGCCACCGGCACCGTCAGTTGGGACCCCGTGGCCGCTGCCGGGTCCTGGTCGGTTTCGGTGCCCTTCCTCACCTACAGCGACAGTGTCAGCGTCGACCTGGGGGCTTGGATCGACGGCCTCTACCCGTCGGTCATCGAGTTCACGGCCACCTCGTACACGGTGACGAGTGCCAGCAACAACGGCACGGTCCAGGGCGACATCAACCTGGGCTTCGCGGCACCGCTCGGCCTGGCCAGCGACACCGTCAGCGGGTCCTTCTCGGCACAGAACGACTTCGCGCCCTACACGCTGACCGGCACGGTCAGCGGCTACCTCGTGCCGCAGACCACCACCGTGCCGGAGCCGGCCACGGCGCTGAGCCTGTCTGCAGGGCTGCTGTGGGTCCTGGCCAGCGCCCGGTGGAGGGCCGGGCGCCGCGTTCAGCCTGAGCGGCGCTTGCCCCAGGTCTCGTAGGGTCGCCCGCCGCGTTCATCCAGGACGATGGCGGCGGCATCGCGCTGCAGGGTGGGCAACCAGACACGTTCCAGGCACGGCCCACGCGTGATGCCGGTGGGCACCTCGAGCGGTTGAGGCGCAGGCCGATGAAGTCGGGTCAGGCGCGGGCGCGGCGGGCGCCCGAGCCTGCTCACTTGCCGATCTGCCCGCTCACCTTGCTTTCCTGCTGATTCAGGACCTTCTGCTCGGCCTTGGTGATGTGGCCGCCGTTCTGCGCCGCCATGTTGCGCTCCTCCTGGCGAATCTGGCGGTCCTCGCGGTGGAGCTTGGCAGCCTTGGCCTTGCTCATGTCGCCCTCGGCGACTTCGGTCTTGATTCGCCGGTTCTGGTTCTGCAGACGGTCGTTGACCTGGTCGCGGCGCGGATGGGCCTTTTCCCAGCGGGATTCGGCATGGCCCGCAGGCGCCGAGGCACCCTGGGCGAAGCTGGGGATCGACAGCACGGCCAGCATGCCGGCGACGAACAGGGACTTGGTGGTCATCGAGGTTCTCCTTGAGCAGGTTTTGCGGTGTAAAGGCCACAACGCGGCCTGTGCACACAACGAGCACTTGCTGAAGGTTGTTGACGGTTCGCAGGTTGCTGCCGGTAAATCCGGTGTGGCGAATTCCAGACACACCGGAGCCGGCGCCGTGGACCGTCAAACCCAGGAACCAGGTCGCGGCGCGACCCGCTGGAATCTACCGGCCAGTAGAAGTTGGTTACGGAGGCCCACTCCGCCACCCAGCCGGTGCCGGCGAAGCCGCTGGGCAGCCGGGTCACGGGCTCGATGCCCGAATGGCGCATGGGGTCGAACCCATCGGGCAGGCTGACGATGCGCGCCACTTCCGCCTGCACCTTGCGGATGCCAGCTGGCAGCGACGCAAGGGCTTCCCTGGCTGGCCGGTACCCGCCGTCAAACCATCACGGCCTCGACCGACCGGCGCAGCGACCGTGGCAGCGCGGGCCCGCGCCCGAAGCGCACCACCAGGGCGGGCCGCTGGCCCGTGAGCCCCAGCGAGGCCGCGAAAGGCGACCGCACCGCAGCCACCTCCACGGGCTGGTTCAGGAAGGCGTTGCGGATGCCGAGCGACGTGGCCTGCAGCGCAAAGCGCTCGTAGGCCCGGCCTACCTGCACCCAATGGGCCTTGTCGGCAGCAGCGCCCACGAACACCGCGATGCCCGCGGAGTTGCGCACCTGCCGTGCGATCTTGTCGTTTTCGCTCTTGGCGTTGAAGAACCAGCTGAAGGCGAGATCGCCCACCCAGGTCGGGATGGTCGGGTTGCCCGTGCACGCGCTGAACAGGCCGTCGCGGGTGCGGACGGCATCCGTTGCGTTGAATCGGATCCAGGACTTGATCTCGCGCATGAATGCCGGGTCCGCCAGCTGGGCCGTGTTGCCTTGAACGACATGATCCAGCACGCGCTCCATCTCGGTGGGGGCGGTCAACAGCAACACGCGCACGCCGCTGAGCGTGCCCGCGCGTTCCAGCAGGTTCAACTCTTCGTTCGACAGTGGCCGGCTGTCGTAGTCACCGCGGGTGCACTGCCGTGAGTGAATCGCCCGGAACAGCGCCGTGTCCTGCGCTGCCGTGGGCGTGAGCGCCAGATGCATGGCGCCCAACGTGTCGTCGAAGTCGGGCTGCGCATGCAGCCCGTGGGCCTGCGCGGCCAGGATGAGGTTTTCGGCCGCGCAGCCCAGCGTGACGAACACATGGTGGTCGTCAGGGTCTACCGCCGGACAGCGCCGGAGGGGGTCGGGCGTGAGCGCGATGCCAACACCATCGGCCGAGAACCGCCAGCACTGCGTGTTGTGGCTGGACGGTGCCAGGGTCGCACATCGGACCAACTCATGGGTCAGCGCAGCTCCGCCGATGCCGGCGGACACCCCGGCTTGCCAGGTACCTGCCGCAACGCTCTCGTAATCCTCGGCATCGGGTGTTCGCGAGCAAGCGCCCAGCCCCGCAGCGCTGCCCAGGACCACCGGCGCCGCCGAAACGAATTGCCTGCGCGATAGCTTGTGCACCATGGTCCCTATTCCGTGATCCATCCTAGGCGGCACGGTGTCTTGGCACTGTTCGTCACCGCACCATCTTGGCGTCCGCCATTCAATTCGTTCAGGCCATTGTTCGTGATGCGGTCGGACTCTCGCGCCGGCGATGCCGCATTCGCGTAAAAGGACGAATCCGCCAACACCCCGCGGCTTCCACCATGCACATCGACACCCACCCTGGAGCTGCCATCCCCGGCCAAGACGAGGGACATCAAACGCCGACCCCGCGCCCGCTGGACGGCGTGCTGGTCGTCGCGCTGGAACAGGCAGTGGCAGCGCCCTACTGCAGCAGCCGCCTGGCGGACGCCGGTGCCCGCGTGATCAAGATCGAAAGGCGCGAGGGCGACTTCGCCCGCGGCTACGACCGCGCCGTCCACGGCGAATCCTCGTACTGGGTGTGGATCAACCGCGGCAAGGAATCGATCATGCTGGACGTGAAGGACGCCGGCGACCTGGCGCTGCTGGACCGCATGCTGGCCCAGGCCGACGTGTTCATCCAGAACCTGGCGCCGGGCGCCACCGACCGGCTGGGTATCGGCTCGGCCGCACTGCGCCAGCGGCATCCGCGGCTGATCACCTGCGACATCAGCGGCTATGGCGACGAGGGCCGCCTGACCGGCATGAAGGCATACGACCTGCTCGTGCAGGCCGAAAGCGGACTGGTGTCGGTCAGCGGGGCGCCCGGCGAGTGGGGCCGGATCGGCGTGTCGCTGTGCGACATCAACGCGGGGCTGAGTGCGCTCGTGGGCATCCAGCAGGCACTGATGCAGCGCGAGCGCACCGGGCTCGGTTCGGCGGTGAAGGTCTCGCTCTTCGGGGCTGCGGCCGAACTGATGGCGGTGCCGTACCTGCAGGCACGCTATGGCGGCAAGGCCCCCGAGCGGGTCGGGCTGAAGCACCCGACCATCGCGCCCTACGGCGCCTTCACCTGCGCGGATGGCCGCGACATCGTCATATCGATCCAGAACGAACGCGAATGGACCGCCTTCTGCCGGCTGGTGCTGCGTCGCCCTGAACTGCTGCAGGACCCGCGCTGCGCGAACAACGCCGCCCGCGTGGCCCACCGCGATTTCGTCGATGGCGTGGCCGCCGAGGTCTTCGCAAGCCAGCCCAGCGCGGCCATGGTCGACCGCCTGACCGAAGCGCAGACCGCCTTCGGCAACGTGAACTCGGTGCACGACCTGGTCGACCACCCGCAACTGCGCACGCGCCGCATGGCCGTGGGTGGGCACGACGTCGAGGTGCCTGCGTCGCCCTGGGGCGTGGAGTGGGAGTCTGCCGAGTTCGCACAGGCGCCGTCCCTGGACGCGCAGGGTGCGGCCCTTCGCGCGGAGTTCAGCGAAGCAGCCGAGCCATCCGCCAGCGGGCCTTCAGCACATGCGCCGATGGGGCGCTAGACGCCGAGCCCGCCAAGGTCTTCGAGGGGCGCCAAGTGGCGGTCACCCGCCACATCGATCGCCATGGCCATTGCCCGGGCTTCGGTTGCGGGCCCGGCGCCGAGGAGGTCGCCAAGGCCGCGCCCAACGACTCGATCTCAATCGATGGCGTCGAGCGGCCACTTGGGTCGCCGGACCTTGCGGTAATCCAGGGTCTGGATGAACGGCGTGGCCGCGCCCGGCGCGCCGACGTACAGCACGTGCCGGGCCACCTTGGCGAAAGAGGCATGAAAGTGCTGGGCCGACTTCACCACCACGATCTGCCGGGTTGCCAGATCGCAACCCAGGCCCGTGAAGACATCGGTGCCGGTGGCCTGGCGGCGCAAGGTGGTCAGCACGATGTCGATGCCTGCGCTCTCGATCCAGGCCGCGTCGCCCACCGAGACGGCTGAGCCGCCCAGGCCCGCCATGTGGTGCTCCGTGCGCAGGGCCTTGACGGTGCAGTCCAGGTCCAGCGGGTCGCCCGAGGCCGGGCCGGTCTTGCCGCCCACCCGCAGCATGAGCCGTGCGCCTTCGCCCGCCTCGAAGGCCGTGCGCACCGCCATCGGGTCCCACACCGGGCCGACGGCCGCCGGCCGGATGCCGCGCTCGAACATGCGCCGCAGGATGAAGGTGGCATCACCCGGCGCGCCACTGCCGGGGTTGTCGGCGCGGTCGGCCAGCACCACGGGGCCGGCACCGAAGGCCAGCGCAGCGTCCAGCGCTTCGTCGATCGGGAGGTAATGCACCGCCAGCTGCTCACGCAGGCCGATGATCTCGTCGGCAAGGCGCCGGGCCAGCGCCCGGGCCTGCAGGGCGTTGCCGTCGCAGTACACCAGCACCTGGGTGCCCATGTCAGGCACGTCGCCCAGCGAGAACCCATGGGTGATCGAGACCGAGAGCACGCCGTCGCGGCCCTCCATCGCCTGGATGCGGTCGACGAGGCCGCGGGCGGGCTGCCGCGTGGTGTGGAAGGGCACGACCATCCGGCAATCGACCACGGCACTGACAGGCTCGATGCGGCCCTGCGCGGTGGCTGCGCACAGGGCCACGAGTTCGCGACCCCGCTCCAGCATGTCGGTGTGGGGGTACTCCTTGAACGACACCAGCACGTCGGCGTGGCGCACCATCGCCTCGCTCAGGTGGTTGTGCGGGTCGAGCTCGGCGCCCACCACCACGCCGCTGCCCACGATGCCGCGCACACGGCCCAGCAGGTCGCCTTCGCAGTCGTCGCAGCCCTCGGCCACCATGGCGCCATGCAGGCCGAGCAGCACCATATCCACCGGCAGGGCCGCGCGCAGGTCGTCCAGCAACTCTTCACGCAAGGCCTCATAGGCCTGGCGCGTGGTGGTGCCCCCGGGCTGGGCCGACGCCACCATCCCTTCGATCACGGTCCAGCCCCTGGCGGGCGCCACCTCGCGCAGCGCCCACAGCGGTCCGGCCGATGCGGTGAGGTGCCCCGGGTGCTGGCCGGCGGGAAAGTAGTCGCGTTCCTTGAACGACGCCAGGCCCGTGGGCACGGGCGCGAAGGTGTTGGTCTCTGTGGCGAGTGCAGCGGTGAAGACACGCATGGGCGTTGGGGCCCGGAGGGCTTCCTGGATGAGTTCGAATTCTCACCTGCCGTGCCGCGCACGGAGTCCCTTCAGCCCGCTCGGCATGCATTGTTCGGGTAGCCTGCCGGCCCTCACAAGTCGTACGGGGCCCCATGCAGGATTCGATTCTTCGACTGTCGGCCGTGCTGGCCACGGCCTGGCTGTTCGGCGGCATGCTGCTGTTCGCGGCCGGCTTCGCAGCCTTCCTGTTCACAGCCCTGCCCATCGCCGACGCGCGATCGTTGATCCGAAAGGCGTTCCCGCATTTCTACCTCTTCGTGATGGCCCTGGCACTTCTGGCCGCAGCCGCCAGTTGGCCGCAGGACCACATCTCTGCGCTCTTGCTGGCGGGCATTGCGCTGACGACGCTTCCCACGCGGCAACTGCTCATGCCGGCGATCAACACCGCCACCGACGAAGGCCGGCGGAAACGCTTCGCGCAGTTGCACGGCCTGTCGGTCGTGGTCACGCTGGCCCACATCGCGATGGCGGGCACCGTGCTGGCGCGCTTCGTCCGTTGAGGCGGCGCGAGGCGATCCTGGCTCGCAATTTGCAAACCCGATGGCCGTGGCTGCAAGCGATCGCGAACCTCGGACGCATGGCAGGAGCTCCTGTTCGGGACGTTGATGGATGCCCGCTGTCGCACCTTGGTCAAAGCCTCGACGAGGCCACGGATTGTCCGGTGTTTGCCCAACGTCGGTCTCTCTCGCATGCACGACCGTGCATGTTCAACCTTTGCTCAAAACCCATGATGCAGTACCCATCCAAGCTCCGCCTCTCAGCCATCGTCGGCGCCATCCTCACGGCGACCGCGGCCGGCCCGGCGCTGGCCCAGAACAGCACCCCGGCCGCACCCACCCGCATTGAAGTCACGGGCTCGCGCATCCTGCGCGTGGATGCCGAGACGCCCAGCCCGCTGCAGGTGATCACGTCGGCCGACTTGCAAAAGAGCAGCTACACCACGTTGACCGAGGTGCTGCAGAACCTCACGGCCAACGGCCAGGGCACGCTGAGCCAGGGCTTCTCGCAGGCCTTCGCCTCGGGCGCCAGCGGCATCTCGCTGCGCGGCCTGACGACGGCGGCCACGCTGGTCCTGATCGACGGCCACCGCATGGCGCCCTACCCGCTTTCCGACGACGCGCAGCGCTCCTTCGTGGACGTCTCCAACATCCCCTTCGATGCCGTGGAGCGCATCGAGATCCTGAAGGACGGGGCCTCTGCGACGTATGGCTCCGACGCCATCGCCGGCGTGGTCAACATCATCCTGAAGAAGAGCTTCACCGGCACGCGCGTCTCGCTGGAAGGCGGCGCCGCCACGGAAGGCGGCGGCAAGCGCGTGCACGGCTCGGTGATCAGCGGCTTTGGCGACTACGAAGCCGACGGCTACACCGCCTACGGCAGCCTGGAATACCGCCAGCAGGACCGCATCACGTACGCGCAGCGAGCCGGCAAGGGCCTGTGGCAGAACCTGGACTGGACGGGCTACGGCGGCATCAACCGCACCCCCGGCGTCATCACGCCGAACAACCCGCAGCCTTCCACGCTGTCGCCCTACCTCACCAACCCCGCCGCGAGCTTCTCGGGCGACCCGACCAGTTCGTACTTCTACGGCGGCGCCTGCCCCAGCTACGCGGCCCTGGCCGCAGGCAGCTGCGCCTACCAGAACCCGCTGGCCGAGATCTCGCCGCGCACCGAAAACCTCAACGTCATCGGCAGCTTCAGCAAGAGGCTGGGCAGCAGCTTCCGCCTGGACCTGAAGGCCTCGCTGTTCGACAGCAAGGCCGAGCAATACCCCGCCGGCTTCGTGCAGACCTTCCCGTCCTCGCTGACGCCGATCGTGGGCGTCTCGGCCGGCGTGCCGCCCCGCATCGTCACGCCCACCATCGACTCCATCACCGTGCCCGCCACCTACCCGGGCAATCCCTTCGGTGCGCCGGCCGTGGTCAATGGCGTGATCCCCGGCGCGCCGCTGCCGCACACCGCCACCGACTCCAAGGCCACGCGCGTGGTGGCCGACCTGTCGGGCACCCTGGGCGACTGGGACGTGGGCGCGGCCCTGGGCTACACCCACATCACCACCCGGCAGACGGTGTACGGCCTGATCAATGTGCCCGCACTCAACGCGGCGTTGAACCGAAGCACCGACCCGTACAAGGTGACCGGGGGCAACACCGCGGCCGACGTGGACACCATCTTCCCGACCTCGGCGGTGGACGACATCTCCACCCTGAGCTTCGTCGAAGGGCACGCCTCTCGCAGCCTGATGGCGCTGCCCGGCGGCGAGCTCGGGTTCAGCGGGGGCTTCGCCTTCATCGACCGCAAGCTGGATTCGCCGGCGCCGCCGTTGATTGCGCAAGGCCTGGTCAACGGCAACAACGCCTACGTGACGGGGCGCCAGACCGACACGGCCATCTATGCCGAGCTGGTGGCACCGGTGCTCAAGTCGCTGGAGCTGGACGCCGCGCTGCGCTACGACCACTTCGACAACGCCGGCAACGCCACCACGCCCAAACTCGGATTCAAGTGGACCCCCACCAAGTCCTTCGGGCTGCGCGGCACGGCGGCCCTCGGCTTCCGGGCGCCCAACGCGGCCGAGAACGGCCAGGCCGGTACGGCCTTCCTGGTCGGCTCCACCTTCGACCCGGCACTGTGTCCGGGCGGCGACACCAACCACCAGGGCAACGTGGTGGCCTATTGCAGCTTCCAGCCGGTTTCGCTGCAGGGTGCCAACCCGCAGCTGCAGGCTGAAAAGTCGCACTCGGCCACGCTGGGCGTGATCCTCGAGCCGATCCCCGGCTGGAGCACCACCATCGACCTGTACCAGATCGAGATCAGCAACCAGGTCGTCACGCCGCAATACGACATCGCCAACGCCGTCCGCGGCACGCCGATCCAGAGCCTGTGCTCCGACGGCAACGGCGGCACCACCACCTGCACCACGCCCACCGGCCCCATCGTCTACATCCCGGTGCAGTACATCAACGCCAACTCCACCAAGACCAGCGGCCTGGAGCTGGACACGTCCTACCGGTTCTCGCTGGGTGAGCAAGGCACGCTGACGGCCGCGCTGGACTGGAGCCACACCATGAGCTACGTGCTCACGGTCGGGGGCAGCCCGTTTCAGCTGGCCGGCACCCACGGCCCGCTGGTGGTGGGCGGCGACACCGGCAATCCCAAGGACAAGGTGCAAGCCACCGTGACCTGGGACAAGGGCCCGTTCCAGGTGGCCGGCACGGTCAACTGGCTGAGCAGCTTCGACCTCACCGATCCTTCCTACGGGATCAACGATTGCGACGGGGGCGCCGGCGTCGGCGGGTACTTCCCCTCAGGCGGCGTGCCCTCGCAGTTCTGCAAGGTGAAGTCGTTCACCACCGCGAACGTCTCCGCGCGGTGGAAGCTGGACAACCATTGGACGGTGCACGGGTCGGTGGTGAACGTGTTCAATTCGCAACCGCCGGTGGACCTGGCCACCTACGGCGGTGGGCAACTGCCGTACAACCCGTCGATGCATCTGGCCGGCGCCATCGGCCGGGTGCTCAACGTCGGTGCGAGCTACCAGTTCTAACCAAAACGGAGCGGCGTGAGCCGCCTTCTGTGCCGGGCCGGTGCATCGACGTGTGC
This sequence comes from uncultured beta proteobacterium, assembly GCA_903822435.1. Classification (GTDB taxonomy): domain Bacteria; phylum Pseudomonadota; class Gammaproteobacteria; order Burkholderiales; family Burkholderiaceae_C; genus Rubrivivax. Next base: position 19,619 of record CAIJPE010000411.1, on the reverse strand, counting down.
CGGCCCGCTGCGGATCGTTTGCGCCCCATGCCCATGACCACTTTCTTGGCTCGTCACCCTGTCGCGGCGGTTTCGATCGGCCTGTTGCTCCCATGGGGCCTGCATGGCGTGACCCATGCGGCCGGGCCCTCCGGCCCTGCCGATCCTCACCGCGGCGGCGCGCTGCGCCTGTTGTCCACGGCCGGTGCCGGCACCATCGACCCGCACGTGAACTACACGCTGCAATACGCGCAGGTGGTGCAGGCTACCTACGACGGCCTGGTGGCCTTCCGAAAGGCCGCCGGGTCGGAGGCCTTCAAGCTCGTGCCCGACCTGGCCGAAGCCATTCCCAAGCCCGAAGACGGCGGCAAGCGCTACGTCTTCAAGCTGCGCAAGGGCATCCGCTTTTCCGACGGCCGCGAGGTGACGCTGGACGATGCGGTGGCCTCGTTCCGCCGCATCTTCAAGGTGCTGGGCCCCACGGCCGGCAGCTTCTACAACGGCATCGTCGGCGCGCAGGCCTGCCTGAAGAAGCCCGACACCTGCACCCTGGCCGGTGGCGTGATCGCCGACGCCAAGGCCGGCACGCTGACCATCAACCTGGTGAGCCCCGATGCCGAGTTCTTCTACAAGCTGGCCGTGCCCCACGCCGTGATCCTGCCGGCCGATGCGCCGCCTCGTGACGTGGGCGTGACGCCCGTCCCGGGCACCGGCCCCTACAAGATCGTGGCCTACGACCCCCAAGAAGCAGCTCAAGCTGGCGCGCAACACCTTTTTCAAGGTCTGGAGCGAAGACGCTCAGCCCGATGGCTACGTGGACGCCATCGACTACGACTTCGGCCTTTCCGACGAAGACCAGGTGACGGCCATCGCCAACGGCCAGGCCGATTTCATGTTCAACCCGCTGCCGGCCGACCGCCTGGCCGAGGTCGGCGGCAAATACGCCAGGCAGGTGCATATCTCGCCGCTGACGGCGATGTACTACCTGCCCATGAACACCCGCCTCAAGCCCTTCGACAACCCGAAGGCGCGGCAGGCCGTCAACTTCGCCATCGACCGCAACGCACTGGTCAAGCTCTACGGCGGGCCCAACACTGCCACCCCCAGTTGCCAGGTGCTGCCGCCCCGCTTCCCGGGCCATCAGCCCTACTGCCCCTACACCCTGAACCCGGGCCACGCGTGGTCGGCGCCCGACCTGGCGCGGGCACGGCAGCTGGTCAAGGAGTCGGGCACGTCGGGCACGCCCGTGACGCTGATCGGGCAGGACATCGCGGCCGACCGGCAGATCGGCACCTACCTGCAGAGCGTGCTCAACGACCTGGGCTACCCGACCACGCTGAAGCTGCTGTCCAGCGCCGTGCAGTTCACCTACATCCAGAACACGCAGAACAAGGTGCAGATCAGCCTGAGCAGCTGGTACCAGGACTACCCGGCACCGGCCGACTTCCTGGACGTGCTGTTCTCGTGTGCCAGCTTCCGGCCCGGCAGCGACGCATCGATCAACATCTCGGGCCTGTGCGAGAAAGACCTGGAGGCCGATCTCGCCAAGGCCAAGTCCATGGGCATCACCGACCCCGCCGCCGCCGAGGCGCTGTGGTCCGCCATCGACCGCAAGGTGGTCGACCTGGCGCCGGTGGCGGTGCTGTTCAACCTCAAGCAGATCGACTTCGTCTCCAGGCGGGTGGGCAACTACACCTTCAGCGGCGAATTCAACTTCCTGTTCCAGCTGGCGTGGGTGCGCTGATTCCGGCACGCGGCATGCCGAGCCCCAGCCCGGCCCGCGCCGCCTGGGCAAGGCTGCGGGCCGACCGCAGCGCGGTAGCGTCTGCCGCCGTGCTGATGGCCGTGTTGCTGGCCTGCCTGGCGGCGCCGCTGTACGCCAGGTACATGGCGCACACCGACCCCTTCCGATCCAACGTGAACGGCGAAATCACGCTGGACGGCCAAGCCGTGCCCGTGTTGCAGGCCTCCACCGAAGGCCTGGGCCTGGGCCAGACGCCCATCGGTCCGACATGGCGGCCGCAGGCCTACCTGCTGGGTGCCGACAACCAGGGGCGCGACGTGGCGGCGCGCCTGCTGTATGGCGGCCAGGCCTCGCTGTTCATCTCAGCGGTGGCCACCCTGATCACCATCGTGCTGGGCGGGGCGCTGGGCGTCGTGGCGGGCTACGCCGGCGGGTGGGTCGATGCCACCCTGTCCCGCGCCCTGGAAATTCTGTGGGCTTTCCCGGTGTACCTGCTGGCCATCTCGCTGTCCATCGTGACCATCGGCTCGGGTCTGGTCATCGGGCCTTTCACCCTGGCATCCGACAGCCTGCTGCTGCCGGCCTTCATCATCGGGCTGATCTACGTGCCCTACGTCGCACGGCCGGTGCGGGCCCAGGCCCTGGCGCTGCGCGGCAGCGACTTCGTGCACGCGGCCGTCGGGCTGGGCGTGCCCACGCCGCGGATCCTGCGGCTGGACATCCTGCCGCATGTGTCCACCACGCTCATCGTGTTCGTGCCGCTGATGATGGCCTTGAACATGCTCACCGAGTCCGCGCTGTCGTTCCTGTCCATCGGCGTGCAGTCTCCCAACGCGAGCTGGGGCAGCATCATCCAGGACGGGCTGGCCCTGCTCTACACGCGGCCGGCCGTGGCGCTGGCTCCGGGCGTGGCCATCATGGTCACGGTGCTGGCCCTGAACATGCTGGGCGATGCCCTGCGAGACGCGCTGGACCCGCGCGCCCTGTTGCGGACCGACCCGGGACAGTCGCCGGACGAGCCCGAACCGCAACCCATGGCCTCAGGGTCGGCCTGATGCTCGCCGCCTTGTTGCGCCGGCTGAGCCAAATGCTGTTCGTGATGGCGGGCATCAGCGTGCTCACCTTCGCCATCTTCTTCGCCACGCCCGGCGCCGACCCCTCGGCCCGCATGGCCGGCCGCAACGCCAGCCCCGAGACCCTGGCCGCGGTGCGGCACGACTTCGGCCTGGACCGGCCCTTGCCCGTGCAATATGCCCTGCTGATGAAGCGCCTGTTGATCACGCGCGACCTGAGCTCCTTCGTCAACCGCGGCGAGCAGGTGGTGCCCGAGATCGCGGCCGCCACACCGGTCACGCTGTCGCTGGTCATGGGCGCCGCGCTGCTGTGGCTGGTGGGCGGCCTGTCCATCGGCGTGGTGTCGGCTGCCGCGCGCGGCAGCGCGCTCGACCGCGGCCTGATGGCCCTGAGCCTGGTGGGCATCTCGGTGCCGGTGTATTGGCTGGGGGCGGTGGTGAACCTGGTCACGCAGAGCCGCTTCCACGACACCTGGCTGTTCTCGTGGGTGCCGCCCCTGGGCTACGTGCCCTTCACCGAGAGCCCCGCCGGGTGGCTGAAGTGCCTGGTGTTCCCCTGCCTCACGCTGGCGGTGCTGTACATCGGACTGTACGGGCGGGTGCTGCGGACCGCCGTCATCGAGGCCCTGCAGCAGGACTACATCCGCACCGCCCGGGCCAAGGGGCTGCCCGAGCGGCGCGTGCTGCTGCACCACGCCCTGCGCTGTTCGCTGGCCAGCGTGGTGAGCCTTTTCGGGCTGGATTTCGGCGCGCTGGTGGGCGGTGGCGCGCTGCTCACCGAAGTGGTCTTCAGCCTGCCCGGTATCGGCAAGCTCACCTTCGATTCGCTGCTCGCACTGGACCTGCCGGTGATCATGGCCACGGTGATGTATGCCTCGTTCTTCGTCGTGGCGGCCAATGCCGCGGTCGACGTCCTGCATGCCCTGGTCGACCCCCGTATCCGCCATGACTGACGCCACCACCGCACCCGGTGGCGCACCCTTGCTGTCGGTGCGCGGCCTGCGCGTGGGCTTTCGCACGGCGCAGGGCGTGGTCGGCGCCGTGGATGACCTGAGCTTCGATCTGGCGGCCGGCGAGGTGCTGGGCGTGGTGGGCGAATCGGGCTGCGGCAAGTCGGTCTCGCTCATGGCCATCCTGGGCCTGCTGGAGGGCACGCACGCGATCGTCGAAGGTTCCGTGCGGTTGAACGGGCGCGAGCTCGTGGGCCTGCCGGCGGCCGAATTGCAACGGGTGCGAGGTCGGCAGATCGCCATGGTCTTCCAGGACCCGATGACCACCCTCACGCCGGTGCACACCGTCGGCGCGCAGATCGTCGAGCAGCTGCGGGCCCATACCGACCTGGGACGCGCCGCAGCGCGTACACGCGCCATCGAACTGCTCGGGGCCGTGGGGCTGCCCCAGCCGGCCGCGGCCTTCCAGCGTTACCCACACCAGTTGTCGGGCGGCATGCGGCAGCGTGCCGTGATCGCCATGGCCGTCTCGTGCAACCCGGCGGTGCTGATGGCCGACGAGCCCACCACGGCGCTGGACGTCACGGTGCAGGCGCAGATCCTGGCACTGATGGACCGCCTGCGCCGCGAGATCGGCATGGCCGTGCTGCTGGTCACGCACGACATGGGCGTGGTGGCCGAACTGGCCGACCGCGTGATGGTGATGTACGCCGGCCGGGTGGTGGAGCGTGGCACCGTGGCGGGCCTTTTCGACGATGCGCAGCACCCCTACACCTGGGGGCTGCTCGGATCGATCCCGCCCCTGACCGGGCCCCGTCCACACCGGCTGGCCTCGATCGGCGGCCTTCCACCCGCGATGGGCGCCTTGCCCAGCGGCTGCGCCTTCGCACCCCGGTGCGTCTGCCGGGACCCGCGCTGCGCCGTGCGGCCCGCCTTGCTGGGCGACGGCCCGCACGAAGTGGCCTGCGTCCTCACGCCCCCCGAACGCCCCGCGGCGCGCGCACGCCTGGGACTGCAGCAGAGAACATGAGCAGCCCCTCGCCAAACCCACCGGCCCTGCTGGAGGCCGATCAGCTCGGCAAGCGTTACCGGGTCGGCGGCGCCTTCACCCGGGCCGGGCGCCGCGAGGTGCAGGCTGTGGATGCCGTCAGCTTCAAGGTGTGGCCGGGCGAGACACTGGGCCTGGTGGGCGAGTCGGGCTGCGGCAAAAGCACGCTGGCCCGCTGCCTGGTGCGGCTGCACGACAGCACCAGCGGTACCCTGCGCTTCGAAGGGCGCGACATCACGCGGCTGTCCGGCCAGGCCCTGCGCGAGATCCGGCCGCGGCTGCAGATGGTCTTCCAGGATCCGTACAGCTCGCTCAACCCACGGCGGCGCGTGGGCGACCTCCTGGCCGAGCCGCTGCGCGTGCACACGCGCCGGTCCCCGGCCGAAGTGGCCGAGCGGGTGCGTGAGCTGGCCGCGCTGGTCGGCCTGCGGCCAGAGCAGCTGGAGCGCTTTCCGCACGAGTTCTCGGGCGGGCAGCGCCAGCGCATCGGCATCGCCCGGGCGCTGGCCCTGGAGCCGCGGCTGGTCGTGGCCGATGAACCCGTGTCCGCGCTGGACGTCTCGATCCAGGCGCAGATCGTGAACCTGCTGGCAGATCTGCAGGAGCGGCTGGGCCTGACCTACGTCTTCATCGCCCACGATCTGAGCGTGGTGCGGCAGGTGTCCACGCGCACGGCCGTGATGGTGCTGGGCGCCATCGTGGAGTCGGGCCCCACCGACCAGCTGTATGCCCGGCCTGCCCATCCCTACACGGCCGCCCTGCTGGCGGCCGTGCCGGTGCCACGCCCATCCCGGGGCGGTGCCAAGGTGCGGCCGATGCTCGTGGGCGATCCGCCCGACCCCGCCAACCCGCCGGTCGGCTGCCGCTTCAGCCCGCGTTGCCCGGCGGCGACCGATCGCTGCCGCGAGGTACGGCCGCCGTTGTGGGCCATCGCGCCGGACCACTGGGTGGCCTGCCACCATCCGCTGGACTGAGCCGAGCGGCGGCAGAGCGGGCCCAGCGGTTCAGGCTCGGCTGCCGACGTCCTGCAGAAAGGCGATCAGCCCCGACATGTAGGCCTCCTGGTCATCCACCATGGCCATGTGGCTGCCATTGGGGCACAGCAGGTGCCGCCCCTGGGGCATGGCCCGGGCCATGGCGGCCATGTGTGCGGGATCCATGGTGTCGTGCGTGGCGCCGATGGTCAGCGTGGGCACCTGGATGCGGTGCAGGTCGGCGTCGCGGTCCCAGTTCACCAGCTTGCCGCTGGCGCCCAGTTCGCTGGGGCCCTGCATGGGTACGTACACCTTCGGGTTGAGGTGCGCGAAGGCGCGGTTCACCGGGTCGGGCCACTGCGCGTGAGGCAGTCGCAGCACGTGGTGCACGTAATGGTGCGCCACCAGCAGCTCCATGTAGCGGGGGTTCTCGTAGTCCTTGGCGGCTTCCAGCGCCTGGATCTCGGCCAGCACCGCGGGCTCGATGGACGGCATCAGGACCGACTGGGCATACCGGTTGTAGGCCGGGATGCTGGCCACCATGTTGCTGATGACCAGGCCCTTGAGGTGCTGCGGGTGGGCCAGCGCATATTCGATGGCGAGGATGCCGCCCCAGGAGTGGCCGAGCAGGAAGAAGTTGTCGGCCGACAGGCCCAGCGCCAGACGAACCTGTTCCACCTCATCGACGAAGCGGGGCAGTTCCCAGAGGTCGGGGATGTCGGGCTGGTCGCTGCGGTGCGAGCCGAGTTGGTCGTAGTAGTAGTACTCGATGCCGGCTTCGGGCAGCCAACTGTCGAAGGGTTCGAAGTACTCGTGCGTGGCGCCGGGGCCGCCGTGCAGCAGCAGCAGCTTGATCCGCGGGTTGTGGCCCACCCGCTTGGTCCAGACCTTGAAGTCGCCGTGCGGGGTGTGGATCGGGATCAGGCGGGCACCGCCGCCCAGGAGGTCGGTGCGGCCCTCGCGGGACCAGTAGTCGAGATCGTGCATGGGTGACAACGGGAAGTTCGGGGGTGGCGGGAGGATCCCGGCATGCACAGTGTGCCCGCTCGAACTTCCGGCCGCACCCGTAGGGCCGGCCGGCGCCTTTACAGCGCGGCGTCCTTGAGCTTCTTGAGGGCGCGGGTCTTGATCTTCGTCGTGGCCGGCTTGGCGGCGAACATGCGCTCCACGCCGGTGAACGGGTCCTTGCCCATGCGCTTCTTCTTGGCCGGCACGCTCTGCGCCGTGATCTTCAGCATGCCGGGCAAGGTGAACGACCCCAGGCCCTTCTTGTGGATCGACGCGAGCACGGTGGCTTCGAGCGCGGCCATCAGGGCCTTGGCAGCCTTGAGTTCGACAGCAGCCAGTTCAGCCAGGTGGGCGGTCAGGCCGGTCTTGTTGAAGGCCGTCTTGATCGGCTTCAGGGCCGCGGCCGGCGCTTTTGCTGGCGCCTTTGCCGGCGCCTTTGCCGGTGCTTTTGCCGGCGCCTTGGCGGCCACCTTGGCCTTCACGGCCTTCTTGGTTGCGGGGGCTGAGACTGCAGTCTTGCGAGTTGCCATGGATTGAATGTCGCCTGGGGCGTTGTTGAAGGTAACTCTCGATCGTAACCTCCCGGACTGCAGTCGCTGCAGTGCCGTCGCCACCTGCTGCAGCACGCCGGTCCAGTTTCCGCGGCCGGGCTGCCTGAAGACCTGCGCCACGCCGGGATACCACGGGCTGTCGTCGCGGCCTTCGGGCCACCGCCAGTCCGGCTTGTGCTGAGACAACAACACCCACACCGGCACGCCCAGGGCGCCTGCGAGATGGACCACCGAGGTGTCCACGCCGATGACCAGGTCCAGGTTGGCCACCAGCGCCGCCGTGCAGGCGAAGTCGCCCAGCCGGGCCCCCAGCCGCGCCATGGGCCAGTCCTCGGGCACGCCGTCCGTGTCGTCAGCCCCGGCGCCCGATTGCAGGCTCACCCATTGGACGCCGGGCAGCTGCATCAGGGGCGCCAGCGCGCGCAGGTGGGGCAGCGACCGCTCGGCATCGTTTTCGTGCAACGGGTTGCCGCGCCAGACCAGGCCGATGCGCAGCGCGGGTTGCGGCTGGTCGCGCACCAGCCGGGCGCGCCAGGCAGTCCGTTGCGCTGGATCGGCGCGCAGGTAGGGCAAGGCCGACGGCAGATGGTCCAGCGTGCTGTTGCACAGGTGCGGCAGGCTCATCGCGGGTGTCCAGACCTGCCAGCCGGTGGCCGGCAGCGGGCAGTCCGCGCCGAGCACCTCGTCCCAGTCCTCCGTGTCCTGCAGCAGGCGCTGCAGGCTGTTCTGCCCGTAGAACACCAGCCGGCCGGCACCGCGCTCGCGCAGCAGGCGCGCGTAACGCGCCATCTGGATGGCATCGCCATGCCCCGCATCGCTGACCACCAGCAGGCCCTGCCCGGCCAGCGGTTCGCCGGCCCAGCGCGGCCCCGGGATGGCGCGTTGCAGCAGAGCCAGGCTGTCGCGCGCTTCCAGGCACAGGAAGCCTTCGGCGTAGTGCCCCTGCCGCAAAAGCACGTAGGCCAGGTTGAAGCGCGCCGCATCGTGCCGCGGGCTCAGGCCCAGCGCCTGGCAGCAGCAGGCCTGGGCATCGGCCAGGCGGCCCAGCGCCGCCAGCAGCGCGCCGAGGTTGGACCAGGCCTGGGCAGCATGGGGACGCGTCCGCACGGCGTGGCCGTAGGCGGCTTCGGCCTCTTCGTAGCGCTGGCAGCGGGCCAGCAGCGCGCCCAGGTTCAGGGCTGCGGCGTAAAGGGTCGGCTGCAGGGCCAGTGCCCGCTCGAAGCTGCCCAGCGCCGCCTCGAACTCACCGGCATCCTCTTGCAGCAGGCCCAGGTTGGACCAGGCCTCGGCACAACCGGGCCAGCCGGCCAGGGCATCCTCGAAGTGCGCCCGGGCTTCACCGGCCCTGCCTTCGGCCTGCGCGGCCACACCCTGGCGAAAGGCCGCCTCGGCCCGTGCGCGGGGGCTGGACATCAGCCAGGGCTGCAATGCCGTCCGGGTCGAGCCCGGTGAAGCCCATCGTTCCATCCGCATGTCCCCCGTCTGGCTACGGATGATCCTGCGATGTGGGCGGGCGCAAGCGAGAAAAAGCCGGCCTTCGCGGCCGCTGCTCATGCGGACACAGCCGCATTGCGCGGCTGGCATTCAGCCCGCCAGCGCGCTCAGGCCACGCGAACCAGCGCCGCCGACAGCTTCGGCGGCGTGCGAAGGGTCTGCAGGATGACGCAGTAACGCTCGGTCAGCTTGAGCAGCGTGGCCAGTTGCTCGTCGCTGGCGTCGCTGTCGATTTCGAAACGCAGGCGGATGTCGGTGATGCCTACCGCGGCTTCCTTGGCAACGCCCAGCGTGCCGCGGAAATCGCCCTCGCCTTCCACCGCCACGCGCGCCGACCGAAAGGCCACACCCATCGCGGTGGCCACCACGTTGAAGGTGACGCCGGCGCAGGCCACCAATGATTCCAGCAGCAGATCGCCCGAGCAGGCTTCGGTGCTCGGGCCGCCGGCCTTCTCGTGCAAGCCCGCGTCGTACCGGGCAAAGCCGGTCTCGATGTGGACCGATGGCCGGTCGGGCAGGAGCGTCCCACTGGCGTGGAAGACGTGCCGCGCGGCTTCGGGGTGTTCCTTGTAGCGGGCCTTGATGGGGCCCTGCAACTGGCGCAGTTCTTCGGCGTTCATGCCCCATGCTAACGCCGGGCCGCGGAGCACTCGTCAAGTGCTGTTGCGGGTCTTCTCCTCGAGCCGTTCCTGGATGGTCTCGATCATCTCGTCGATGCCTTCGAGGTTGGGATTCACCGCCAGCGCTCGCTGCAGGAAGGCCAGCGCCGCCTTGTCGTTGCCCAGCTGGAAGTGGATGCGGCCGGCCCCCGACAGCGCACCGAAGTGATACGGGTTGCGGCGAAGCACCTCGGTCACGTCCTTCAGCGAGGCCTGCAGGTTGCCCATCAGGTAGTGCACCGTGGCCCGCTTGTTCCAGGCCTCGGCGAACGACGGCCTGCGGCGCACGATCTCATCGAAGGTCGAGCGCGCTTCCTCGAGTGACGAAGACTGCATCTGCAGCACCCCGCGGATCAGCAGCTTGTCGATGGCAGGGTCGCCCGAGCGACTCCAGATCTGCCACAGCGCGGAGGCCGCTTCTTCCCGCAGCGTGGGCTCGTCGTCGCGCAGATTGGCCACCAGTTGAGGGGCGTCGGCCATGCTGCCCACCTCGGCCAGGCGCTCGATGCCCGCCTGGCGCACCGTGGCGTCTTCCTGGACCAGGGCCTTGAGGGCCTGGGCGCGGCTCAGGGGCGCAGCCTGCAGCCGATCGGCCGTCAGGGCCGCCGCCAAGGCGATGAAGGTGGCCATCAGGAATGGCCCGAATCGAAGGTTGCGCATGCTCTGTGCTCCCAAGAAATGAACCGGCTCCAAGTCGTCGGCAGTTGCCACCGGCCAGGTCGCTGCCACAGACCGCCCATAGTCTCACGGGGGGTCCGCCCCTGTCAGCGGTAGGCCCGGGCCAAAGCCCGTGCGCAGAATCCGGCCCCCCGCGCCTGTAAGCTTTGCCCTGCTGTCACCGACCCAACCCACCATGCGCGCCACGTTGCACCTGCTTGCCGACACCGATTTCCCGCCCATCCGCCGCCAGCGGCTGCAGACGCTGCAGGTCAACCTGGGCTACAAATGCAACCAGAGTTGCCTGCACTGCCACGTGGCCGCCGGGCCGAATCGCACCGAAATGATGGACGCCGAGCATGTGGCGCTGGTGATTCAGGTGCTGCGGGCCAGGGACATCGGGACCCTGGACCTGACCGGCGGTGCGCCCGAGTTGAACCCCCACTTCCGGGACCTCGTGCGCGGCGCCCGTGCGTTGGGCGTGCGGGTAATCGACCGCTGCAACCTCACCATCCTGAGCGAACCGGGGCAGCACGACCTGGCTGACTTCCTGGCCGATGAAGGTGTGGAGGTGACGGCCTCGCTGCCTTGCTATTCGATGGCCAACGTCGACCGCCAGCGGGGCGAGGGGGTGTTCGAGCGCAGCATCGCCGGCCTGCAGCAGCTCAATGCGCGGGGCTACGGCCACGAGGGCAGCGGCCTGGTGCTGAACCTGGTCTACAACCCCCAGGGCCCCAGCCTGCCCCCGCCGCAGGGCGCCCTGCAGTCCGATTACCAGCGCGAGCTGCAGCAGCACTTCGGCATCCGCTTCAACCACCTCTTCGCACTGACCAACATGCCCATCCAGCGCTTCGGCAGCACGCTGGTCAGCAAGGGCACCCTGGGCACCTACATGCAACTGCTGCGCAGCAGCTACCGTGCCGAGAACCTCGACTCGGTGATGTGCCGCAGCCTGGTCAGCGTGGACTGGCAGGGCCAGCTGTACGACTGCGACTTCAACCAGATGCTGGGCCTGCGCGCCCAGCTGGGTGGCCTCGCGCAGCCGCACCTGCGCGACCTGCTTCTGCACGATGCCGCCGGCCAGGACATCCGCATCGCCGACCACTGCTACGGCTGCACGGCCGGCCAGGGCAGCAGTTGCGGCGGCGCGCTGGAGGCACCGGCGGCGGCCGGCGCCACCTGATGGCCGCAGGAGCGCGCCGCGCGCTGTGGGTGGGCGCCGGCGTGGCCGTGGTCGCTCTGGCCGTGACCTATGAGCACTTCGACCTGGGGAGGCTGCTGACGCTGGAGCAGCTCAAGGCGAGCCGCGATGCGCTGGTGGGCGCCTACCAGGCCCGGCCGCTGTCCACCCTGCTTGCCTACTTCGGGCTGTATGTGATGGCCACGGCGCTGTCCATCCCCGGCGCCCTCATCCTGACCCTGGCCGCCGGCGCGATGTTCGGCCTGGGCGTCGGACTGCTGGTGGTGTCCTTCGCCTCAAGCCTGGGCGCCCTGCTGGCCTTCCTGGCCGCGCGTTACCTGTTGCGCGATGCCATCCAGGCCCGATTCGCCGACCGTCTGGCTCCCTTCAACGAGGGCGTGCGGCGCGACGGCACCTTCTACCTGCTGACCCTGCGGCTGGTGCCCCTGTTCCCTTTCTGGCTGATCAACCTGCTGATGGGGCTGACCCCCATCGGGGCCGGGCGTTTCTACCTCGTCAGCCAGCTGGGCATGCTGGCGGGCACCGCGGTGGTCGTGAACGCGGGCACGCAACTGGTTGCCATCCATTCGGCGGGCGACATCGTCTCGCCGGGCCTGCTGGGCAGTTTCGTGCTGCTCGGGCTGTTCCCGCTGGTGGCCAAGGCAGTGGTGGGGGGCCTGCGGGGCCGCAAGGTCTATGCGAAGTGGCCGCGGCCTCGCGCCTTCGACCGCAACCTGGTGGTGATCGGCGCAGGCGCCGGCGGCCTGGTCTCGGCCTACATCGCAGCGGCCGTCAAGGCCAAGGTCACGCTGGTGGAAGGCCACAAGATGGGCGGCGATTGCCTGAATTACGGCTGCGTGCCCAGCAAGGCGCTGATCCGCTCAGCCAAGTTCGCGCACCAACTCAAGCGGGCCGGCGAACTGGGCTTCACCCGCACCGCCGGCGCAGTGGACTTCGCAGCCGTGATGAGGCGCATCCAGCAAGTGATCGCGGCCATTGCCCCGCACGACTCGGTGGCCCGCTACACCGGCCTGGGCGTGGAGGTGCTGCAGGGCCATGCGCGCATCACCAGCCCCTGGAGCGTCGAAGTCACCGCTGCCGATGGCCGCCGGCAGACCCTGAGCACGCGCGGCATCGTCATTGCCACGGGGGCCAGCCCTTTCGTGCCGCCCATACCGGGCCTGCAGGACACCGGCTTCCTCACCAGCGACACCGTCTGGGGCTTGACCGAACTGCCGCGGCGGCTGGTGGTGCTGGGGGGCGGGCCCATCGGCTGCGAACTGGCGCAGGCCTTCGCGCGCCTGGGCGCGCAGGTCACGCAGGTCGAGATGGCCCCCCGCCTGCTGGCCCGCGAAGACACCGAGGTGGCCGAACTCGTCGCCGGGAGCCTGTCCGCAGACGGCATCCACTTGCTGCTGGGACATGAGGCGGTGCGAGCCGAGGTCGTCGATGGCCAGCGGCAACTGGTGGTGCGGCGCGAAGGTCGCGATCTGGCCCTGCCCTTCGACCAACTGCTGTGTGCCGTTGGGCGCACTCCGCGGGTGACAGGCTACGGCCTGGAAGAGCTGGGCATCCCCCTGACGGGGCGGCACACCATCGAGACGAACGAGTACCTGCAGACGCTCTACCCCAACATCTACGCGGTGGGCGATGTGGCCGGGCCCTTCCAGTTCACCCACACCGCCGCGCACCAGGCCTGGTATGCCGCGGTCAATGCGCTGTTCGGCCGATTCAAGCGCTTCAAGGCCGACTACCGCGTGATCCCGCGCGCCACCTTCACCGACCCCGAGGTGGCGCGGGTGGGCCTGAGCGAAGCCGAGGCCCGTGAGGAGGGCGTCGCCGTCGAGGTTACCCGCTACGGCCTGGACGACCTGGACCGTGCCATCGCCGACGGCACCGCCCGCGGCTTCGTCAAGGTGCTGACGGCGCCCGGCACGGACCGTATCCTCGGCGCGACGATCGTGGGCGAACACGCGGCCGATCTGCTGGCCGAGTTCGTGCTGGCCATGAAGCAGGGCCTGGGATTGAACAAGATCCTGGGCACCATACACACCTACCCCACACTGGCCGAGGCCAACAAATACGCAGCCGGCGAATGGAAGCGCGCCCACGCGCCGCAGCGGCTGCTGGCCTGGGTGGCCCGCTACCACGCCTGGGAGCGGGCTTGAAGGCCACGGACTGCAGCCTGGTGGTGTTTGCCAAGGCCCCCGTGCCCGGACAGGCCAAGACCCGGCTCATTCCGGCACTGGGCGCCGAAGGCGCCGCCGCCCTGGCTCAACGCCTGCTGGAGCACGCCGTGGCCCAGGGCCTGGCGGCCGGCCTTCGCAGCGTGGAGGTGTGCGTCACGCCCGATGCCAGCCATCCGTGCTTCAGCCGGCTGCCCCAGCGCCAGAGCCTGGTGATGGCCGAGCAGGGTCCGGGCGACCTGGGGCAGCGCATGCACCGTGCCCTGGCGCGACGGCTGGCCCAAGACCCCGCCGTGCTCCTGATGGGCACCGACGCCCCCGCGCTGGACGGGGCCGTGCTGCGTGAAGCCGCGCAGGCCCTGCACGACCACGACGCCGTGTTCGTGCCCGCGCTGGACGGGGGCTATGCACTGGTGGGCCTGCGGCGGGTGGCGCCCGAACTGTTCATGGACATGGCCTGGAGCACCCCGCGGGTGATGGCCGCCACCCGCGAACGGGCCCGCGCTGCGGGCTTGCGCTGGGCCGAATTGCCGGCCCTGGGCGATGTGGACGTGCCGGGCGACCTGGTGCACCTGAGACACCTGCCCGGCGGTTGGCCCGGCGTTCAGCCGCCGAGGTAGGCCTCGCGCACCAGCGGGTGGTCTTGCAGCCGCTCGGTGCGGTCTTGCAGCACCACGCGGCCGTTCTCCAGCAGGTAGCCTCGCGCGGCCACGGACAGCGCCATGGCGGCGTTCTGCTCGACCAGCAGCACGGTCACGCCCTGGCGGTTGATGTCGACGATCTTGTCGAAGAGCTGCTCGACGATGATCGGCGCCAGGCCCAGCGAAGGCTCGTCCAGCAGCAGCAGCCGTGGCCGGCCCATCAGCGCACGCCCCACGGCGAGCATCTGCTGCTCCCCGCCCGACATCGACCAGGCCAGCTGCGTGCGGCGCTCGGCGAGGCGCGGAAACAGCGTGTAGACACGGTCGAGGTCGTCGGCGATGGACTGGCCGCGCCGCCGCCAGGGCGTGGCGCCGATCTCCAGGTTGTCCTGCACGGTCATGCCCGCAAAGACGCGCCGGCCCTCGGGCGACTGAACCAGCCCACGGCGCACGATGGCCTCGGGCGCCAAGCCCGCCAGTGGCGCATCCTCGAACACCACCCGGCCTTGCGCGATGGGCAGCAAGCCCGACAAGGCGAGCAAGGTGGTGGTCTTGCCCGCGCCGTTGGCGCCGATCAGGGTGACGATCTCGCCGCGCTCGACCTTGAACGAGATGCCGTGCAGGGCCGTGATGGCCCCGTAGCGCACGGTCAGGTCCTGGACATCAAGCACGGGCGGCCTGCAGCTTGTCTGCCGCGTCCGGCTCCACCGGCCGGAGGGCGCGCGGGCGGCCCAGGTAGGCCTCGATCACGCGGGGGTCGGCCTGCACCTCGGCCGGCGTGCCTTCGGCGATCTTGCGGCCAAAGTCGAATACTGTGACCCGGTCGGACACCGACATCACCATGCGCACGTTGTGCTCGACGAAGACCACCGTGATGCCGGTGTCGCGCAACGTGCGGATGGTGGTCACCAGGTCGGCCGCTTCCTGCGGGTTCATGCCCGCCGCCGGCTCGTCCAGCAGCAGCAGCTTCGGGCCGGCTGCCACGGCCCGTGCGATCTCCAGCCGGCGCTGCTGCGCGTAGGCCAGGCTGCCCGCCGGCCGGCCGGCCAGGTGATCCAGGCCCACCAGCACCAGGGCCGATTGCGCCGTGGCCCGCAAGGCGGCTTCTTCGTCACGCTGGCGGCGGCTGCGCAGCAGCACCGCCAGCACCGACAGGGGCGAATGGCAGGCGGCGCCGACCATCACGTTTTCCAGCACGGTCAGGCTCTTGTACAGGCGGATGTTCTGGAAGGTGCGCGACAAGCCGGCCCGGGCAATCGCACTCGGCCGCCGGCCGATCAGCTCGACACCGGCCAGCCGCACCGAGCCCGATTGCGCCACGTAGGCGCCCGACAGCACGTTCAGGAAGGTGGTCTTGCCCGAGCCGTTGGGGCCGATCACCGCGTGCACGGTGCCCGGTGCGATGTCCACGCTGATGGCGTCCAGGGCCACGAGGCCACCGAAGCGCTGCGTGAGCTCGCGCGCCGACAGCAGTGCGCCCGTCGCCGGTCGGGCAGGGGCCGAAGGTGCCCGCGCCGCCGGGGCTGCAGGCGGCGCCGTGCCATCGGCCGGCCTTCCATCGCTGCCACGGCGCCACCGTGCGCCCAGGCTTACCAGCCCCCCGGGCAGGAACGTGATCATCACGATCACGCCCACGCCGTACAGCACCAGGTACCACTCCTTCAGGAAGCGCAGGGCCTCGGGCAGCACGGTCAGCGTGATGGTGCCCAGCACGGCGCCCACGGCCGAGCCGGTGCCGCCGATGACCAGCATCACGAAGAACAGCACGGCCTGCGCATTGGAAAACAGGTCGGGGCTGACGTAGTTGATGGTCCCCACGTACAGGCTGCCGGCCACCCCGGCGTACACCGACGACAGCATGAAGGCGAGCATCTTCACGCGCACGGTATCCACGCCCATCACCTCGGCGCCGATCTCGGAATCGCGCAGCGCGATCATGGCGCGGCCCAGCTTGGAGTGGCGCACCCGCAGCGACAAGGCCAGGGCCAAGCCGCCGCACAGGAGCAGGAACTCGTATTGCGCCGCATGCGACTTGAGCTCGTAGCCGAAGACCTGGATGCCCGGCACGCCGCGCAGGCCCGAGGTGCCGCCGGTGACCGGCTCCCAGTGCACCAGCACCAGTTGAACGATCTCGCCGAAAGCGATGGTGGCCATGGCCAGGTAGTAGGCCCGCAGGCGCAGCGTGGGCAGGCCCAGCAGCAGCGTGCAGGCCGCCGTGGCCAGCGCCGAGAGCGGCAACGCCAGCCAGAACGACAGGCCCTTGAGCGTGAGCGCCGCCGTGACGTAGGCGCCGATGCCCCAGAACGCGGCCTGCGCGAAGTTGATCTGGCCGCAATAGCCGGTGATGAAGTTCAGGCCGATGACCACCACCAGGCTCACCAGGCCGAGGTTGACCAGGCCCAGGGCATAGTTGCCCTTCACCACCAGAGGCAGTGCCGCCAGCAGGCCGATCAGGGCCAGCAAGGCGGGCAGTGCCAGGCGTTGGCCTGCGTGCAGGCGGGAGAGCATCATGGCAAGGGCCTCATACCCGCTCGGTTTGCCGTTCGCCGAACAGGCCTTGGGGCCGCGCGAACAGGAAGCCGACCATGATCAGGAAGGAAATGGCATCGCGGAAATCGGACGACAGGTAGCCTGCGGCCAGTGTCTCGACCACGCCCAGCAAGAGCCCGGCCGCGACCGCGCCGTACAGGCTGCCGAAGCCACCGATGACGCAGACCACGAAAGCCTTCAGGCCCAGCGCACCGCCCATGGCCGGCTCGGCCAGGAACATGGGGGCCACCAGCAGCCCGGCTGCGCCGGCCAGCATGGCGCCCAGCATGAAGGCCACGGCCACCGTGCGGCGCACGGGAATGCCCACGAGGCGAGCCATGTCCATGTCCATCGACGTGGCGCGCACCATGCGGCCGAATCGCGTGCGGGCCATGAACCACCATTGCGCCCCGAGCAGCACGGCCGTGGCCGCGAAGATGAACAGCACGTGCCGGGAGACCACCACCGACCCCAGGTGCAGCGGGCTGCTGTCGAAAGGCGATGGCAGCGACTGCGGCAACGGCCCGAAGACGATCAGCACACCGTTCTCCAGGATGATGCCGATGGCGATGGTGGTGAGGATCACCAGGTGGAAGGGCTTTCCCCGCAGCGGGTAGTAGGCCACCAGCATGAACACCAGGCCCAGCACCGCCATGGCCGCCAGCACCAGCGGGTAGGCCAGCCACACGGGCAACTGCGCCTGTACCAGCGCGGCCACGCCGAGGAAGGCGCCCACCATCAGCAGCTGCCCCTGCGCGAAGTTGACGATGCGCACGGCATTGAAGATCTGCAGCAACCCCAGGGCCACGAGCGCATACACGGCGCCCATGGCCAGGCCGTTGAGCACGAGCTGGATCATCGCGAGGCCCGAGCCGCCCGCCGCTGCCCGCCGCAGGGGGTCAGAAGCCCTTCTCGGTGATGGTGCCCAGCAGTTCGGTGGTCTTGCCCTTGTTGCGGTAGATGCCCATGGCGTGCGCCAGGTCGCCGTCCTTGTCGGCGGTGTAGCTGATCAACAGGCCCTTGAAGTCCTTGGTGGCCTTCAGCTGGTCGCGGATGGCGCCGGGCTCGCATCCGACCTTCTCGATGATGCCCTTGAGCAGGTACAGCGCGTCGCGGTAGGCCACGGCGAAGTTGTCTGCAGGGATCTTGCTGCGGTCGAGCACGCGCTTGGCGAAGGCCTGGGACTTGGGGTCGGGGGTGATCTGCGGGAACATGCCGCCGATGCCCATGCTGCCGTCGGCCTCCTCGGCCGTGAGGTTGGCCAGCGTGGTGGCCGCCACGGCGCTGGCGTTGCCGATGACGGGCAGCGTGATGCCCAGGGCCTTGCGCTGCTTCATCACCAGGGCGACGTCGCCCGGGCGGCCCCACAGCACGATGAGATCGGCCCCGGCATCGCGGATCTTGCTGAGCTGCGCGCTCATGTCCTTGTCATTCAGGCCGTAGCTCTCGACCGCAACGGGCTTGACCTTGAGCTTCTCGAACTGGGCCTGCAAGCCCTTGGCCGCGCCCAGGCCGTAGTCGTCGCTGACCGTCAGGATGCCGGGCTTGGACTTCTTCAGCGTCTCCACCACGTAGGTGGGCACGGCTTCGGCCAACTGGCCGTCGTGGACGTGGATGCGCACCATCCACGGGTTGGCCTGCTTCATCAACTGGCCGTTGGTGCCGGCCACCAGCACGGGCGTGCCGCCCTTGGCGATGGCGTCGTTCTGGGTGAAGACGTGGGGGCTGATCATCGAGCTGAACAGCGCCACAGGCTTGTCTTCCATCAGCCGATTGAAGGTGTTGAGTGCCGTGGTGGCCGAGCCCGTGGCGTCTTCCACCGAGAGCTTGAACTTCTTGCCGCCCACGCCGCCAGCGGCGTTGATCTCTTCCACCGCGTCTTCCAGGCCCAGCTTGGCCTGAACGCCCAGCAGCGCCACGCCCGAGGTCAGCGGGGTGGTCAGGGCCAGCGGGATCGGGTTGGGGCAACTGGCGGCACCCTGGGCCCAGGCGGTGGCGGCGGCCGATGCGGCCAGGGTGGCCAGTGCGGCACGGAACGGGAACTTCATGGTGACTCCGGCAATGAGCGATGCGCTCGGGATCTGTCCACCACCCCTGAGCACGCGACGTGCCAGCGCTCGGCCACGCCCAGGGCGCCGGCCTGGGCCGGCACTTGCATGCAAGGCCCATGGTTCGCATTGGGCGCCGCGCGCTGGTGCGCCAGGCACCGTGCCTGTGCAGCCATTGACCTGCCATTCAACTCACTTTCCAATGAAGAAACCCGTGATCAAGGTGCCCGTGGCCCCCGCAGCGCCGCCGCCACCCAGGCGGCCGGCCTCCCGTCCCAGGCCCGGGGCCGCCTTGCTGGCCGCGCCGGCGCCGCCCCCCGTGGCCATCGGTGCACGTCTGCGCCACGCCCGCCTCGTCAAGGGCCTGCTGATGAAGGACCTGGCCGCGCAGGTGGGCGTGTCCATCAGCCTGATCTCGAAGTACGAGAACGACAAGTTGCTGCCCCCGCTGACCGTGCTGCACGCCCTGGTGACGGCGCTGGGCACACACATCGGCGCGCTTTTCGACGCCAACTGGTCGGGTGCCGATCACGTAGCCCGCGCAGGCGAGCGTCCTTGCATCGCGGCAGGCGGCGACGGAGACGCCGCCGGCGTCACGCTGGAACGGCTGATCCCGGCCGGCCGCGGACACCTGTTGCAAGGCAACATCCACATCGTGGCGCCCGGCGGGGGCAGCATGGGGCCCATGCAGCACGAAGGCGACGAAGTGGGCTACGTGCTGGAAGGCCGTCTCGTGCTCAGCATCGGCGAGGTCAGCCACACGCTGGCCCAAGGCGATTCCTTTGCCTTCCCTTCGAACCTGCCGCACACCTATCGCAACCCGGGCCGCACGGTGGCACGGGTGCTGTGGATCAACACCCCGCCCACCTTCTGAGAGCCCGTGGCATGTGGCTTGCTG